>SEEV01000656.1 GCA_004211695.1 Rhodococcus sp. (in: high G+C Gram-positive bacteria)
TCGATACAGAATTCCGGTTGTCCGGCTTTGCGTTCTCGCGGGAAGTCGGCTCCGTTCTGGCCGGCGGGTTGGCTCCGTTCGTTGCTACTGCCCTGTTCGCATGGACCGGGTCATGGTGGGCGATCGTGGGATACATGACAGCTCTGGCGGTGATTGCATTGGTGGCATTGTGGATGGGGCCGGAGACGTTGCGCCGGGAGATGGACGCGACTGATGCCAAGCCTGTAGGCGACGAGACGACACGCTTTGCAGCGTCTGACTCAGGTCGGCAATGACACACAAGTCCAGCGACTTCGGTATTACGCGTCGGGCGGCTTTGATGCCGCGGTAGAGTACGCGTGGCAGCAGAGGACGCTTGTTCGGCTCCTCGGATGTCCCGCATGATCCTTTCGGTTGCCCCGTGGTCTTGATCAATAGGAACGCTGAAGAAGGACCAGCGCGACACATGGGCGCCCGCCTCGATTGGGATCCCGCCGATTTCGGCTCAGTCACGTACCGTGGCAAGTCGGTGACGGCGCTCGTCTCCCTTGAGGTGGGTGCCGTCGCGACTGGGGAATCAGCGTACAAACGCCCTGGAACGATAGAGATCCTTCCCGAACAGCCAGAAACCGTGAGCAGGTAAATCCCTTCGCGGGTCGCTCCGAACCGCCCCGGTGTGGCTGCCGTCAGCGGAGCCGAAACTGACCCGACAAGAAACTTGGGCGGCAAACCCTGCCCGGACGGATCCCTGCTACGCCTTCACGAGCTGGACACCCCATGCACCACAAATAAACTCGAATCCTCGACACCGTGCAGTGGCAGTCGCCCATGACTCTGTGGAACAGTCGCAGCGGCGATGGCATTCTCGACTTTGCGCTACTCTGGGCGCCGATTGGTGATGGTGGTCCCACCCCGAGGAACATTACAAACGTCATCTCGATAGACGTCACGGAGTTCAAGCACCGGGTCCGAGATGCTGTGAGGCTCGAAGTGGCCCGACTTCAGCGCGGTATCACCTCTTCTGAGAGAATCTATGGTCTGTCCGCGATTGCGGCACTCGATCGTAGTTCACGCACAAGCACGTCATAGGAAGCGCTCATCGGTGGCGGCGTAACCGTCAGCTTCCTCACCCCGCCAAGGTCGGTGTCGCACCGCTCTGGCGTCAGCGACATTCATCCACAAACCACGCTGGCATGCAGGATTCCATCAGTGTCTTGGCCAACCTGGAGGCCTGCTTGTGCAGTGTGGCGAAACGGCGCGTCTCTTGTGTTGTCGAGGTCTGGTCCGGTTCTGGTCTCGACGAGGTGCGGCAGGTACGAGGCGATGGAGCCCAGCAGGTGAGTAAGTCGAAAAAGGCGCGCTCAAGCGCAGCGACGCCGTCCTCGTCTCCCTCTGAGACATGACCGCCAGAAAGGACGGCGACATAAGGGCGATGACCGTGGCCGTGCGCGCATGCAGTGCCGTCACTGAGCCTGGTGCGGGCGCCTGAAGTGGCCAAGCTGCAGACGCGCCGCGGCACGAACTGGGGGTCCGGGCGGCGGGTTCGCAGTCCTCCAGCGGTCAATGCCGTCGAAGAAGCGAGTGGTAGTGCACCCGCCGTCAGGCCATCCCTTGTGCGCATCGATCACCGCGCATTCCTATCACTGAACTGGGCAGAGGACACGTCCCTGTGACGTCCGAAGTGCCACGCCCGCAACGCGATACTGTCCGCACGACGTCCAGTCAGCTCAAACAATGGGGGAGACGCCATCACCGGGAATGCAGCAACCACGCCGCCGCTCGGGAAGATCCTGACCGCCGACGAGATCGCCCGGTTCGTGCCCCGGTGGACGAGGAACTCGCCCGGACCGCCCCGGCACGGGCCTACGGTGATTGGCGAGGTGCGCTCGGCCTTCCGGACCTGGCAGAGAAGGCGCGCACGCTTCTGCCCGAGACAGCCGCGGCCGACACCGCCCCTGATTCCGGGCCCGGCGCGTAGCGACCACCTCGGCTCGGTTCCCGGTCGCCGGCGCGTGGGGGTGAGAGGGTGAGAGGGTGCGAGGTATGACATTCCGGCTGCCGTTCACCCTCGCGTCGGACTCGGATACTGCGGCGATCGAGGCACTGACGAAGTATTACGACCGCCCGTATTTGGGCGATGCCGCCTACGTCGGCGCGCACTTCGACTCCTGGCCCAGCACCGGTAATCGGGCCGGGGAGGCGGACCGGTTCACCGCGGACGATCTGGTTGCGGCGGGTGTTCCTGTCCGTGCAGGTCTCACCGAAGGCGGCGCGGGAGATCCTCGACACCCAGGGCCGAGGCGCTGAACGCCCTTCTGACGCGGTCGACGAACCGGACCCGCTCGCCCCACATGCCTGCCCGGCCACGGGTTGGCCGGCGATCTAAGTGGTTGGGTTCATAAATTCGTCGGGGGTCATGCCGCTTGTCGGGTTCGGTCGTGGTGGTCGAGTCGTTCGAGGTGTCGGTGCAGGTCCGCGGTGGTGTAGCGCCACTTGAACGGCACAGCGGTGGCGTTGTACCGGTCCTCGAAGTCGAGCAGGCGCCGTTCGATGGTGGACGTCGTAGGCCGCCAAATAGGCCAGTGCCCCACCACGGCGGTAGTCGTGATTGACGCGCATCGGCCGGCCTGTGTCGGCCGGCTGCGTGGGATGGCAGCGCCGGCGGGCCTGGATGGACGGTTTCTCGTCCGCGGAGATCACGTACTCGTCCGCCCCCAACTCGACTCCGTCGTACCTTCGGGCATAGAGATCGAGGACGACGGCAGCCTTCATCTCGAACTGCGGGTCTCGGATGAAGATCCACGATTGGTACTGCCAGGGTTTGAGGGCGTCCTGTGCGAGCCAGCGTCGGACCGTCGTGGCCGAGGCGCTGATGCCGTCGAT
>SEEV01000207.1 GCA_004211695.1 Rhodococcus sp. (in: high G+C Gram-positive bacteria)
CAACGGCTGTGTCGACCGGCGCACGAGAAACCCCGCGACGGGAAGCCAGTCTGGATCAGACCCCGTCGCGGCAACCAAGGAGGAGTGCGCGCTGCATACTCAGCACTGTACTCCGGGCATCGTCGTCCGCGTGCCGGGGTTCGAAGTCCGAGTGAGGAGAGACCGGTGGGCCGCAGCGTGACGGTGGTATCACCGCTGGTGGCCGCCCTTTTTACGGTACTCCTGGTGTCGTGTTCCGGCACGGTCGAGGGGGCGCCGAGCGTCGCCGGGGCCGGCGAGCCCGTCTACGGTCAGCCGGTCAGCGAACACACCCGGGCGGAACTGGCCGTCGCCGCCGCGGCCCGCGACATCTCGCCGTGCGGACTGCTCGACGAGGATCTGGTGGCGTCGCTCGGACAGGTCACCGCCTTCGGGCTCGTCGGCGACCTGTCGACCTGCCACGCCGAGTTGGTGCCTCCCCGCGGCACGCCCGCCAGCCCCGTCTGGGTCGAGGTGGCGGTGGGTGAACGCGAACCCACGGAGCGAACCGGTGCCGGCGAGGCGACGGCCGGACTCGAGGTGCGGCCCGCGGCCGGCGCGCTCCCGGGTACGTGCACCCTCTACTTCTCGCTGCCCCCGGTTCCGGGAGTGCAGGACGACGTGGCGGCGGGGCGCTGGGGGCACGTGTCGTATCTCGACGGGGCAGGCGGAACGGGTGACTCCGCCGCCGGCGACGACTGCGCCGAGGCGCGCACGGTGCTCGGATCGGTGCCGGACAGGCTGCGCTCGCCGGTTCGTACCGGTTCGGATGTTCCTCTTGCGCAACAAGATCCGTGCCGAGTGGTCGAGAAGATGTCCGGACGCGGCATCGAGACGTTCGCGCCGGGTAGCCGCCCCTACGAATGCCTTCTGACACTTCGCGGCGGCGCCGAGGCGTCCGTGCAACTCGCGCTGTCGCCGGAACCGCCCCGGACCGGCGGCCCCGACGCCGTCGAACTCGACGGCAAGCCGTTCACGTACTTCCGGGACGCGCTCTCGTGCCACTACTACTTCTATCCGGGTGCCGTGTTCGACACCAACCTGCCGTCGAGCCCGGTGGGTGAACGGGACAAACGGAGCAATCGGCTCACGGCGTCCGTCGCGGCGTCGGCGCCGAACTGCGATGACGCGGAAACGCTGGTGCTCGCGTCGGCCGAGATGTTCGACTACTGACATGAACACACAGGTCGATGTCGCCCGGGCCTACCTGGACGCGTTGCTCAGCCACGACGGCAACTCGGTGCCCATCGAACCCCGGGCGGTCCGGTACGAGGTGGGCCTGAAGACGGCCTTCTCCGGAAATCACCTGCGCCGAAGCCTGTCCGGCGGCCCCCAGTACCGGGGGATCCGGGCGATCCGCGACTGCGTGTGGTCGGTCGACGGCGACAACGTCACCGTCGACTACCTCCTGGACGCCGGACTGTTCGGCCGCACCCTCGTCACCGTCCGGGTGATCGAGACGTTCCGGATCCCGCCGGACGACCTGCGAATTCACCGCATCGACGCGAAGATCAAGCGCCCCTGACCCTGACCCTGCGCCGAACCGTCTGTCGGGCAGGGCCTTCCGCATGTGAGTGGCACGGTGTGCTCCGGCACACTTTGCCACTCACCTGGCGTCAGCTCAGCGTTTCGTGCGCTGCGGGAACCGAACCCAGGCGGCCGGCCTGGAAGTCCTCGAACGCCTGCATCACCTCGGCCCGGGTGTTCATGACGAACGGCCCGGCCATCGCGACGGGCTCCCGGATCGGCTTGCCGCCGAGGACGAACACCTCGAAGGACTTGGTCCGCGAATCCTGGGTGTCGGCCGCGGCGATCGTCAGGGCGTCACCGCGCCCGTAGACGGCGGTCTGACCCATCCGGATCGGCCGGCGCTCCGAACCGACGAGCCCCTCGCCCGCGAGGACGTAGGCGAGCGCGTTGAATTCGGGGTTCCAGGGCAGCGTCAGGCTCGCGCCCGGCGCGACCGTCGCGTGGACGAGGCTGATCGGCGTGTACGTGGACCCGGGACCGTGGTGGCCGTCGACGTCACCGGCGATCACGCGGACGAGAGCGCCGCCGTCGGCCGAGGACAGCAGGGCCACCTTCTGCCCGGTGATGTCCTGGTAGCGGGGTGCGGCCATCTTGTTGTCGCGGGGAAGGTTGACCCACAACTGGACGCCGTGGAACAGGCCACCGCTCATCACCAGATGCTCGGGCGGGGTCTCGATGTGCAGGATGCCGCCACCCGCGGTCATCCACTGCGTGTCACCGCCGCCGATGGTCCCGCCGCCGCCGTTGGAATCCTGGTGCTCCATGATGCCGTCGATCATGTAGGTGACGGTCTCGAAGCCGCGGTGCGGATGCCACGGTGTGCCCTTGGGTTCACCGGGTGCGTAGTCGACCTCACCCATCTGGTCCATGTGAATGAACGGGTCGAGGGCGGACAGGTCGATGCCGGCGAACGCGCGGCGAACCGGGAAGCCTTCGCCCTCGTACCCGACGGGTGCGGTGGTGAGGGAGCGGACGGGGCGGTCGACGGCGCCGGGAGCGGGTGCGTCGATACGCGGCAGGGCAAGGATGTTGTCGACCGTCACGGCAGGCATGGGGTGTCTCCTCGTTCTCATGTAATTGATTCTTCAACTACTTCATGGTGTGTAACACCCGCTGTGTCCAGGTATTCCCACGGGCGGCTCCGCCGCCCGTGCGCGGTTGACGAGTGCAGAGACTCGTTAACCACGCACGAGCGCGAAGCGCCTATTAGTTGAGGACGTTCTCGTGATCGGGGCAGTACCGGGTGATCGCGCCGATGATGTACGGGTAGACGCCGTCGTTGGTGAGCATCGGCGTCCACTCCTCACGCACCTGGTCGAGGGGCTTGCCCGCGTCGAGAGCGGTGCAGATCTCGCCCGCCTGATGCACGGCGAGGTCGTCGTCGGTGACGGTCTGGTTGTTCGCGCGCAGGTAGGCCAGGTAGTCGGCGGCCGTTTCCGGGTTGTCGGCGACCGAGAAGACACGGCTTCCGGGGGCCGTCGCAGCGGTGGTCCGCGCCACCACGGAGGCGGAAGCGGTCGTCGTCTCGGATGCTGCGGTGTCGGTGTCGCCACCGCACGCGGTGAGGAATGCCGCGGAGCAGACGGTGAGGGCGGTCAGAGCAAGGGTGCGGCGCATGGGGCGTGTGATTCCTTTCGAGGCCTGTGACGGCGACGATCGTATCGTCCGCGCGGCCGTTGGTCCCGACGGCGAGTGGCCGGCCGGAAACCGGCAGCGGCCGGTAAATCCGCTGCCCGGTGGCGGTGGGTGGAGGTAGTGTTGCCAGTCCGAGCAGGATCCGAATCGAGGAGGTGAGACCCGTGTCCGTTCGAACAGGTCGGGTGCTCTCACTCCGCGACCGCGCGGTCTTACCGACATAAGGTGACCGGGAGAGCGCCCATCGGCATTCCGAAAGGCTCTCCTATGTCAGTGTCTCTGTCACCGTCCCTCGAATTCGTCCTCGTCACGAGGCTGCGCGCCGCCGGCTGTGTGTTCGCCGAGGACGAGGCGCGGCTGATCGTCTCCGCCGCCCGGACGTCGGACGAACTCGCGTCGATGTTGGACCGCCGCGTCGCCGGCGTGCCCCTCGAGCACGTTCTCGGCTGGGCCGAGTTCTGCGGGCTGCGGATCGAAGTGGATCCGCAGGTGTTCGTGCCCCGGCGCCGCACCGCGTTCCTCGTCGAGCAGGCAGCGGCCCTCGCGCCGACGACCGCTGTCGTGGTCGATCTGTGCTGCGGTTCGGGGGCGGTGGGGGCCGCGCTGGCCGACACGCTCGATCGGATCGAGTTGTATGCGGTGGACATCGACCCCGCCGCCGTCCGGTGCGCACGCCGCAACGTCCCGGAACCCGGCCGGGTATTAAAGGGCGACCTGTACGCACCGCTGCCCACGTCGTTGAAGGGGCGTGTCGACATCCTGGTAGCCAACGCCCCGTACGTCCCCACCGAGGCGATCAGGCTGATGCCGCCGGAGGCCCGGCTCCACGAACCGCGGGTCTCGCTCGACGGCGGCACCGACGGCCTCGAGATCCAGCGTCGCGTGACCACGGCGGCTCGGAGTTGGCTCGCGCCCGGCGGGCACCTCCTGATCGAGACCAGCGAGAGGCAGGCGCCGCAGACCGCCGAGGCGTTCGCGGACGCCGGGTTGACGACGTGGGTCGAGAGTTCCGACGAGGTGGGTGCCACCGTCGTCGTGGGCACCGCCCCCAGGTGAGGGGCGATGCGTCGCGGAGCACTCTTTGCCACTCACGTGCGCTCGCCGCCCGCACGCCCTCGTCCTGGATCGTGTTGCTCACCCGCCGACGGTGACAGCGGGGTCCGGCCCGGCCGTGTCGCCCGCGATCCGCACGCAGCAAAACCCGTCCCTGGGTGCCAGTGTGGCGCGACGATTTTCGCGCCCGGCGCCGTCGAGAAGTCCGGCGAGGAGCGCGAGGTTCATGCTGCAGACCATGTCGGTGTGCCTGCGCGCGAGTGTGTGGAACGGACAGTTGACCAGGTCGATGGTGCCGTCGCTGCTGCGCGGTTCGTAACCACATTTCTCGAGCGCGGCGATCAGGTCGTCCTCCGTGCTGCCCGTGTCGGCGCCGAGGTCGCGCCCGAAGTCGTGTGCCCGTGCGCCGAGGGCTGCGCGCGGCGATGTTCCGGTGGTCTCTGCGTCTTCGATCGCCCGGGCGAACAACTCTCCCGCCAGCACGTACGCGCGCTCGGGGAGATGCACCGAGAATTCGCGGGCGGAACGACGGTAGAGCTTCGCGGGACGTCCCGCCCCGGGCCCCGATCGCCCGCTCCGCCGCACGAACTCCACCGCCAGAAGACCCTCGTCGGCCAACTTCTCGAGATGGAACGCGGACGTCGAGCGGGCGAGGTCCAGCGCCTCGGCGACGTCGTCGCGACTGACCGGCGACGTCTGTGCGCGCACGTAGTCGTACAGCCGTCGCCGAACCGGCTCGTCGAGGGAAGAGACGGCCGAGACGTCCGAGTGCGGCGTGGCATTCATGACGCCATTGTAAAACCAAAAAGCGTTGACTAAATCCTGCTCGAAATTCTATAGTCAAGAGACATAGATTTTAGAAGGAGTCGTCATGACTACCA
This sequence comes from Rhodococcus sp. (in: high G+C Gram-positive bacteria), assembly GCA_004211695.1. Lineage (GTDB taxonomy): Bacteria > Actinomycetota > Actinomycetes > Mycobacteriales > Mycobacteriaceae > Rhodococcus_F. Next base: position 5,118 of record SEEV01000207.1, read on the forward strand.
ACACTCCACCCCAGGTCAGCCACGGTGCGCATACCCTGTCCGAGCCCGGGTATCAGGCCTTCCTCCTACTCCGCACGGTCTTCACGGTCGCGCCGATCCTGTTCGGACTGGACAAGTTCACGAACTGGCTCACCGACTGGCCGCAATACCTGGCGCCGTGGATCGACGGCATCCTGCCGGGAACAGCGCAGCAGGGCATGTACGTCGTCGGCGTGATCGAAGTGCTCGCCGGAATCCTCGTCGCCGTCGCTCCGCGAATCGGTGCCTGGGTCGTCGCCGCCTGGCTGGCCGGGATCATCGTCAACCTGCTCACGCTGCCCGGGTACTACGACGTCGCGCTGCGCGACTTCGGATTGCTCGCCGGCGCCGGCGCCGTCGCTCTCGGCCTGCTCGCCGCGGAATACGGACGTCCGCTCCATCGGCCGCACACCTGATCGGACCGCTCGCGGCACGTGAGATGCACCTCATCGCCTGTTTGGAGTGACGCGACCGCTCGTATCGTGTGTGGTCGTGTCGGTAGGTGCGCAGGATCAGGGAACCGGGTCGCGGGATCACGGTGTGCCGATCCCTGCGCCGGCCCCGGCACGGTCGTTGCTTCTGGGGGTCCCCAAACAGGGGCGCCGGTGGCCGGGTGTGGTGCGCGCCGGGGTGGCCGTCGCGTTGCCCGCGCTGGCCGGCGTCGCGCTCGGACATTCGGCGGTCGCCGCGATCGCGACGCTGGGAGCGTTCGCCGTCGTGTACGGCGAGGGCCGGGCGTACCGGGTGCGGTGGCGGGTGGTGTCGGTCGCCGCCGCGGTGATGGTGCTGCTGGCCGGGGTCGGAGCCGCGGTCGGTGCCTTCGTCCACGACGCGACAGCGGCGGGCGGTTCCGCGCTGTGGGGGATGGCGCTGGTTCTGGCGATGACCGTTGTCGTCGCCGTCTGCGCTTTCGTCGTCGACGGACTGCGACTCGGGGCGCCGGGTGCCTTCCTGCCCCTGCTCACCGTGGAGATCGCGTCCGCGCTGCCCGCTCTCGGTGTCGCCGTGACGGAGGTCCTGGCCTGGTCGGCGGTCGGGGCGGCGTCTGCGTTGATCGTGTCGATGTCAGGTGCGGTGGCGCGGCCACGCACCCCGGAGCGCGCCGCTGTCGGGACTGCGGTCGCCGCCGTCGACGCCGCGCTCTCGGACACGTCGTCGCCGACTTCCCGCCGGGACGCGGTGCGGTCGCTGCACGCCGCGTGGCAGTGCCTTCACGACGCCGCCCTCGTCGGCCGCGATCACCCGCTGACCCGCACGTTGCGGGCGGCGCACCTGCGATGCGCGTCGGCAGTGGACGGCCTCGACTCGGACCACGCCTCGGATATCGACGACCTTCGACCGCAGGTCCCGCTGCCCAGGCCGTCGATCCGCTATCGGCTCGCGCGGGCGGCTCATCTGCGGGGCAGGTCCTGGACGATCGTCGCGCGACTGCTGGTCGCGGGCCCGGCCGCGGGTCTCCTGGCGCTGGCGTTCGGTGTCGGACGTCCCGACTGGGCGGTGATCACCGCCGCGATGATCCTGCATCAGGGCCCGGACCGCGTGCTCGGGACGTATCGCGGACTGCACCGGTTCTTCGGGACGGTGCTCGGTCTCGTTCTGCTCGCCGCGCTGTCGACGCTCGACCTGACGGCGGCTGCGCTGGTACTAGTCCTGGCGGTCCTGATGGCGGGGACGGAGGCCTTCCTCGTCCGTAACTACGGTCTGGCGATGGTGTTCATCACCCCGCTCGCCCTCGTTCTCGGCGGCCTCCGAACGCACGTCGACCTCGTCGCGGTCTCCCGGGATCGGCTCCTCGAGACCGCTCTGGGTGTGGCGGTGGCGCTGGCGGTGTTGTGGACCGTGCTTCCGGGTTCGTATCGCCGGATCCTGCGGGACGCGGACGAACAGGTTGCCGCCACGATCGGGCGGATCGGCGATGCCCGCGACCCGGTTGCCGTCGCCGAACTCGGCCGCGACCTCGAATTCGATCTGCACAGTTCCACGACCGCCGCGATCGCCGCCGCCCACACCGACCCGGCGTGGACCCGGACCCGGTGGCCCGAGCACCACCACCTCCACGAGCTGGGCTACCGAATCCTCACCCGCCACTTCGGACCTCGTCTTTAGCCGGATTTCGCCGGATCTCCGCTGTTAGGGTTCGTTGATGGGTCCTGTGACGGGAATCGGAACAGCTATTCGGGCCTCGTTGGCCGCCGCCCTGTGCGTCGGCATGCTGGCCGCGTGCGCGTCGGACGAGGAGCCGCAGAGCGACCCCGCGGCGACGTGTGCGGACGTCCCCAACGGCACCCCGATCACCGCGGCGCCGCCGCCTCCGGGTCCGGCGCCGACCACCCAGAATCTCGCGACCAACCCGGAGATCGCGACCGGGTACCGCTCCGGGATGACGCCGGTGGATACCGCGTCGTACGCGGTGTCCACCGCCAACCCGGTGTCGACGCAGGCCGCGTGCGAGGTGTTGCGGGACGGGGGAACGGCCGCCGACGCGCTGATCGTGGCCCAGACGGTGCTGGGTCTGGTCGAACCGCAGTCCTCCGGAATCGGGGGCGGGGCGTTCCTGCTCTACTACGACGCGGGGCAGAACAGCGTCGAGGCATACGACGGGCGTGAGGTCGCGCCGATGGCCGCGACGGAGAACTACCTCCGCTGGATCAGCGATACCGACCGCACCGTGCCCCAGCCCGACGCCCGCGCGAGTGGCAGGTCCATCGGTGTTCCCGGCGTCCTGCGGATGCTCGAGATGGCGCACCGGGACCACGGACGGGACGAATGGCGGCAACTGTTCGACCCGGCCATCTCACTCGCCGACCAGGGGCTCGAGATCAGCCCCCGGATGGCCGGGCAGATCGCCGAGTCCGCGCCCCACCTGGCCGTCGACGAGGCGTCGAAGGCGTACTTCCTGAATCCCGACGGCACTCCGAAGCCGGCCGGGACGAAGCTGACGAATCCGGCCATGGCCAAGACGCTGGGGGCGATCGCCGCGGGCGGCGCCGACGCCTTCTATACCGGGGCCATCGCGCAGGGCATCGTCGATGCGACGGCAACGGCGACGGGCGGTCGCACCCCCGGCCAGATCACTCTCGACGACCTCGCCAACTACCAGGCGAAGAAGCGGACCCCGCTGTGCACGCCGTACCGGGACCACGAGATCTGCGGCATGCCGAACCCGTCGTCCGGTGGCACGGCGGTCGCGGCGACGCTGGGCATCCTGGAGAACTTCGACCTGTCGCAGTACGGGCCGACGAATCTCGACGACAACGGCGGAAAGCCGACGGCGGAGGCGGTGCACCTCATCTCCGAGGCGGAGCGTCTCGCGTACGCCGACCGGGACAAGTACGTCGCGGACTCGGATTTCGTTCCGCTGCCCGGCAATTCCATCGACACGCTGCTGAACGAGGACTACTTGAAGCAGCGGGCCGACCTCATCGACCCCGGCAAGAGCATGGGCACTGCGCAACCGGGCAACTTCGGGCCCGTTCCGCTGGGGGTGCAGCCGCAGGACAAGGAACACGGCACCAGCCAGATCTCGATCGCCGACACGTACGGCAACGTGGCATCGATGACGACGACGGTGGAATCGGCGTTCGGGTCGTTCCACATGACGGACGGCTTCGTGCTCAACAATCAGCTCACCGACTTCTCGGCCCAGCCGGTCGGACCCGACGGGGCGCCCCTCGCCAACCGCGTCGAACCGGGTAAGCGTCCGCGTAGTTCGATGGCGCCGACCCTCGTCTTCGACCGCGGCAGCGACGGTTCGCGGGGCGACGTCCAGTACGCGACGGGTTCCCCGGGCGGTTCGGTGATCATCCAATTCGTCGTGAAAACACTGGTGAGCATGCTGGATTGGGGTCTGAACCCGCAGCAGGCCGTGTCGGCGGTCGACTTCGGGGCAGCGAACACCCCGGTCACCGGCGTCGGTGGGGAGCATCCGAACATCAATGCGGCCAACGACGGCGCCGACGACCCGCTGATCGTGCAACTCCGGGCGATGGGTCACCAGGTGTCGGTCGCCCCGCAGTCCAGTGGGCTCAGTGCGCTGCAACGTCAGGGTTCGGGGTGGGTCGGCGGCGCGGACCCGAGACGTGAGGGCGCGGTGATGGGTGACGGCACGGGTTAGCGCACCGCCACCCGTCCGATCACGCCTGTTCGACGAGCGGGGCCACCTTGGTTCCGAGCAGTTCGATCGCGCGCATCACCTTGTCGTGGGGCAGCGGTCCGACGCTCGGGTGCAGCATGAACCGCTCGATGCCCAGGGTGTCGCGCATGCCGACGATCTTCTCGGCCACCTGTTCGGGGTTGCCGAGCACCAGTGAGCCGCCGGGTCCGCGCAGACCGTCGAAGGCCTGCCGGTTCATCGGCGCCCACCCGCGTTCGCGTCCGAGACCGGTCATGGCCGCGGCGTACGACGGGTAGAACTCCGAGGCCGCCTGATCCTCGCTGTCCGCGACGTAGCCGTGCGCGTGGACGGCGATGGGCTGCGGCGCATGCCCGCCCTCCGATACCGCGCGCCGGTGCAGGTCGGCCAGCGGGGCGAAGCGGGCGGGTTCACCCCCGATGATCGCCAGCGCCATCGGCAGGCCGAGCAGTCCGGCGCGCGCCACGGATTCCGGGTTGCCGCCGACGCCCACCCAGACGGGAAGGGGACGTTCGGGCCGCGGGTAGACGGACTGGTCCGTCAGAGCCGGCCGGTGGCGCCCCGACCAGTTCACGGTCTCCGAGTCGCGGAGTGCGAGCAGCAGGCCCAGTTTCTCGACGAACAACTCGTCGTAGTCGGCGAGGTCGTAACCGAAGAGCGGGAACGATTCGGTGAACGATCCGCGGCCGGCCATCACCTCGGCGCGCCCGTCGGAGATGAGGTCGAGCGTCGCGAACTCCTCGAACACCCGCACCGGGTCGTCCGAGCTCAGGACGGTGACCGCGCTGGTCAACGCGATGCGGGACGTGCGGGCAGCAGCGGCCGACAGCACAACCGCGGGTGCCGACGCAGCGAAATCCGCGCGGTGGTGTTCGCCGACGCCGTACACGTCGAGGCCCACCTGCTCGGCGAGCACGACCTCCTCGAGCAGGTCCTTCAGACGCTGCCGCGGCGAGACCGCCGCGGTTCCGCCGGAACCGACCTCGGCGAACGTCGTCAATCCGAGTTCCATGCCGCACTCCTCATCGAGATAGTTGAATCATTAATCAGATCGTGCAACGGGGCGAGGGTTCGGGATATTCCATCCGATGATTCAGACCCGGGCGGGCGGGGAACCCGTCGACCATGGCGAAAAATGGAGTGAGCGATCCCCCGGGCGGCGACTGGGTGTTCTTCGACCACACCGAGGGCGCGACCGAGAGATAGAGACACATCGTGCTCGCCAGCGGCCCACGGAAAGTGGGCGTCGAGGAGGAATTCCACCTCATCGACCGCAAGACCCGGCGCCTGACCACCCGTGCGCCGGAGTTGCTGGCTCGACTTCCCGACGGCGTGTTCGTCGACGAGCTCCAGCAGTGCGTCGTCGAGGTCAACAGTGGTGTGTACGCCGACCTCGACGGTCTGCGGAACGATCTGGAGCGGCATCGGAGAGTGCTGATCGACGCGGCGGAGGGGCTCGGCATCGGCGTGGCGGCCGCGGGCTCGATGCCGCTGTCGCTGCCCGCCGAGATGCACGTGACGGGGACGCAGCGCTACCGGCGCATGCTCGCGGACTACCAGGTGCTCGCGCGTGAGCAGTTGATCTGCGGCACACAGGTTCACGTCGACCTGCCCGACCGCGACGAGGCCGTGCAGGTCGCGCACCGGGTCGCTCCGCACATGCCCGTCCTCCTGGCACTCAGCGCGAGTTCCCCGTTCCGGTCCGACGGTGCGGACACCGGCTATGCCAGCGCGCGGACGCTTCTGTGGCTGCGCTGGCCGAGCACCGGTCCGGCCGCGCCTGTCGCCACGGCCGCCGAATACGGCACCATGATCGACGACCTGGTCGCCAGTGGGGTGATCAGCGATCCCGGCATGGCCTATTTCGACGTCCGGCCGTCGGTGAAACTTCCGACCCTGGAGTTGCGGGTGTGCGACAGCTGCCCGCGACTGGACACGGTCGTGCTCGTCGCGGCCCTGTTCCGTGCGCTCGTGGAACGCGAGGTGGCGGGTTTGCGCGCCGGGACGAAGGGCGTCGAGGTCGTCCCGACCCTGACCAGGGCGGCACTGTGGCGGGCGGCCCGGTCGGGGTTGGAGGAGGAACTCGTCGACGTGACGGTTCCGCAGGCACGT
>SEEV01000657.1 GCA_004211695.1 Rhodococcus sp. (in: high G+C Gram-positive bacteria)
GTGAACGAAGTGGCGAAGGTCATTCCGTTGCACGGTGCGACAGCCGCGCGCGGGGCCGCTATCGGACGTTCGAGGCGTGAGCAGAGCGAGAGCCGACATCCGTCCGCGATGCCTCCACCTGCCGTGATCACCCCACCCGAGCCCGTCACCGAATCTTCGGCCGTCGACGCCGTCCGGCATGCGCTGGCCGAGCAGATCGTCAACACCGCCGAGTTCGTGCGCCGTCGGCTGTCGGGCGACTATCACGTGGACGACTTCGGCTACGACCCGCACTTCGCCGAGAACGTGTGGCTCCCGATCCTGCGACCGCTGTTCGACAAGTGGTTCCGCGTCGAGGTCAGCGGTCTCGAGAACATCCCGTCCACCGGCGGTGCGCTGGTGGTCGCCAACCATGCCGGTGTCCTCCCCATCGACGGTCTGATGACCTCCGTCGCCGTCCACGATCATCATCCGGCGCATCGCCCCTTGCGGATGCTGGCCGCCGACATGGCGTTCGAGATGCCGCTGGTGGGTGGAGTCGCCCGCAAGGCCGGGCACACCCTCGCGTGCCACCCGGACGCCGTGCGCCTACTGCAGGACGGCGAGGTGGCGGCCGTGTTCCCCGAGGGCTTCAAGGGCATCGGCAAACCGTTCAGCGAACGCTACAAGTTGCAGCGCTTCGGCCGCGGTGGGTTCGTGTCTGCGGCCATGCGGACCGGTGCGCCCATCATTCCGTGCTCGATCGTCGGTTCCGAGGAGATCTACCCGAAGATCGGCGAGCTGGGGACCCTCGCCCGGCTGCTGGGGATGCCGTACTTCCCGGTGACCCCGCTCTTCCCGCACTTCGGGCCGCTCGGCCTCGTTCCGCTGCCCTCGAAGTGGTACATCGAGTTCGGCAAGCCGATCGTCACCGACACGTACGACGCGGCGGCGGCCGACGATCCGATGGAACTGTTCGAGGTCACCGACCACGTCCGGGAGACCATCCAGCAGACGCTGTACCGGCTCCTCGCGAAGCGCCGGAACGTGTTCCTCGGCTGAACCGGCTCTTCGGCCGAACCGCCGCCCGGCTCAGGCGGCCTGTTCGCGGCGGCGGGCGACGATCGCCGCCAGCGCACCGCCGGCTGCGCCGAGGAGCAGCGCCGTGGGGACACCGATCTTGGCGGCCTTGCGTCCGGTCCGGAAGTCGCGGATCTCCCAGCCCCGGTTCTTGGCGAGTTCGCGCAGATCGGTATCCGGGTTGATCGCGACCGCGGTGCCGACGAGCGACAGCATGGGCACGTCGTTGTGGCTGTCCGAGTACGCGGTGCAGCGCTTGAGGTTGAGACCCTCACGGACGGCCAGGGCGCGCACGGCGTGGGCCTTGCCGAGGCCGTGCAGGATGTCGCCGACCAGACGTCCGGTGAACAGTCCGTCCTCGCTCTCGGCGACCGTGCCGAGGGCGCCCGTCAGGCCGAGGCGCTTCGCGATGACTTGGGCGAGCTCCACCGGGGTCGCGGTGACGAGCCATACCTGCTGTCCGGCGTCGAGATGCATCTGCGCGAGCGCCCGGGTGCCGGGCCAGATCTTGTCGGCGATGACCTCGTCGTAGATTTCCTCACCGAGCCGCGCGAGTTCGGCAGTCGACCGTCCGGAGACGAACGAGAGGGCCTTTTCGCGGCCGGAGGCGACGTCGTCGCTGCTCTCCTTGCCGGTGACGCGGAACTTGACCTGCTTCCACGCGAAGTCGACGAGGTCGGACGTCTTCAGATACTTGCGGGCGGCGAGCCCGCGGGCGAAGTGGATGATCGACGCGCCCTGGACCATCGTGTTGTCGACGTCGAAGAACGCGGCGGCCGTCAGGTCGAGGGGAATGTCGTGTTCCTCGACCTCGGTTTCCTCGCCGGACGCGACATGGAGTGCGAGGGCCGCGTCGGCGCTCGCCTCGCCTGCGACGTTGGCACGTACCTCGGCCTCGCTGGGTCCCAGCGGATTCCTGAACTGGCGCCGGCCCGGGAGGATGATCCCCGCCAGACCTGAACCGAAACCCGAGCCGCTCGGTAGTGATCGCGCAGGCACTCGCACCTCCCGTATCGCAGAAGCCTCTGGGAGCAGCCTATCCCGCGAGTCTGGGACGGGGCGGGTGGATGGCCGCCCGCGGGGAACTGTGTGACGTTCATCTCCGAGGCGATTGGCGTCACCGGACCCGGAAACGGCACAGTGACTCCACCGGAGGCGGCGAAAGGAAGTGACGAGGCATGAGCACGGGCGGACACGAGGTGACGCTCCTCACGCGGGCGGGGTGCGGTGCGTGCGCGCCGGCCCGCGAGCGGCTGCTGGTTGTGTGCGAGGAGTTCGGGCTGGAACTGACGTGCATAGACGTCGACGAGGCGGCCGCCACGGACCCTGAACTGCGGGCCGAATTCGGTGACCGATTGCCGGTGGTGATGCTCGACGGACGTGAGCACAGTTACTGGGAGGTCGACGAAGAGCGCCTTCGCTCGGATTTACGCAAGTAAGGGAACCCTAAAAGTGGGATCTTCCGATGCCGTGCAGGTAGGACCGCA
>SEEV01000658.1 GCA_004211695.1 Rhodococcus sp. (in: high G+C Gram-positive bacteria)
CTGCGGGTACCTCATAGATGTCGACCATCGTCCCTATTTTCCTCGCCTCACCGAGGCTTGACCAGTGTGGATCTGTCGGGTTGGGTCAGGATCACATGTTCATGCCGCCGTTGACGCTCCACACCGGTCCGGTGATGTAGGAGGTCGACGACCCCTCCGACAGCGAGGATTACGACGAGTGGGTCCTACCTGTGTCATGGACCAAAAGCGTCGACAAGGCCCATGCTCTTTCAGAAGCCGGGACTGTTTGCCAATCAAAACTCCGCCTGCAAACTGCGCAACCAGTTCATTCTCGACGAAGTCACGGCGTTCTTCGGCCTGACCTGACCCAGCACATCAACCCGACGACGAGGCGTTCCGTCGCTACGGGCACTCCAAGGATCACCGCGACGACCTGCCGCAGGTCGTGATCGGGCTGGCCGTGACCAAGGAAGGCATCCCGGTCCGGGAATGCGCATGCGTGACGGTTGTTGAGCGTCGCTGGGGGTGCCGAGCATCGGGTGTGTGTTCGTCAGTGACGTTGCCGATCGGGTTGTCGGCGTCAGTGTGGGGTTGATCTTGGTGGTCTGCACCGTCAGTGTGACGAGGAACTGATGGGTGCACGGCGCCCCCGCTGAATTCTTGGCGGAGCTCACGGGGGCACCGTGCGTAGTGCGGAAGGCACTGATGGTCACGGTAGAGGTCGATCCCTCGGACGGGGTGTTGGCGGGCTGGGGTTTCGCCCGGTCCCGCCCGGTGGCAGGCCTGGTCACTCCGGTGCGCCCGCGACGGGCTCGCTGTCGGGGGTGCGCGGTGACGCACGTGCTGCTGCCGGTGACGTTGTTGCTGCGCAGGGCGTATCTCGCGGAGGTGATCTGGGCGGCGTTGGCGGCGAGGGCCCGCGGGAGCGGGCATCGCCCGATCGCGCAGCGGTTGGGCATCCCGGGATCGACGGTGCGCGGCTGGTTGCGGGCGGCGGCGGCCCGCGCGGATGCGGTGCGCAGCTGGTTCCTCGCGGTCGCGGTCACGACGGGTGTCGATGTCACGGTGCCGAGGGCATCGGATTCCGTGTGGGGCGATGTCCTTGCCGCGGTGGACGCGGCGCGGACCGCGATCACCGCGCGCTTCGGAAGGTCCGCGGTCCTCGGCGCGGTGACGGCCGCGCAGGTCGCGGTCGCGGCCAGTGCTGGTCGGCGTCTCTCGCCCGGCTGGCCACCGTCCCCTGCATCGGATTCTGCAACACCAGTTGACCCTGCCGCGGAATAGGGTGATGCGTCATCGTCGCGGGTGTGACTGCCCGGCAACAGGTTCGGGTGGCGCATTCTGCGATGAATGGGGATTGTGTTGCCTACCGACGATGAGAAACGACGTGAGCGAAGCCATGCGGTCGGGTTGTTCCGCTACCAACTGATCTGCCCGGCCCTCGATGCCGGATTGTCGACGAAGGCCCGGGGGCGGCTGGTGCGCGAGATCGCGAGCCGCGAACACACCGACCCGTTCGGGGTGCGGGTGAGGTACTCGCGGGACACCCTCGATCGCTGGATCCGCCGCTACCGGGCCGGTGGCTTCGAAGAGCTGATTCCCTCCGCGCGGGCGCGGTCGCCGCGGACCGACACCGCGACACTCGAGTTGGCGGCCGCACTGAAACGGGAGAACCCGGCCCGCACCGCCGCCCAGGTCGGGCGGATCCTGCGAGCCTCGGCCGGCTGGGCGCCGTCGGAATCGACGTTGCTGCGCCACTTTCACCGGCTGGAGTTGATCGGCCCCGCCGCCGGGGACGCCCCGACGGTGTTCGGGCGGTTCGAGGCGGAGAACCCGAACGATCGGTGGACCGGGGACGCGCTGCACGGGCCGAGGATCGGCGGCCGCAAAACGTATCTGTTCGCCTTCCTCGACGATCATTCCCGGTTGATCACCGGCTATCGGTTCGGCTTCTCCGAGGACACCGTCCGTCTCGGGGTGGCGTTGGAACCGGCGCTCGCGGCGCGCGGTGTCCCGGCATCGGTATACGTCGACAACGGATCGGCGTTCGTCGATGCTTGGCTGTTGCGGGCCTGCGCGAAACTCGGCATCCGGCTGGTGCATTCGACCCCGCACCGCCCCCAAGGGCGAGGGAAGATCGAACGGTTCTTCCGCACCGTCCGGGAGCAGTTCCTCGTCGAGGTCGCCGACACCACCGCCGGGGACCTCACCGCCGCGGGTCTCGATCACCCCGCCGCATTGCTGGAGCTCAACCGGTTGCTGACCGGGTGGATCGAAACCGAATACCACCGGCGGGCGCACTCGGAAACCGGGCAGAGTCCACTCGTGCGGTGGGAGGCCGGCTGGTCCCGGCTGGGGCGGACACCGGCGATGCCGACGGCCGCCGATCTGACCGAGGCGTTCCTGTGGTCGGAAGGTTGTGACGAGTATCGACTATCTGGCGTTGACGGCGCAGACCCATCATGAGCAGGTGCGCAGCGATCGGCGGATCGGGTATCACGCCCTCTACGGACCCACCGACGACGACGCCGGTACTGACGATGGTGCTGGTCCGATTCCCGGGCCACCGGGACAGGGCGCCCTCGTCGACGGGTGCACCGATCACCACGGGCGGCCGGCATGAGTATCCAACGCTTGCAGTCGTACTACGGGTTCACGAAGATGCCGTTCGGCCGCGGTCTGGCACCGGCGATGTTGCACCGGCACCCCGGCCACGCCGAAGCCGTCGCCCGGATCTCCTGGTGCGTGGACCAACACGCGTTAGGAGTGATCACCGGCGAGGTCGGCGCCGGGAAAACCGTCGCCATCCGCGCCCTCGACAACGCGCAGATGGAAGCCATCCGGATGCTGACCTTATGCCGAGGTAGTGATTATCCCGAGCCCACGCCGTCCCGCACACGATCTGCGCAGCTCGGACAGCATCGCCAGGGACGAGGCACTCGACATAATTCGCCGGTCGGTTCGATGCTTTTCTTCGCCGAAGCGTCCGCTTCGGCGAAGGAGGTAATCGAGATGACTATGCCGAAGCGAGTGCGGGTGAACGGCCCGCTGGAACCGTACGCGGATGGTTTCCGTTCGGAGATGCAGCGACGTGGGTATGCGCCCTGGTCGGTGGTATTCGCCCTACAAGCGATGGCGGGTTTGAGTCGGTGGTTGGTAGCTCGCGGATTGGACATGGCCGGATTGACGGCTGACGAGCTGGACCTGTTCGTGCGGCAATGGCGCACGAGCGGCCCGAGGCGGCGGCGGGCGCCGAGGGGGCTGCCGGTGCTGGTGAGCTATCTGCGTGTGCAGCACGCGATTCCCGAGATTGTGCCACCACCTTCCGAGGATCGGGTCGACGTCCTCCTGGACGAGTACGCAACGTTCCTGACCGACGAGCGTGGCCTCGCCGAAGGAACCGTCCGGTACTACCGGAGCACCGCGAAACGGTTCCTGATCTCGGTACCAGCGAGTACGTACGATGCCGCGCTCCCGCAGGTGACGGCATCGGCGATCCGGTCCTTCGTGATCGCCGTGTCCGCCCGGCGCAGCACCGGATCGGTGAAGAACACGGTGACCGCATTACGGGCACTGCTGCGGTTCCTCCACGTGCGCGGCTATCTGGACGATCCGTTGGCCGACGCGGTACCCGCCGTCGCGGGCTGGCGGCATCGGCCGCTGCCACCGATCGTCGGTGCCGGCGACGTCGCGCGGTTGCTGGGCAGCTGTGATCATCGCACTGCCACCGGCCGTCGCGACCACGCGATACTGCTGCTGTTGACACGGCTGGGGTTGCGGACCGGCGAGGTCGCAGCGCTCACCGTTGATGACGTCGATTGGCGGACGGGTGAAATCCAGCTGCGCGGCAAAGGAAATCGCTACGAGCGGCTACCGCTGCCAAATGATGTGGGGCAGGCTATCGCGGACTACTGCCGCCGAGGCCGTCGCCGCGACGGCGACCGCGGCCTGTTCCTACACGCAAGGGCCCCTTACCGTGCGCTGTCGTCGAGCGCCGTGGGGCACATAGTGACCCGCGCGTGTGAGCGGGCCGGTCTGCCCCGTGTCGGGGCGCACCGTCTGCGACACGCAGCCGCCGACGCGCTACGTCGAGCCGGTGCTCCCTTGTTCGAGATCGGGCAGGTCCTTCGCCATGCCTCCCCGGTTACCACCGCAGGCTACGGCTCGATCAGCGCCGCCGAACTGTCCGCCGCGATCATGCCCTGGTCAGGAGGTGCGTGATGACCACGATCCGCTCCGCGATCGACGAGTACCTCACACTCCGTCGGGCCCTGGGGTTCAAGTTGGCCAAGCATGATCGGCTGCTGAACGATTTCGCCGACCATCTCGACAGCATCGGCGCCTCCACGATCACCATCGAGGTTGCAGTGGAATGGGCGACCAGACCGGCCGCCGCGCAACCGGTTCAGTGGAGCGCGCGGCTGTGCGCGGTACGGGGATTCGCCCGATACCTGCATGCCGTCGACCCTGCCGTCGAGGTCCCACCCGCCGATCTGCTGCCGCATCGTCACCGCCGACCCACCCCGTATCTGTTCACGCCCCCGGACATCGCGGCCCTACTCGCGGCCACCGACGTGATCCGGTCGCCGCTACGCGCCACGACCTACCACGCACTGTTCGGGCTGCTCGCCGCCACCGGCATCCGGGTGGGAGAAGCGATCCGCCTCGACGACGCCGACCTCGACCTCGACCTCGGACTACTCACCGTTCACGACACCAAAGTCGGCAAGTCCCGGCGGCTCCCATTGCACGCCACAACAATCGTTGCACTCGACGAATATCGCCACGAGCGGGACCGGCTGGCGCCGCGACCGAAATCGGAGAGCTTGTTCGTCTCCACGGCCGGAACGCGGCTCATCTACCACAACGTCAACACCACATTCCGAACCCTAGGAGGCCGCTGAACATGGGCGGTTTCGGGGCTGGCCGCTGTACGGGCTGAGGCGGAAAAGGTGGCGGGCGGCGGCGCGGGATGTCGGATTGGCTGCGTGACGCAGCGTGTGAACCG
>SEEV01000009.1 GCA_004211695.1 Rhodococcus sp. (in: high G+C Gram-positive bacteria)
GTCGGAACCGCGGTCCCGGGTCCGTGAATATGTGACGGGTTTGGTTGCGGGTCTGGAACGCAAGAACGGGTGGACCCTCGCCGAGCGGGCCGGCGAAATGTGCCCGGACGGGATGCAACGGTTGCTGCGGCGGGCCGACTGGGACATCGACGGGGTGCGCGACGATGTGCGTGACTACGTGGTCGAACGGCTCGGTGACCGCGCCGGGGTGTTGATCGTCGATGACACCGGATTCCTCAAGAAGGGCACCCGCTCGGCCGGGGTGCAACGCCAATACTCGGGCACCGCCGGGCGGGTGGAAAACTGCCAGATCGGGGTCTTCCTCGCCTATGCGAGCGCGGCCGGGCACGCCTTGATCGACCGGGAGCTCTACCTCCCCGAGTCGTGGACCGCCGACCGGGACCGGTGCCGCGCCGCCGGCATCGGTGACGAGGTGGAGTTCGCGACCAAACCGAGACTGGCGCAACACATGATCGAACGCGCCCTCGACGCACAGGTGCCCTTCTCCTGGCTCACCGCGGACGAGGCCTACGGTCAGGTGAAGTACCTGCGGGTCTGGCTCGAGGAACGCGATGTCTCGTATGTGTTGGCCACCCGGTGCAACGACGATGTGTTCACGCCGGACGGCCGCTCCGGTCGTGCCGACGAGATGATCGCCGCGGTCCCGCCGAAGCAGTGGCGCCGAATCTCCGCCGGAGACGGCGCTCACGGCCCGCGCGAGTATTCCTGGGTGCGGGTGCCCATCAGGATCGCCTGGGCACCCGGCCGCGGGCACTGGCTCCTCGCCCGCCGATCCCTGTCGGACCCGACCGAGATCGCGTACTACATCTGCGCCGGACCCCGGCGCACCACGCTCACCGAACTCGCCACGATCGCCGGCTCGCGGTGGCGGGTCGAGGAATGCTTCCAGCAGGCCAAGAACGAGGCGGGGTTGGACCAGTATCAGGTGCGCACCTACCGGGCCTGGTACGCGCACACCACCCTGTCGATGCTCGCCCTCGCCTGGCTCGCAGGAACGAAAACCGAAGCAGTAAAGGGGGAATCGGGACCGATGATCAGGGCATGATCGGCTACACGGTACCCGAGATCCGCCGCCTACTCGTGTATCTGATCCTGCGACACGCCCACCCCGACGAACACGTCTGGTCCTGGTCACACTGGCGGAGACGCCGACAACACCAGGCCCGCATCTGTCATTACCGAACCCGCGGCCACCTGCCATAAGTGCCGTTGCAGTATTAGAACGTGTCCGTGCGATGGCAGCGTCTCCCGCCTTCCCGATTCCCCACCGACCCGCACGCGATGTTGGTGGAGGCGATGGTCGTTCGAATGGCGATCAGCAGGTCGGTATTGATTGAGCAGCGGTGGTGCCAACGCGGCAATCTATGTAGCCGATAGAGCCCAGATTGGTTGAAGTCTGCTGTGACCATTTTGGAATTCGGTCCAACAAAGTCTGTGGACGTACGCGTGTAGCCGTTCCGCATGCTGAACGGACAGCCCGGTCCGTTCCAGTGTAATGCCAGCGGGCGGTCAGAGATTCGAGCGTCGGCAGTGTCACGGTTTCGGCGCCAGGTGAGTGGGGAGAAGCCGGTGATGACGACCCTGGACCGCGTGAGGTAGGTAGGGGCATGGAACCCGGAGCGGCCGCGAGGCGTAGGTGAGCAACTCATCGAAGCTGGAGACCTAACCAGGGTGCATTCTGTTCGCGAACATTGATCGGGCTTCGCTGCAGGTACGGGACTTGCTCCGTTACTTCAGCGAGTGGTGTGACCGATGTCGGTGACCGACGGAACTCATGATTACCGAGGCGAGCACGATGATCCGGACGGCGATGATCGTGAGGCCGACAAGTGTGAGCGGGTACCACCACGCGGGTTCTGTAGGAGGGCCGGCGGGGTCGACAACGTGCCATCCCAACAGCGCCAAACCCAAGGCGTGGATCAGTATGCCGATGCCAGGCGCGAGGATGCCCGTCCACAGCCTCCACGGCCCAAATTCGTTCGGCATGACCTACTCCTAACGGTCACACCTCTTCGGTACGCCTCGTCGAGGTCGGTATGCAACACCTTCTAGTGAGGATTGAAGATGACAGAGACGTCGCTCGTATCGGCTGACGTGTGGACCGGCAAGATCTACAGCTCAGGGTGGCGCGAGCCCGGGGCGGGGACCGACGAGGTCATCGAGAAAGCGACTGGTGAACGTCTCGATGACGTCGGGATTGCGTCGGCGGAGGACGTGGCACGCGCGGCGGCGGCTGCGCGAGAGGCTCAGATCGATTGGGCTGCAACACCCGGCCCTGTGCGTGGTGACGTCTTGCGGAAGTTCTCGCAACTAGTGCTCGAACACGCGGACGAGATCGCCGAGCGGATCGTCCGCGAGACGGGTTCCATCGCCCCGAAGGGGCAGTGGGAAGTTCATATGACCTCTCGTGAAGTACTCGAGGCTGCGGCATTGGGTAGCCAGCCCGCCGGAATTCTCGCGGCGAGCGCGGAAGTGGGTCGTCAGAGCGTCGCCCGCCGGATTCCGATCGGCGTGGTCGGGATCATCACACCGTGGAACTCTCCGTTCCTGCTCGGCGCACGCGCAATTGCGCCTGCGCTGGTGATGGGGAACGCGGTGCTCCTGAAGCCCGACCCGCAGACGCCGATCTGTGGAGGCGCGATCTTTGCACGCCTATTGGAGGAAGCAGGCCTGCCCGACGGGCTCTTCCACGTCCTTCCCGGTGGGGTGGAGACGGGTGAAGCGCTGGTCAAGGATCCTCTGACGGACATGATCAGCTTCACCGGCTCGACCCGGGCAGGTCGGCAGATCGGGGCTGTCGCCGGCGGGATGCTCAAGCGGGTCTCCCTCGAGCTAGGTGGAAACAACCCCTTCATCGTTCGAGAAGACGCAGACCTCGACACCGCGTCGAGCGCAGGCGCGTGGGGCTCCTTCTTCCACCAGGGCCAGATCTGCCTGACGGCGGGACGGCACCTGGTTCACGAGAGCATCGCCGACCAGTACGCGGAAGCTCTGGCGACCCGTGCCCGTGCTTTGGTGGTGGGCAACCCTCACGCGGGCGAGGTCCACCTGGGTCCGATCGTCAACGAGCGGCAGGCAACCAATGTCGATCGTATCGTCGCCGAGACGCTGGACGCCGGCGCCACCCTCGTCACTGGTGGATCACGACGCGGCCTGTTCTACGAGCCGACGGTGATCACCGGCGTCCGTCCCGGCATGGCCGCCTTCGATGAGGAGATCTTCGGACCCGTCGCGGCAATCACCACGTTCGGCGACGACGAGGAAGCCATCCGACTCGCGAACGACACCGCCTACGGGCTGGTCGCCTCGGTGATCTCGGCAGACCTGACACGCGCCCAGCACATCGCCGATCACCTGCACGTGGGCATCGTGCACATCAACGACCAACCCGTGTTGCATGAGGTGTACGGACCGATCGGCGGGGTCGGTGTCTCCGGGAACGGCTTCAACCACAGCACCCTCACCAACGCCGACCAGTTCACCGAGTGGCAGTGGGTCACCACGCGAACCGAAGTACCGCGCTACCCGTTCTGACCCGCCTGTTCCCTCGAACATCTCATGGAGAAACATCTCATGACACACACCCTGTTCGGCCAAGAGTTGCGCCGCGACCACGAGGTCGATTTTGTCGCCGAAACCGATGTCATCGTCGTCGGTTCCGGAGCCGGAGCCTTTACCTCCGCGATCACCGCAGCAAAACACGGCGCCTCAGTCATCCAACTCGAGAAGGCCACCGAGATTGGCGGCACAACAAAGAAGGCCGCCGCCGCCTACTGGGTACCCAACAACCACTTCATGCGCGAGAAGGGCTGGGCTGACCCGAAGGACGATGCTCTCCGTCACATGGCTCGCCTGACACGCCCGCAGCACTACGACCCCGACAAGCCGCACCTGGGCTTGACCGAGTGGGAGTTCGTGATGACCGAGGCGTTCTATGACAACGCCGGACCGGCCGTCGAACAACTCACGAAATGGGGGGCACTCGAACCGATCCCGTGGGACATCCAGCCCGACTACTACGCTCAGATGGAAGAAAACAAGGCGCCCTTCGGCCGCATCATCTATCCGCACCGTTTCGGAGGCGCGCCGGACGAGGTCGGTGACGGAACCGATATGATCGCGGTGTTCGCGAAGAGCGCGGGCGAGGCCGGGGTGGACCTTCGCCTAGGACACGCCGTCAGCAAGGCCGTTGTCGACGACCAGGATCGCGTGGTCGGGGTAATTGCAACCACCGATGCCGGCGAGATCGCGGTCAAGGCGCGTCAGGCCGTCATCTTCGCGTCGGGCGGCTTCACCCATAACGTGGATCTCCGGACGAGCTCCCTGCCGGGACCCATCCTCAGCGGGTGCGCCGCAAGCACCAATACCGGCGACTTCGTCCCTATTGCACAGGCGCTCGGCGCCGACCTGGTCAATATGAATGGGGCTTGGCTCGCTCCGATGGTCCTCGACCGCGCGATCGCCAACCGGCCGGACCAGGTGTGCTCGTTCAGCATTCCCGGCGACAGCATGCTCTGGGTAAACCGCTACGGCAAGCGGGTCGTCAACGAAAAGGCACCCTATCAAGATGTGGTTCCCACTTTCTGGGCGTGGGAATCGCAGAAGGCTGAGTACCCCAATCTCGCGCTGGTGATGATCTGGGACGAATCGTGCAAGCAGCACCACTCCGGTGACAAGTACGGAAACCCGATGATTCCCGACGGGGGAGACCAGGCGCATATCGTACGGGGCGACACCCTCGAAGCACTGGCAGACGCCGTCCAGGAACGGCTCGCAGAGTATGCCGATCGAATCGGTGGGTGGAACCTTGATCCGGACTTCGTGTCGACTCTGAAGTCGACGATCGAGCGGTACAACGATTTTGCGTCCACCGGGATCGACGAGGACTTTCACCGCGGCGAGGCGCCGATTGAGCTGTACTTCAACATGGGTGGGCGCCCGGGGAACGACAAGAACGAAACGATGTGGCCGGTGTCCGACAGCGGACCGTACTACGCCACCCTGCTCGCTCCGGCGACCCTCGACACAAAGGGTGGGCCCCGCACAAACCCTGACGGGCAGGTTCTTGACCGATCGGGAGAGGTGATCACCGGCCTGTACGCGGTCGGAAACTGCGCTGGCGCCATGTCCGGTGGCAGCTATTGGGCCGGCGGCGCCACGCTCGGGCCCATCATCACCTCGGCCTACCTCGCCGGCCGCCATGCTGCGGCGACCTCAACGCGAGTGGAAGAACCCGCCGCGGCCACCTTCTGACCAGCACGGCCCTCCCGACAACGGCTCGCCCTGCGGGCAGAAACAACGAAAGGACCAAACAGTGACGAACTCACGAAGAGTCGCGGTGGTGACCGGTGCATCACAGGGATTCGGGCGCGCAATCAGCGCCGGACTAGCCGCCCGAGGCACAGACATCGTCGCGGTCGACCTCACCGAAGCCAAGGACACCCTTCTCGACGTCGAGAAGGCGGGTGGTCGAGGCATCAGCGTAGTAGGGGACGTCTCCGACCCTCAGACCGCAACCAAGCTCGAGGCGGCACTGCGCGACGAGTTCGGACGATGCGACATCCTGGTCAACAACGCAGGAATCTATCCCAACGTGCCGTTCGCGGAGGTCGACTTCGACCTTTGGCGCAAGGTGCACGCGATCAACCTCGACTCCCAGTTCCTGATGGTCAAGGCGGTCCTGCCGCTGATGATCGCCGGCAAATGGGGCCGGATTGTCAATGTGACCTCGAACTCCATCGCCCTACCGATTCCTGGTCTCGCGCACTACATGTCCAGCAAGGCCGGCGTTATCGGCTTCACGCGTGGTCTTGCCAACGACGTCGCCGAACACGGAATCACCGTCAATGCCGTGGGACCGACCGCCTCGCTGACCCCGGGCGGGGTCAGCAACATCGAACGTGCACACATCGAGGAACTCGCACAGACCCAGGCGATCAAGCGCCCGGGAACCGCTGAGGACATCGTCGGAACCGTACTGTTCCTCTCCGGTGACGACAGCGCTTTCGTTACCGGTCAGACGATCATGGCCGACGGCGGTCTCGTCCGCCTGTAATCGGACCAGCAGCCCACCCGGCTGCTGCACGACTCGTGCAGCGCGACCGTGACCACCTGAGCCGGTCGCGCTGCACGCACCACCACCTTTCTCATGAAATCGGATGCACACCTTACGGGTGCCCACTGCACCGCATCGGCGCCCGAACCGCACGCCATTCCTGTTACTCGCAGCCCTGATCACCGTGCCTGGTGACTGAACCACCCAATCGCCGGTGATCCAGGGACAGCCGCAACATCTCAACTTCGACCTAGGGGACTTCATATGGGACGGATGGACGGGAAAGTAGTACTGATCACCGGGGGCGCGCGTGGCCAAGGGCGCTCGCACGCGTTGACGTTGGCCGAAGAAGGCGCCGACATCGTGGTCACCGACATCTGCGAGCCGGTACCCGAAGTTCTGCCCTATCAGACGGCAACAAGCAAAGATCTCGACGAAACCGTGAGGCTGGTAAGCAAACTCGACCGCCGCTGCATTGGTTTGAAGGCAGACGCACGCGACAGTGAGCAGATGCAGGCCGTGGTCGACCAGGTCATTGCCGAGTTCGGCCGCATCGACGTTCTATCTGTCAACCACGGTGTGGCGCTTAACTTGCCGTGGGATAAGCAAACCGACGCCATGTGGGACACCGTTGTCGAATCGAACCTCTCGGCCCCCTGGCGTGCGGTCAGGCCGGTGATTCCGCACATGATCGCCAACGGCGGCGGCTCCATCGTCTTCACCGCCTCCACCGCGGCGATGACGACTTATCCCTCCCTGTCGGCGTACAGCGCCGCCAAGACCGGCGTTCTCGGCCTGATGCGCTCGCTTGCCACCGAACTGGCCCAGCACTGGATCCGCGTCAATGCAATCCTGCCGGGCAACACCGCCACCCCGATGCTCCACAACCAGGCCGTCATCGACATGTTCACGGGCGGGCCGGGCGGAACGCTCGACGACATGGAGTTTCCGTCACAGGCGACGATGCTGCTCCCGATTCCGTGGTTGCAGCCGGAAGACCTGTCAAAGGCGCTCCTGTTCCTCGCCTCCGACGACGCGCGATACATCACCGGTGTCGCACTACCGGTCGATGGAGGCACTCTCGCACAGCCCGCCGGCATTCCGCAGATTGCGGCGGAACGCCTCGGTGAACTGCAGTACCAATTGCGCACTACCCAAAGTTCCTGACCACACCAACTGAATTCATGCAGCATTCATACGAAGAAGGGAAACCCTAATGTCAGACAACGCCATCCTCGAACGCCTCGACCAGCTCGAGAGCCGTGTCGCCCTCGAGCGTCTGGTCTACACCTACGCTCAGGCTTTCGACGGACACGATCGCGAACTGCTCGCTGAGATCTGGCACGACGGCGCCAAGCTGTCGCTCGGTGATATCGGCCAGTACGAGGGCATCGACGCCATCCTCTCCGGCGCCGACGAACTCTGGAGCAAGACCCCCCACATGCACCACTGGATGTCGAATCCCCTGATCGACATCGACGGCGACACCGCGACGGCGGCGACTGCCCTCGATTGCTTCGTGACCGACTCCGAATCAGGTCCGACGCAGGTCGGCGGCCTCTACCGTGACCGGTTCGAGCGACGTAATGGTAAGTGGGGCATCGTCGACCGCTCATTCGAGCTGCATTACTGGACCCCCATCGCGAACTGGGTTCCGCAGGACGGAAGCGAAGCGTTGCAGTCAACCACCGCCTGATTCAGCAGATCCATCGATTCGCGGACAGGCGGAGGGCAAGCCACGCACGACCCTCCGCCCGTCCGCGCTCTCATCCGAATCCGACTCAAAGGAACCGACATGGGCTTGCTCGACGGAAAAGTTGTCCTCATTACCGGTGGCGCACGCGGGCAGGGCCGTGCACACGCCGTCGTCTCAGCGCGTGAGGGCGCCGACATCGCCATCATCGATATCGAAAAGCAGGTGGACAGCGTCTCCTACCCCACGGCGCGCAAGGAGGACCTCGCCGAAACCGCACGCCAGGTCGAAGCACACGGCCGGCGGGCGCTGTCGATCTCCGCCGACGTGCGATCGCAGACACAGCTCGACGACGCAGTTGCGCGCACTATCAACGAATTCGGCAAGATAGACGTCCTGATCGCCAACGCCGGAATCTGGACGGTCGGCGACTTCTGGAGTCTGTCCGAAGACACCTGGGACGACATGATCGACATCAACCTCACGGGCGTGTGGAAGTCGGCGAAGGCTGTCGCCCCGCACATGATCGAGCGTCAGACCGGGTCGATCGTGATCACGTCCTCGGTGAACGGGCTCGAGCCCGCACGTAACTTCGCGCATTACGTTGCCGCGAAAACTGGTGTCGTCGGGCTCATGCAGAGCATCGCACTGGAACTGGCACCGCATGGAATTCGCTGTAACGCCGTCAATCCCGGGGTGATCAAGACCCCCATGACCAACCAGACCAATGGGTGGAACATGTTCGCCGGCCACGACCATGGAACCGAAGAGGACCTGATGGCGGGCGGATACCACTTCAACGCCCTCAAGGGCACCAGCTTCCTGCCCCCGGAGGTTATCGCGAACACCGCCCTTTATCTGAATTCGGACCTGGCGGCCGCGGTCACCGGTGTGACCATCCCCGTCGACGCCGGGCACATGATTCTTCCCGGTTTCAACCACGATCCCGTGAAGTAGTCCTGCACCTTCGCGGCGACCGAGAACTGCATATCTCCCACATCGTTTCTGGCTCCGCGCCATGCGCGGTGCACTGCGTGCTGCGCCGATTCGGCGCGATCTCGGTACTCGAGCTCTAAGAAGAGAGAACAACCATGTCGATCATCAACCCGTCCGCACGATATCGGGCCGGCCTCGCCATCGGCGCCGCTGCCCTGCTCCTGAGCGGAGTGGTCACCGGCTGCGGAGCAGCCCAGGGCGCCGACGACGGAACACAAGTCAAGATAGCATTTCTCGGCTACTCCGCCGCGAACGGGTACACCAAGAACAGCTACGAGGCGGCGAAGGCTGCTGCCGAGAAGCTGGGAGGGAAGGTCACCTTCTTCGACGGCAAGTTCGACGGCGCCACCCAGCTCGCGCAGGCGCGAGACGCTATCGCGTCCGGGCAGTACCAAGCACTTGAAATCCTGCCGAACAACTCGGCGCAGATGGTGCCGGTCGTCCAGGAAGCTCTCGCCAAGGGAATGAAGGTCGCCGCAATCGACTATCTGATCGGCACCGACCCGACCGCCGTCGACCGCCCCGGCGTCGAAGGCATCACGGTCCAGATCGCCGACAATATGGCCGAAGGCGGCAAGGCGCAGGGCGAGCAGGCCGCGGCGCTGTGCCAGGGCATCTCGCCCTGCAAGGTGATGATCGAGATCGGTTCGAAGTCGAGCGAGTTCGACGTCATCAAACTCACCGAGATCAAGAAGGTGTTGGCGCAGAACCCGAATATCCAGATCGTCACGGAGGCTGCGGACGGCTTCGAAGAGGCGAAGGTGGAACGGACCACGCGCGACGTACTGCAGGCGAATCCGGACCTGAACCTGATCGTGACCACCGGTGACCAGAACTGCTTCGGCGCCGAGCGTGCCGTCAAGTCGGCAGGCAAGGAATTCGCCGCGCAAACCCAACCGGGCGGTGGGAAGATCGCGTGCCTGGGATGGGGCGGATCCCGCGACGGCGTGCAGGAGATCCTGGCCGGAAATTGGCCGTCCAGTATTGCCCTGATCCCCGAGACCTTCGGGGCTGCCGCAGCCGAGCACCTGATCAAGTCGGTGCGCGACCCGCAGACGCCGCCGTTGATCACCACCCAGACAGCCATGAGCCCGATCGGACGTATCGCCACAGCTGAGTCCCTGGCTGCGCACCCCGAGTACCTCGGGGAGTGGGACAAATGAGTGCGGTTGCGCTTGCTCTGGACGGTGTGACGAAAACCTACGGCGCTACGACCGCACTGCACAATGTCTCACTGTCGGTGCGGGCAGGAGCGATCCACGGACTGGTCGGTGAGAACGGTGCCGGAAAATCGACCATGGGCAAGGTGATCGGTGGCATCGTTCGCCCTGATCACGGCACGCTCGAGGTCAACGGACGTCGCGTTCACTACACCTCACCCCGAGATGCAATTGATGACGGAATTGCCGTCATGGCGCAGGAAATCTCGCTCGTCCCTGCCATGTCCGTCATCGAGAACGTATTCCTCGGAGCGGAGCGTCGACTGGGGAGGAAGGACGCCGGACGATCGCGCGAGGATATCTACGAGGAACTGACCCAACGTGTCGGCTTCCATCCGTCCCCCCGCGCGCGGGTGGACTCGCTGAGCATCTCCGAACAGCAGCGCGTCCAGATACTTCGGGCCCTCGCCCGTGGGGCCAAGATTCTGATCATGGACGAGCCGACCTCGTCGCAGCACCGCGAAGAACTGAGGAAACTCCACAAGGTCTTCAGCGAACTTCGGGACGACGGGATGACCATCATCTACGTGTCCCATTTCCTCGACGATGTCATCGCCCTCGCGGACGACATCAGCATTCTGCGAGGTGGCCAGATCGTCGGGCACGTTCCGGCAGCGGACACGACACCCGACCAGCTCCTGCGTTCAATGCTCGGTCAGCGCCTGGATACCGTCTTCCCCCAGCGCGAGCGTGGCAACAAAGAACACGCCCCGCGTGCGCTCACCGTCCGCGGCCTGAGCCAGAAGCACACCCTGAGCGGAATTGACCTCGACATCAGGGAAGGGGAGATCGTCGGCCTCGCCGGCCTGGTCGGCTCCGGGCGCACGGAGTTGGCTCGCGCGATCTTCGGAATCGATCGATACGACACCGGACAGGTCGAGGTCGCGGGCACAGCGCTGCCCAAGCATTCGGCGGCCGCCGCCATCAAGTCCGGTGTCGCCCTCGTCCCCGAAGACCGAATCACGCAGGGGCTGCTGCAGAACCTGTCACAGGAAGCAAATATCGCCCTTCCCCACCTGAAGGCGTTGTCGCGCGGCGGTGTCGTCCTCAAACAAGCGGTCCGAGCAAGAACCCACGAGATGGCGACGGAAAGCGGCGTGACCCCCCTGCGGCTCGCGACCAAACCCGCGACGCTCTCCGGCGGCAATCAGCAGAAGGTGCTGCTTGCGAAGTGGCTGTTGGGCCGTCCCCGCGTGCTCATTCTCGACGAACCCACGCGGGGTGTCGACATCGGCGCGAAGTCGTCGATCTATCACCTCATCGCGAAACTAGCAGACGAACAGAAGATGGGTGTCCTGCTGATCTCCTCCGAGCTGGAAGAGATCACCGAATTGTCCGACCGCGTCGTCGTGCTGCACGACGGAAGGGTCGCCGCCCGGTTCGACACACACCAAATCGACGGTGAAGAAATCATGCGAGCAGCGTTCGGCTACTCGGACACGAAAAGGATCGAAGACAATGGCAACTGAGCAGCCGCACGCGGTGCTACCCACCCCCGACGTGGACACCGCCCGTGTCGGAGCAGGAACCGACGCCCCAAGTCCGGGGTCGGACTTCGTGCGCCACACCAACAAACGTGACACCCGCAAGCTCATCCGCGACTACGGGATTCTGGGCATCTTCGTCGTGCTTTTCGCGGTCCTGTCGTTCGCGGCACCGAACTTTCTCACGGCTCAGAACCTGCTCAATGTGCTCAACAGCAACGCCTACATCGGCATCGTGGCCTGTGGAACCACGTTGGTGATGATCGGCGGAAACTTCGACCTCTCCGTCGGCACCACATATGCACTTGCAGGAATTCTCGGCGCGTGGCTCACCGTCAACATCGGCAGCCCCATCGCCGGACTCATTGTTGCGGTCCTCGTGGTGGGTGTCGGAATCGGGCTGACCAACGCCGTTCTGGTGAATGTCGTCCGCATCCACTCATTCCTGGCGACCCTCGCCACAAGTCTGGTGCTGTCCGGAATAGCGCTCGCCATCACCGACGGCTTCCAGATCAGCATTCCGGCGGACAAGGAAGCGGCGTTCACATGGATCGGACAGGGGGCCTCCCTATTCGGCATCCCCAACCCCGTCACCGTCTTCGTCGTCGTCGCCGCGGTTCTTGCATTTGTGCTGGCGCGGACTCGCTTCGGACGGTACATCTACGCTGCCGGCGGCAATCCGGAGGCCGCTCGCTTGTCCGGGATCCGCGTCGGGTGGATCATCACCGCTACTCTCGTCGTGGGCGGACTGTGCGCCGCGCTCGCAGGGATCATCGGCGCCTCATTGGCCGGCGCTGGCCAAGCCAATCCCGGTGGCACGCAATCATTGCCTCTCGACGCGATCGCGGCTGTGGTGATCGGTGGAACCAGCATCAAGGGCGGTGAAGGTGCGCTGTGGCGCACCGTGATCGGAGTCCTCTTCATTGCGCTGATCAACAACGCATTCAATCTGATCGGCGTCGATTCCGCCTACCTGCCCACCACCACCGGACTTCTGATCATCGTCGCCGTCGCCGCGAACTCCTTCATCGTCGACCGGCGGTCCGCCAAAGCCTGACCCCAAACGGCTCAGGTTGACGAGCGGCAGAGTTCGGCGTGGTGGTCGGATCGTCTCGGTCGATCCGACCACCACTGTGGGTCGCCCATCTCCTTCACGCGGTGGCGCCGACGGGCGCCACCGCGCATCCACCCTTGCTCCAACCTAAGACT
Organism: Rhodococcus sp. (in: high G+C Gram-positive bacteria); assembly: GCA_004211695.1. Classification (GTDB taxonomy): domain Bacteria; phylum Actinomycetota; class Actinomycetes; order Mycobacteriales; family Mycobacteriaceae; genus Rhodococcus_F. Next base: position 12,679 of record SEEV01000009.1, read on the forward strand.
CTCGGGAGGCAGTGCCATGCAAATCGATCTGTCGGGAAAAGTTGCGCTGATTACGGGCGCCGCCCGCAGCCAGGGACGGTCTCATGCGGTGACCCTCGCGCGGGCCGGAGCAGACATCATTGCTGTCGATATCAACGACGCGGTCGAGGGAGTCCGCTATCCGGCTGCCACGCCGGCTGATCTCGCCGAAACCGGGAGGCTGGTGAAGGAGGCCGGGAGCCGTGTCGTGACCCGACAGGTCGACGTCCGTGACCGTGCTGCACTCCGAGATGCCGTCGACGAAGGAGTGGCGGAACTGGGTGGACTCGATGTCGTCGTCGCCAACGCGGGGATCCTCAACGAGATCGCGCCCTCCTGGCAACTCGGAGTGGACCAGTGGCAGACGATGCTCGATGTCAATCTCACCGGTGTGTGGCACACGACGTCGGTAGCGGTCCCGCAGCTTGTCGATCGAGGCAGGGGTGGGTCGGTGATCTTGATCAGCTCGACGGCTGGACTGCGTGGGATACCCAATGTCGCGCACTACAACGCGGCCAAGCATGGTGTGGTCGGCCTGGCTCGAACGCTCGCTAATGAATTGGCACTCCACCGAATCCGTGTCAACACGATCCATCCGACCAATGTCCGAACGATCATGATCGACAACGATGTCACCCCAGCCGTTTACCGTCCCGATCTGCAGTCACCGACATTTGACGACGCCCAGGAAGTGTTGACCAAGATCAACATGTGGGATGTGCCCTGGATCGAGTCAGTCGATGTAAGCAATGCGGTGTTGTTCCTCGCGTCGGAGATGGCTCGGTACATCACTGGAATTGCGTTGCCCGTGGACCTGGGGATGTCTCAGAAGTATTCGGGAGCGTAGCGCCAGGCGAATAGTGGCGTTGCCCACCGACATGCGGAACCGTCCTCGCGGGCGACTCGTGTGGGCAACGCCGAAGAGCAACTCCGCTCAGTCCTGACTGAGCCAGGGATAGCGAGCGGTATCGGCGCCCGCGTAGTCGGGATCGAGATAGGTACTCAGACGATGAATCTTGAAGTCTCTGATCTCGAACACGTCGCACCAATTGCCGGCGTGGGTCTGGCCGGCGCGCCACTCGACTCCATCGACAGTCGTACCGTGGCTCGTCCCCTCGACGACGACAAGGTCGTTTTGCACAACGAAGTTGAAGAACGCGGCGTGGTGCTCAATGGTGGCGATGATGGCCCCCAGTTTAGTGAAGAATTCCGCAATCTCCTTCTTTCCCCGCATGAATCCACGCTTGGGGAAGTAGTACAACGCGTCGTCGTCGAACAGTTCCAACGTGTCTCCGCCCGTATCCAGGCGGAGAAGGAACTCGCGCGCCACGGAGATGCGCTGTTCGTCGGTCATCACACTGGTTGTGATGGTCATGGGTCGTCCTTTCGCTGTGCTCGGCATGAGCATGATTCGAGTGTCCGCCGCCGGTGGAGGATGCGATCGTGACTTGCCGCCGATCTGAGTGCGGAAAGCATGCGGCGATCGCGCGTGCGCTGTCAATGCGCTCGTTTCGGCAAATCCCTTCGGGAATTCCCTTCTGTAAGCCAACATGACTCAGCTAACATCGACGGTACCGTCAAACATACGTCACAGTCGTCCAGAGTGGCGGCGGAACTCACCAGGAGCAGTGCAATGAGCACCACGGCCATCGCAGCGGATCACACCCCTACCCTGGAATCGTTGTGGCAACCGCTGCGACTGGGAACGGCTGAGTCACGCAACCGCATCATGTTCTCGGCTCATGCGACATGGCATGAGCCCGAGCGGTACGCCGGATATCTCGGTGCGCGTGCCCGCGGCGGAGCGGGAACCATCTTTACCGGTGCCATGTGTGTGCATCCGTCCTCCCACAACCAGTGGATCAATGCCTGGGAGCCGGACACTGCGAAGGCCTACCGGCAATGGTCCGACGCGGTCCACGAGCACGGCAGTATCTTGATTCCGCAGTTGCACCACATGGGTCTGCAAGGCATGCCGGCGCAGACTTTCGCGATGATGTCCGATGTCCTGTCCCCGTCCGCGGGAATGTCCTCGCCGATGTGGGGTCACTTCGGCCACCAACTTCGTCGTGGGGAGATCGCCGAGATCGTCGACTATTTCGCCCGGTCCGCCGAGATCGCCCGCGACGGAGGGATGGACGGGGTCGAGATCCATGCAGCGCACGGCTATCTTCTGTTCTCGTTTCTGTCGCCACTGACGAACCGGCGCACGGATGAGTACGGCGGCAGCGCGGAGAACCGAGCCCGGATCGTCGTCGAGACCATCCAGGCGGTGCGTGAACGCGTCGGCAACGATTTCACCGTGGGCCTGAAGTACGGGTACGACGAAATGGTCGGCCCGCTCGGTATCACCCCGGAGTCCGCTAGCGAGATGCTGCAGATCATCCATGATGCGACGACTATCGACTACGTGAGCCTGAGCGGCTCCGGATACCACTCCCTGCAGCACCTCGTCCCCACCGCCGAGAGTGACCTGACCGGCCACATGGCCGAGTACGGGCCACTCGTGCGGGAGGTCGTGGGCACTGTGCCTGTGCTGGCAACCTGCGGGGTACGTACGGTGACGCAGGCGGCCGAGATCGTGGCCTCCGGAAAAGTTGACATGGTCGGGATGGTTCGACCGCAGTTGGCAGACCCCGATCTGGTCACCAAGGCGCAAGCCGGGCATCTCGCGGAGATCCGCCCTTGCGTCGGCGCTAACCAAGGATGCTGGCGCCGAATGGGCCGAGGCGGACAGGTCACATGCACGGTCAATCCCGAAGCCGGTCGAGAGCTCGAATGGCAGGGCATGTTCGACCGTGCACAACAGCCGGGGAGGGTTCTCGTCGTCGGCGGCGGCCCGGCCGGGCTGAAGGCTGCGGAATCGGCTGCTCGCCGCGGACATCAGGTGCTTCTCGTCGAACGGAGCGACTCGCTCGGCGGACAGCTCCGGTCGGCGGGCCGCCTGCCGGGCCGCACCTCGTGGTTGAAGCTTGTCAGCCACTTCCGCACCTCCCTCGACAACCTCGGCGTGGAGGTGCGATTGGATACCCCGGCATCGGTCGACATCGCGCGTGAGTTCGGCGCGGACCTGACCGTGTTGGCCACAGGATCGCGATACACGACGGACGGATTCTCGATCCTGCGGCCCGATCGATGGACGATCCCGGGTCTGGAGACGACGACGGTGCTCGATCCGGAATCGGCCGTCGCCGACCCCGATTCGTGCGGGCGAAAGACCATCGTCGTCGACGATCATGGAGCTCATCTCGCCCTCGGCCTCGCCGAACTGCTCGCTGCGGACGGGCGCGAGGTCGAGCTGGTCACCATGCACGGGCAGATCGGTCACGACACCGGCCTTCGAGGCAGTGTCGACCTGCCGACGATGTACCCACGCCTGATCAAGGCCGGGGTGCGGTGCTCAGCCGAAACCACGATCGAACGGATCGACGGGTCCACCGTCGAACTCGCGCACACCGTCGGTGCGTGGACGAGGACAAGCCACGACGTCGACTCGATAATCCTGTGTCAGACCCGCACCCCCGAGGACGCATTGCACGCGGACTTCGTCGCTGCTGGGCTTCCGGTCGAACTGATCGGCGATGTTTACGCGCCCCGGGACGTCGACGAAGCAATTTACGAAGGAGCGTTGAGCGCACGCGAGGTCCAAACGAACCCTGTCCCTGAGGTGCATCTGGTGCATTCCGACGTCTAGGTTCGGGGTCGGACGGGATTGCGAGCAACGCTCGGCTCGTGGTCGACGGCAGCGCGTGGTACCCGAGTGTCGGGTGGGGTGCGCTAGCTAGCGACAAAGGGCGGTTCCACTTCCATGCGGTGCCCGAGCGCTCTCAGTCGAAGATCTGCGGCACGCCCGAGGAGACAGGACGGCAGTAACGGCATGATCGATCGGAGGTCGGGTGCCGAGATCAGAAGTCATCGCCGGTGCCGGTTGCTGATCAGTCGCGCCGAGAGTGGGTCCGGGGGCGAAGACGTTAACTCGCCCCCGGATTCCGGTCCTGCTCAGGATGTGGACGTCTCCGACAGCAGGTGCGTCAGGCGATCGACATCTTCCTTCAGCAGTGCAAGTGCGGCGGGAACTCCCTGGGCACCATCTGTTTCACGAGTGCTGAGCAGTCCGCCGAGTGCGATATCGGTAAGGGCGGCTGCGATGTCTCGGGGCGCACCCGACGCGGCCCCCTCCTTCCGCGGGTACCAGAAGGCGACCCAGTTCGCCACGCCTGCAAGGGAAAAGGCGGCCAATTCGGGGTCCACCGGGCGGCAGGAGTCTTCGGTGATCGCCTGGGCGACCATGTCGGTCAACGCCTGGAGCGTGTCTCGACGAGCCGCCCGATGCTGAGATGCGATCGGTTCCGGAAAGGCTTCCTCGCTGGTGAGCAGGAGTCGGAATCGCTGTGGATGCTCGGCGACCTTGGCTGCCATGGCGGTCACGCCCTCGCGCAAACGATCCAGCGCTGGGGCGGTCGAGTCCTCGGCGAGTCGTTGCAGCTCCTCAGCGGTCTCGAGGGTGAAACCCTTGACCAGGGCTTCGAGCATCTCGTCCTTGTTCTTGACGTAGTGGTAGATGCCGGTGCGTGTAAGCCCCACCGCATCGGCAAGTTCTTGCAGCGAGGTGCCCGCAACACCCTGCTGTGCGAACAAGCGTTCCGCGGCTTGCATCAACTTGTCCATCACCATTTCGTGGCGGGCGGGGCTCTTGGTCGTCGGCTTCGGCATACGCCGATTATGCCCGCGGCCTGCGGAGCCTCCCGAGAAGCATGGCAAGAAGTTATTGACTTGTGACGTAACCGTCTATATATTGACGAATATGTCGAATATCGCTGGCTCGTACCCTCGGGACATGAGCGTCGAAGATCCCGGATTGGTGCCGTACCCCGAACATCTCCGCGAGGAGTACCGGGCCAAAGGGTTGTGGAGTGGCCGCACACTTCCCGCCGAACTGGTCGAGTCCGCCGAGACGCATCGAGAGCGCATCGCCCTCGTCACCCCGGACGTTCGCTGGTCGTACGGAGAGCTATTGGGCAAGGCGAGCGCCTTCGCCAGTGGCCTGTCGGCGGCAACCGCGCTGGAACCCGGCGATGCGGTGATGTTCCAGATGGGCAACGTCGCCGAGACGGTGGTGGCATACGTGGGAAGCCTGCTGGCGGGCCTTCGGCCGGTGTGCACACTGCCCCAGCACGGTGAACGCGAGATCCGTTTGCTCGCTGAACACATCGGCGCCCGAGGCCTGTACGTCCAGTCGGACTTCGGACGCGGGCAACTGCCGGAGCAGGCCCGGTCGTTGCTCGCGAACGGTGCGATCACCGAAGTCGTCGTCAGCCGGGGTGCTCCATTCGCAGGTGCTATCGGTTTCGAGGAGATCCTCACGGCCGGCGCCGGGGCCACCGTTTCGCAGCTGGCATTCAATCAGGTCGATCCCGAGCAGATTGCTGTATTCCAGCTTTCCGGTGGTACCACCGGTCTGCCGAAAGTCGCTCCACGACTGCACGAAGAATACGCATACAACGCCCGGGCTTGGGCGGAACTTCTGAACTGGGGCCCCGGCGCCGTGGTGCTCTATCCGCTTCCCATCATGCACAATGCGGGAATCGCGCTCGGGTTACAGCCGGCGCTGTTGAGTGGTGCGACGTTGGTTCTGGCGCCCTCCGCTGACACCGGGGTCATCCTCGACTTGATCGGTGCCGAGCGGCCAGACTCGATGCCGCTGGTTCCCCCCGCCGTTGCGATTCGGATCCTGGAGGATCCCCGCAGTCAAGCAGTCGACTTCTCGTCTCTTTCCGACTTCGTTGTCGGTGGCCAGAAGTTCCCCCCTGAATTTGCCGAGCGGCTGCGCGACGACCTCGGGATCGCGATCCGTCAGAAGTTCGGAATGGCGGAGGGAATGTTCCTGGTCACCCCTCCCGGCGCCTCCGAGGACGTACGCCACCACACCGTGGGGCGGCCGATCTCCGAGTCAGACGAGATTCGTATCGTCGAGCCGGGAACGGACCGACCCGTACCTCTCGGCGAGGTCGGGGAGTTCTGCGCCCGAGGCCCCTACACGATCCGTGGCTATTACCGGGCCGAGCATCACAACGCCGCCTCGTTCACGTCGGACGGGTTCTACCGCACCGGCGATCTGGCGCGTGCGCACGTCATCGACGGCACGACCGTCTACTCGATCGAGGGGCGGATCAAGGACGTCATCAACCGCGGCGTCGAGAAGATTCACGCGGAAGAAGTCGAGGAGTTGATCCTCCGCCACCCCCACGTTGCCAACGCCGCCCTCGTCGCCATGCCCGATCGGGTGCTAGGCGAGAAAGTCTGCGCCTACCTGATCCTGGAAGAGGACGCCGATTCGCTCGATGTTCCTGCGCTGGCGGCATTCCTGCTCGGCGAGGGTCTGGCGAAGTACAAGCTTCCGGAGCGGGTGGAGATCGTGACCTCCCTCCCGCTCACCAACATCGGCAAGGTCTCCAAGAAGGACCTCCGCGAGGATGTCGCCCGGAAACTGGCGGCGGAGTCCGCAGTCGACCAGTAGCAGTATCCCCAACCATTGACAAATTGACGGAAGCGTCGGATAGTTGTCGTATTCGTCGAAATTGATCGGAGTGCACCGCCCATGGTGAAGCGAATTGGCCTGATCGTGCCGAGTTCGAATGTGACAGTCGAAACTGAGATGCCCCGCCTGCTGTCCCGCGTCGAAGGAGTGGACTTCAGCTTCCACGCCAGCCGCATGCGGATGCACGCAGTAACCCCCGAGGAAATCCGCGCCATGAACGCCCAACGCGAGCGGTGCGTCCTGGAAATCGGGGATGCCGGTGTCGACGCGGTGCTCTACGCCTGTCTCGTCGCGATCATGGCCACCGGAACCGGTGAGCATCGCAACGTCGAACTGGCGGTCGCCGAACAACTCGCAACCGGCGGATCCAGCACGAAGGTGCTCTCGAGCGCCGGCTGCCTCGTCTCCACACTCGAGGACATGGGCGCCCGTCGAGTCGCACTCGTCATGCCCTACATGAAGCCCCTGGCAGAGAAGGTGGTCGAGTACATCGAGGCCGAGGGAATCACGGTCGCGGACTGGCGTGCACTCGAAGTCGCCGACAACAGTGACGTCGGATGCATTCCCGGCGAACGGGTGATGGACGCTGCCCGCAGCCTCGACCTCGAGGGCGTCGACGTCGTCGTCATCTCCGCCTGCGTGCAGATGCCCTCCCTCGATCTGGTCGACGCCGCCGAGAAAGAACTGGGAGTGCCCGTCATCTCCGCGGCGACCGCCGGCGCCTACAAGATCCTGCGCAGCCTCGACATCCCCGTCGATATTCCGAACGCCGGATCGCTGTTGCGGATCGACGCGCCAGTGCCCGCGAGCTAATACCGGATCAAGACCAAACAGTAAGGAGGAGCGATGGCCACCGCTAAGAGTGTGCACCGCGTCCAAGGAGTCGATCACACGGCCTTTCCTACATTCGACCCGGCCGGGACGGTCAAGTTCTATCGTGACGTTCTGAAATTCCCTGTCGTGCACTCGATCTGCGCCGCCGGGTGGGGGCCGCAGAAGCACCCCGACTTCATCCACTTCTTTTTCGACATCGGTAATGACGACCGGATCGCGTTCTTCTACTACTTCGGGCTCGAGCCGTACCGCGACGCCGGCGCACCAGGCGACGCGTGGGCGCAGTTCACACCGGACGTTCCCGAGTTCTTCCTCAACTCCCGTCATCTCGCGATCCACGTGGAGGACGAGGAAGATTTGCTCGAGTACCGCCGGCGGCTGGATGAGTCCGACTGGCCCGTCGAGATGCAGGTCATGCACGAAACGATCGAGTCGATCTATACACACGATCCGAACGGCTACATGATTGAACTGACTCGTGCGCTGCGACCGGTCACACCACAAGAGGACCTGGACGCAGCGCTGACCATCGACGCCCTGTGTGAAGTGGCGCAGGGAGAAGCGCCGTCGATGGACAAACTGCTCACGCGTAAGGCCGAACTGATTGTCCAACGCGCCGCCGCATGGGAGCTTGCCCAGCTGAACGAGAGCGTCGCCGACAGCAAGTTGGTGCAGTCATGACCGCACGGATCTACGTGCTCGAAGTGCCCGAGAACGAGGGCGTTGTCGACGTCGCGGCGCGCGACTCCCAGGTGACGATCGACAAGGTGGGACCATACTTTCGGATCACCGCCGACGACGAGCTGATTATCGACCGTCGTGCCACTGGCTGTCGGCACGCGGTGTGGTACAGCGCGATTGCGGGTCTCGAGGATTCGATCATCGTCCAGCAGGACAAGGACGCGCTACGGGTGACGCGGAGATGAGCCGCCCAGGCGCGAACCTGGGCGCCGGGCGGTACATCACCGCGAATGACGTCCCGCACAGCACGGTGGTCAGCGCACACGAACTGCCCACCCACGACGGTGCCACCGTTGCCGGCCTACTCCGTACAGTTCCCGGCGCGACGACGGTGGCGGTGCTGATGCACCCGCGGCAGGATTTCTCCCATCACGTGCTCGTGCCCGAACTGCTGCGCCACGGCTACGCCGTATGGACCCAGAACACTCGCACGGGTCTCAACGACATGACATTGCTCCACGAGCAAGCACTTCTCGACATGGCAGCAGGCCATCTCTTTCTGCGCGAGTACGGTTTTGATCATGTCGTATCCGTCGGGCATTCGGGCGGTGCGGCATTGGCCACCTACTACATCGAACAAGCATCGCTCGAACCTGGGTTGCGCGACCACACCACCCCAGGAGGGAAGCCGGTCCCGCTGCAGGACGCGACGATGCCGGTTCCCGACGGGCTGCTATTGATGGCGCCACACGTTGGACAGGGAAAACTACTGGAACGGGTCATCGACCCGTCCGTCACGGACGAAGACGATCCGTTGTCTGTCGACCCAATGCTCGATCCCTACAATCCCGCGAACGGTTTCCAGGCGCCCCCGAACTCGTCCCATTACACGGCGGAGTTCGTGCACGAGTATCGCCGAGCACAGCGCGACCGCGTTCAACAAATAGATGAGCGAGCGCGTGAACGAGTCGCCGAATCGGCCCGTGCGCGGTCACGCTATTCGTCCACACACGATGCCGTCGATCGGCGGGAGGCCCTCGCCTCGGGGGTCATCGTGGTTCACCGTACCGATGCGGATCTGCGTTCGGTCGATCTGTCGATCGACCGCAACGAGCGGCCCTACGGGTCGCTGTTCGGATCTCGACCAGACCTCACCAACTACGGAATCGTCGGATTCGGCCGGGTCACTACGCCCGAGGCATGGCTGTCGACCTGGTCGGCACTATCGAGTCGAGCGGACTTGATCCGTTGTGCGGGCGGAGTGCGCGTCCCCGTGCTGCTTGTCGAGCTGACCGGCGATCAGGCATGCTTCCCGGCCGACGCCAGGGCAATGATCGAGGCTTTCGGCAGTGACGACAAGGCCCACGTCCGGGTCGCCGGAAAGCACTTCGGAGCCGCACTGGTCGAGGGGCGGACCTCAGGTGCCACCCTGGCCGGCGAATCCATGGCCAAGTGGCTGGGTCTGCGGTTTCCCACGATAGCGGTGGTGTCGATGTGACAGATCGCCCTAACGCATCTATTCCACGCCAGTGAAACCAGCACTGGCCTAGCCCTTCGGAAGGCAATTCATGACTCAACTGACCGGCAAGGTCGCGATCGTCTCCGGCGGCGCGCGGGGAATGGGGGCGGCATACGCCCGCGCCATCGTCCGCGAAGGCGGCAGCGTCATCATCGGTGACGTTCTCGACAACGAAGGCAAGGATCTCGCGCAGGAACTTGGAAACCGGGCAGAGTTCGTGCATCTGGACGTGACCAGTACCGACGACTGGGCTGAAATCGTCAGGGTGGCAGTCGAAACGTTCGGCAAGCTCACTACTCTGATCAACAATGCAGGGATATTGACCATGGGTTCGGTCGACGACACCTCGGCAGAGGATTGGAACCGGATCATCGGGATCAACTTGACTGGTCAGTTTCTCGGGGTCAAAGCGGCGCTACCGTATCTGGAGGCTTCCGCTCCTGCATCGATCGTCAATGTGTCGTCGACGGCCGGTTTCAAAGGTTTCGCCGGCCTGCACGGCTATGCGGCGTCGAAGTTCGGCGTGCGCGGACTGACGAAGTCGCTGGCCCTCGAACTCGCGCCGAAGCAGATCCGGGTGAACTCCGTGCATCCAGGTTCGGTGCGAACTGCGATGACTGACGGACTCAACTCGGAGCAACTCAACCCGATGAAGCGTTTCGGGGAAGTTGACGAGATTGCGAGCCTGATCGTGTACCTCGCCAGTGATGCCTCGAGTTTCTCCACCGGAAGCGAGTTCATCGCCGACGGCGGCGAACTCGCCGGCAGCCAGGCGCTCGATTCGAACAGTTAGAGCTATACGTTATCGGCCTACAGCGACTGGGCCCGGCACCAGCTGCCGGGCCCAGTCGCCTTTTGAGATGCTAGGGCCGAGTGGACTTCGGGCCCAATTACCGCCCGACATCGACCGGGATCGTCGACCGGCCGCGAGGACACGTCGTGGCCGGTTCGCGACCACGCGCCTCGACGCGGCTACTCGCGGTGCATGCAATGTGGCAGGTCTCGCCGAAACCCGGGGTTGCGCCGGCGGCAATAGTTGGCTGGATGGCCCTACGCGAGAGCCATCCAGCCAACTTGCTGGAATATCAGCCGCAGCTGACGCCCGTGAGCGGACTCATCGAGTGGTGACCTTCCGTACGAGGTAGTCCCAAGCCCTGGCGAGGGCGATCTCGTTGTAAATGTGGTCGCGCTTGGACAAGGATTCAGCTTCGTCGGAGTAGGAGGGCGTCCCCCCGAAACTCAGTGTGCGCAGTTGTTGCGCTGCGGCCTGCTCGAGCAGGAGCGCCGCCATGGTGGCAGTCTGAAGGTCGGGTCCGACGGTGACGATGCCGTGGTTGACGAGGAACAGCGCTTGCGCAGAGTCCAGGCATTTCGCGACATCGATACCGAGTTCTTGGGTCATGATGAGGTCTGCGGTGTCGGTATACCGGGGGACCTGTGGTGGGACAAAGTAGTTCGCCGCGTGGCTGACCGGGAGTAGGTCGACGCCGGCAGCGGCGAGCGCGACGGCGTTCGGCGCGTGAGTGTGTACCACCCCGCCGACCTCCGGGCGGGCCGCCATGATTTCGGTGTGAATGGGGTACTCGAACTGCACCGCGCCGGAGCCCTCGAGGAGCGTCCCGTCATCGCCAACCAACTGCACGGTTTCAGGCGTGATTTCCTCGAGGCCGAGGCCGCTGGGTTTGATCCAGATGCCCCGCCCCTCCGGGTCGCGTGCCGAACTGTGACCCCAGATGAAGTCGCCCTGACCGTCGTCGGCCAGGATGCGGCTCGACAGGGAGACGAGCTCCCGAATATCTTGTGACACAAGTGGTTCCTTATCTGTGGATCAGTCCACCGTTGACCGAGATTGTTTGTCCGGTGAGATAGCTGCTGTCGTCGGAGAGCAAGAAGGCAGCAAGGGAGGTCAGGTCCTCGGGGCCCCCGGTGCGGTGGAGCGCCTGGCGGGCGATCATCGCTTCCTTCTGGGCGGGGCTGACCGTTTCCCGGGCCACTTCCGTGTAGATCGGGCCGTGCGAGAGGGTGTTCACCCGGATCCCGAACTCCCCGAGTTCATGGGACATCGAGAACGTCATGGCCGTGACCCCACCCTTACTGGCTACATAGTGGAGATAGCCGGGCCGACCCATGTTCACCGCGTCGGCGCCCACGTTTACCACGCTCGCGGCCGCCGATTTGCGGAGCAAAGGCAGCATCGACGAGGTGACCAACCACGGTCCCCGAAGATTCACCGCCATCAGCAGGTCCCATTCCTCCACGGTGATCTCCCAGAACGGCTTCATCTCGAGGGTGGAGAAGATGGCCGCATTGTTGAGAAGTCCGTCGATCCGCCCGTAACGACTGTCGAGGGCCGCGGCCAGCGCCGCGCAGCTGTCCGGATCCGAGACGTCGACGACGTGGGCGGAGCCGATTCCCTCAGCCGCGTCGTGAATGCGCTCGGAGCGGTCGACGAGTGCGACGGTTGCCCCTTCCTTTGCCAGCCGCTGTGCGTAGCCCAGGCCGATACCTTGCGCGGCGCCGGTGACGACGACGACCTTGCTGTCGAGTCCGGAGTAGGTCATGCGAAAGTCCACTTCCGGTACTCGGGTTCATCTCCCGGTGTCACTTCGGTGGACAGCAATACCAGGCACCCTGGACAGAACTGCTGCCGCAGCACAATCGGCCGGTCGGTGAACAGTGCGGGGTCCGCCTTGATTCCCGGACCGGCGTTTGTCGACGCCGACTCGTGGCGAAGGGCAGCGGATAGCGGTTCATGCACGGACTTGCCCAACTCGGCGCCGCAATGCGAGCACACCACCCGGCCGTCGTCGGTGGTCTCGAGGTTGTCGTCGATCTTCATCATGGTGCTCCTACTTCGATGCCGCGATGGGCAATCCAGCGCGGGCCGCGCGGGCCGCACTGCGATGGCGAGTGGTTTCCGCGGGGTCGACCTCACCGTGCGCATCGAGGACGACACCGTAGATTTCGATGGCGGCCCGGTGGGACACCTTGCGATTGCGGACATCGGCGGCGACCAACTCCGGCTGGCGCAGGAAAGGATCACCCATGCCGCCCCCACCCTGCCAGTGCGTGTAGTAGACGTCGGCCGTACCCAGTTCGGTCTCCAGATGCGGGGGAACTGTTTGCAGCTCGCCACCCATGTCTTCGAGGGATGTCGGAAGAACTCCGGACGCCAACTGATCCCGGACAGAGGAGTTGCGCACCAGAACGTCGTACTGTGTGGCTGCCGGGTAGCCGCCCGAGAGGCCGGGGGCCTGGGGAACGGCCTTGCCCGGTGCGGAGATGACCAGGTGCACGTCGCCGACGGGGGAGTCGTGCGGCACGAAGCAGCTCGATGCGCCTACACCGCCTCGGTACCGACCGGCTCCACCGGAGTCAGCTTCCTCGCGCCTCCACAGGTACAGGATCGGGAAACTGAATTCGTTGATTTCGACATCGGCGACCCGGCCCATCGGGATGCAATTTTCGCCCCCGGTGTCGACTCCGTCACCGTCGACCTTTGCTCCGAGGCCACCGGCCATCGCGTCGCAGAGCATGGTGACGAATCCGCTGCCGCGCTGGTCGACACCGGCGAGGATGGTCAGGTCCCACGACCCGCAGCACACGCTCATCAACTGCTTGGAGTGCACCGGGTGGGTGGCGAGCATCGACGCCACCGTCTCCGAAACGGCGTTTTGGGTGGCCCAAGCCGAACCGACCGAGGCCTTGCCGACGCCGGCGGGGAAGGTGCAGTTGTTGATCGTGCCGGGTTCGCTGATGACTTCCACGGCGCGGTAGATACCGCCAGGGGCCCAAGGGATGTCGGGGCAGAGCATGGTCAGCAGAATCGGCATGATGCCGCCGCGGAGGCCGGCGAGGGTGCAGTTGATGATGCCGTCGACCTGTGGGTCGGTGCCGGTGAAGTCGAAGATCAGTTTGTCGGCCGTCTTGGTCATGTTCAGCACGATCTTGTGAATGTCGCGGTCGCCGGCGCGGCCGCCGTCCTGGTGCGCGACCGCGCCCCAGGTGCCATCGGGCAGATCAGCGAGCTTTGCCCGCACCCGTGCTTCGGCATCGTTCATCATCCGCTTCATCACGGCCTTGACGGTGGTGGGACCGTACTTGGTGATCAGGGCGGTCAGCCGGTCGTGCGCGACATTGTTGGCGCCGATCTTGGCGCGGAGGTCAAGGGCGACGAGCTTGGGTACCCGTGACCGCCTCAGGTACAGGTCCTCGATGTCCGGACGGAGTTCGCCGCCTTCCACCAGCTTGACCGGTGGCACGGGGATCGATTCCCAGAACACGTCCATCCCGTCGACGGACCAGCTTCCGGGGGAGACACCGCCGAGGTCGACCTGGTGGGCGACCGCCCCGGTCCAGGCGAACAGCTCGCCGTCATGGAACAGCGGGGCGAGGATCGTGACGTCGTTCTGGTGCAGGCCGCCACCGACCCACGGGTCATTACACAGGAACATGTCGCCGGGTTCGATCCCGGGAGTTGTGCTGCGATTGGCCAGAGTCCACTTCGCGGCCATGTCGAGGGACGCGGCGAGTTGCATGTTGTAGAGCCCGACCTGGACGGTGTCGCCGGCCTCGTCCATGATCGCGGCGCCGAAGTCGTTGCAGTCGGTCACGACAACCGAACCACTCATCCGTTTGATCGCATCACCCATCTCCTCGGTGATCGCGGCGAGGCGGTGTCGGACGACTTCATAGGTCAACGGATCGAGCCCGTCGATAGCGTCGTCGCCGACGATATGCAGCCCGACCTTGCCGATTCGGCTCTGTCCGGGGGCGATCGGTGGAGGCTGGGAGGCGAAGCGCTCGGAACCCGAGATCGGTACTGTGGGCATGATCAGTTCTCCTTGCGTGCGGAGTCGTAGCGGATGACGAGGTTGCCGAGACGGTCGACCGTCGTGGTGGTGCCGCGGGGGAGCGCGACGGTCGTCGTGGGTGCCTCGACGACGGCGGGTCCTCCGATTCGGTGACCGGAACCCAACTGGGTGTAGTCGTAGATCGTGGTGGGTTCGACTCCGTGCACTACGTCGAGGAACACTTCCCGAGTCCCGCTCGGCTGGGCCGGTTCGTCGACGAGTTGGTGTTCGGGCAGTACCGGACGAATGTGGAGTTGGCCGATCGCGCGGACACGGTAGGTGATGATCTGCAGGCCGGCTTCACTGAAGCCCGACCCCTTGCCGTAGATGTTTTCGTAGAGTCGCTCGAATTCCTTTCCGATGGCGTCGATATCGTGGACATCCAGTTTGCCGGTGGCCACCGGTGTGGATACCTCGGTCATCTGCATCGTGTACCTGATGTCCGCTTCCCGCTCGAACGCGATGGTGTCGAACTCGAGCCCCTGCTCAATGAGCCGCTGACGAAGTTCATCCTCGAGGACCTCGAACGTGGTGTTCACCACGTCCGGTTCGGGCGGGAAGTTATGTGGCTGTGACCGTTCCGCGGTGAGCACAATGTCCGACGACGCCAGGCCATACGCGGAGAACACCGCAGCGGTCGAGCCGATGGGCACGACGACCGCGTCGACACCCAGGTCCGCGGAGTAACTGGCGGCGTGGACCGGGCCGGCGCCACCGAACGAATAGAGGATGAAGTCGCGAGGGTCCTGCCCGGAGTTGACGACGACCTTGCGCACCAGGTCGGCGGTCTGAGCATTCTGGATGGCGTAGATCGCCTGCGCGGCATCGGTGACCGACAGACCGAGCGGCTCGGCGATATGGCTGCGGATCGCTTCGACGGCGAGTGCCTTGGACAGGGACTTCTTGCCACCCAGAAAGTTGGCCGGGTTGACGATCCCCAGTACGACATCGGCGTCGGTCACGGTGGGCTCGGTGCCGCCCTCGCCGTAACAGGCGGGGCCGGGACGGGCCCCGGCGCTGCGAGGTCCCACCCGCAGGTTGCCGCCCGCATCGACCCATGCGATGGCTCCGCCACCGGAGCCGATCGTGTGGACGTCGACCATGGGTGTACTGATGGTGTACTGGTTGAGCACGGTCGACGTGGTGGTCACCGGTTTACCGTCAGAGACCAGGCCCACGAGGAAGGTGGTGCCGCCCATGTCGGTCGAGATCACATTCCGGTGCCCAAGTGCGTTGGCCAGGTTGATGCAACCGACTACACCGCCGGTCAGTACCGAACCGATGGTGGTGACGGCGTGCTTGGGGGCGTCCTGGGACGAGACGCAGCCACCGGATCCCTGCATCACCAGCAGGGTGCCGGTGAAGCCGCGGTTCTTCAGCTCCTCCTCGAGGGGCCGCAGGTAGGCCGCGAGCCGGGGACCGACCTGGGTGTTCATGATGGTTGTGACATTGCGCGGATACTCGCGGATGCGGGGACTGACCTCACTGGACAGCGCGACGTACATGTCGGCGCTTTCTTCCTTGATGATCTCGCGAATGCGCAATTCGTGCTGGGGGTTGCGGAACGACCACAGCAGCGACACCGCAATCGATTCGACCCCGACCGACAGCATCTCGCGGACCGACTCACGCACCCCTTGCTCGTCCAGGGGCACGATCACGGCACCCTTGTAGTCGATGCGTTCGTCGACCTCGAACACCAACTCGCGGGGTACCAGACCGGCGGGCTTGGCTGTGCGGGCCATCTGCTGCACCTGATCGGTGCCCAGACCCGCGTAGCGGCCCTCCAAGTTCATGATCGAGATCGAGTCGGCGTGCCCCTTCGTGGTCAAGAACCCGACCTTCGCGACGTCGCCGGTGACGAGTGCGTTGAGGGTCGAGGTGGTGCCGTGCACGATGTAGTCGGTGTCGGCGAGCAACTGCGCGGTCGTCAGGTCCAGTTCCAACGCCAAGTCGTCGACGGCATTGAGGAACCCGAGTGAGAAGTCCGGGGGTGTGGAGGGGGTTTTCGCGGCGGCCAGACGATTGTTCTGGTCGGCGACGAACGCGTCGGTGAACGTGCCGCCGGTGTCGATGCCGATGACGTAAGCCATGAGGTGTGTCCTTCGTAGTGTTTGGGCGAGAGGGGTTTCGGAGGACTCAAAGCATGATGTTGATGGCCTTGAGCTCGGTGTAACTGAGGAGTTCTTCGATGCTCTCCTCGCGCCCGACTCCGGATGCCTTGTACCCCCCGAAGGGCACGTTCGGGAAGTGGCGTGAGGATCCGTTTATCCATGTGTAGCCGGCCTCGAGTCGGCCGATCACCCGGTGCGCGCGGGTAATGTCCTGGGTCCAGACGCTCGCGGTGAGCCCGTACTCGACGCTGTTGGCGATCGCGATGGCCTCGTCCTCGTCGCTGAAGGTGATGATCGACAGGACCGGACCGAACACCTCCTCCTGGGCGATCCTCGATTCCGGCTGCACGCCACCGAGAACGGTGGGGCGAACGTAGAATCCGTGATCGAAACCATCCGGTCGGCCGCCACCGGTAAGTACGGTCGCGCCCTCTGCCTTGGCGATCTCGATGTACTCGAGCGCCCGATCGTACTGGCGCTGGGAGACCATCGTTCCCTGTTCGCAGTTGTCGTCGAAGGGGCTTCCTATCGTCCGAGCCTCGACTTCGGAGACCACCTTCGCGGTGAGCTGATCAGCGATACTCTCGTGGACCAGGAGCCGCGAGTTGGACCCACATGACTGTCCGGACCAGGTGAAGTTCATCCCGAATACGGCACCTGCTGCAGCTTTGTCGAGGTCGGCGTCGGGAAAGACGACCATCGCGTTCTTGCCACCGAGCTCGAGGGTGACGTCCTTGACGCCGGTCTCCGCGGCGTCGCGTTGAATCGCCCTGCCGGTGGCCTCGCTGCCAATGAATCCGATCCGCCGAACCTTCGGGTGCCGAACAATCGCCCGCGGCACCGCGGGTCCGTCACCGACGAGGAAGGACAACACGCCGGCGGGGACGACGGGAGCGAGGAGTTCGCCCAACCGAAGGGCCGACAGTGGCGCCACCTCCGGCGGCTTGACCAGCACACAATTGCCGGCAACCAGCGGGGCCGCGAACTTGCAGGCGAACATCAGGGGATGGTTGAACGGAACGATGCGGGCAGTGATTCCGATCGGTTCGCGCACGGTCATGTGGATGTTGCTGCTCGCCGGAATGGTGGTTCCCTTGATCTCGAGTGCGAGATTGGCGAACATCCGCAAGTGCTCGACGGCCATGGCGACATCGGCACGAGCATTGCTGATGGGGGAACCTGCGTCCAGGGTATCGAGCGCGGCGAGTTCCTCTGTGTGCGCTTCGATCACGTCGGCGATTCGGCGCACAACCGCAGCTCGATCCGTTGCGGTGGTCGCCGCCCACCCCTTGCGCGCCTGGTCCGCTGCCACCACCGCGGCGGCAACGTCATCCTCACCCCCGTCCGGTACATGGGCGATCACCGTCTCGGTGACGGGCGAGGTCGTGGCGAACGTGCGCCCTGAGGTCGCCCCGACCAGGGCGCCTCCGATCAGCATTTTGAAGTCGCGGTCGAGGTACTTCGCGAACCGGTCCGGGATTACCGCGTCGATACTTGTCGTCATGTATGAATTCACTCCTTGAGAAGTACGGACCCGGATGTGATCCGCCTTCGACGTGTGGGGTGGCGCTGGCGGAACCAGAGTCGGTCTCGGCGGCCTGTGAGGGTCGCGTATCCCTTGTGGGCAGTAACCGGCTGGATCTGCTGCGTGACTGGGGTGTTCCCGTCGGGGGAGGGGACCTCAGCAGACTCGGCGGTCGGAAAGTTCTACGTCCGGTGAGCCGTAGCTTCTGGGACTGGACGGCGGCTGTGGAGGCGCGTTGCCGTGGCCAGGAAGGCCGTGGGCCACACTGAGCGGAAAGCTGGGGAGCTTGGCGTCCGGCTCGGCCGTCGGGTGAAAGAGGCTGTGCTGCAGTCGTTCCAGGAAGGAACGCTAACGGAAGATGTGGTGTGAGAGTTTCGTGGTGGGCCTCCACGTTCTGTGATCTGGGAACGCAGATGAACATAGCGTGACTTGAATCATATCGACCTATAGTTCTGATATGAAGAATCCTCCACCATATCCACTGAGTTCTGTCGACAACGCCCTGCTCCTGCTCCACATTCTGCGGGACCAGGGCCGCCTGACCGTCAGTGAAGCGGCCGAACTGCTCGGAATCGGCCGCTCGACGGCCCACCGGCTGCTCGCAATGCTCGTCTATCGAGACTTCGCAGTTCAGGACGACGCCCGGGAGTATCGCCCGGGCCCTTCGCTCGTGATGTCCGCTGTCGGCCATCAGGGCACGGGTGAGCTCAATATGCTGTTGCGGCCGCTCATGACGAGCCTGCGGGACCGTTTCAAGGAGACCGTTCATCTCGTAGTTCGCAACGGTCGATGGGTCAGGTTCATTGCCAGCGTCGAGTGCGACCAATACCTGCGAGTCGGGGATCGTCGGGGCACGACAATGCCGGCCCGCACCACCTCCGGTGGCAAGGCCCTTCTCGCGGAGCTGTCGGACGAACAGTTGTCCCGCCTCTACCACGTCAAAGATGAATCGGGCGGTGCAAGCCTCGACTCCGAACATGATCTGCCACAGGACAAATGGGACGCAATGATGCAGTCGCTCGGGACAATTCGTCGCCGCGGGTTCGCACTGAACGTCGGGGAGTCCGAAGTCGGCCTCACCGCAGTCGGCGTCGTCCTGCGTAATGTCCGCGAGGTTCCGGTCGCCGCATTGTCGGTCGCCGCTCCGACGGCGCGACTCGGTCGCCGAAACGCGGAGCGCATCGGGATCGAACTCTGCGCCATCGCGCGGACCCATCGCGTCAACGAGGCGACGGGGGTGCTCGAGCCGCTGTCCCGCGCCGGCGGGCCGGATGAGCTGCCTGGCAGCGCGTAGCAGATCCACTATCGGTCACCTGCCTGAACTGCGCCGTTCTGCCATGAGGAACAAACTGTACGATACGTACTGTACCCCCTATGCTGTGGATCACATAGTTCGAACGCACTAGGTGAGGAACACACAGATGGCGTCACCCGACTTCCGCGGATCGACAGGCACTACGGGAATCTCCGACGATCACCGGGCCCCCGTCCGCGAGCCGACCGCCGGCGCCGACTTCGACCATCACTCACCGGAACTGACCGAGCCCGCGATCTGGGACCGGTACGCCGAGATGAGTTCCGGATGTCCGGTCAGCCACACGAACGCGCACGGCGGTTACTGGGTCATAACAGGCTTCGACGAAGTGCGGACCGCGTTGCGAGACCCCGAGACCTTCTCCTCTGCCGCCGGAATCAGGGTACCGACAGTGGGGGAGGGTCGATCGATACCGATCGACTTCGATGGACCTCTCCACGCCATGTATCGCCAAGTGATGACGCGGGCGATCACCCCGCAAAAGGTGCGAGAAATGCAACCGTACCTGCGTGAGCTCATCGCGGACCTACTCGGTCGGATGGTCGCCGCCGGCGGCGGTGACTTCGTTGCCGAGGTTGCGCTACCACTCCCACTGCGTGTGTTGACCCAGGTAGTGGGGTTCTCCGCAGAGACCGTCGACAGGCTGCACGTGTTGACCGAGCAACAATGGAAGGTCATCTCCGACGTCTCTCTCGACGAGGCACGTCGGGACCTGCGGGCGCTGATGGACGAGGAAATCGCCCGGCATCGCGTCGACAGACCCGACGACTATCTGACCTGGCTGCTCGGCGCCGAGGTCGACGATCGGAATTTGGCGGACGACGAGATCGCTCGCATCTTGCTCACCCTCGCCATCGCAGGTCACGAGACCACAGCCAACGCGTCCAGCAATCTTATATACACACTCGCAACAGACCCCGGCTTGCAGCAGACGCTCCGGTCGGACGTATCCCAAGCGGCGGCGTTCGTGGAGGAAATCTTGCGGCACCGGGCCCCGGCGCAGATGTTCGGCCGGACCACCACGACGGAGATCGAACTGGCTGGTGTGTCAATTCCGCGGGGAGAACACGTGCTCCTCGCCTACGGAGCCGCCAACCGGGATGCTCGACAGTTCGCGGATCCCCAACGATTCGACCCCGACCGGGGACGAGTTGGCCACCTGGCATTCGGATGGGGCGTGCACCAATGCCTCGGATCAGCGCTGGCGCGTTCCGAACTGCTCATCCTCTTGCAGACGCTCAGTGACCTGCCGCCATTCACACTGGCCGGCAACGCGGAATTCGGATCTCTCGCGGGTGGTATTCACTTCGGGCCGAACTACTTACCGCTCGCCTTCGAATAATCAAATCGATCATGTTAGGTAGGACAAACGACATGGAGCTTCGAATCGACCGGGACGGGTGCAACGGATACGGAAACTGCGTATTCGCCGCGCCTGACGTCCTCGACCTGAACCCGGAAACCAATATCGTCGAATTAGTACGAGCAGTGACGGACAGTGACCGTGGCGCCCTCATCGAGGCGGCCGCAGACTGCCCTGTGCGCGCACTGACGGTGGTAGACGACCGTGACTGACGGCCAGCTCGTCGTCGTCGGCGCGTCCGTTGCCGGAATTCGTGTTGCCCGCGGTGCACGCGAACGCGGGTGGACCGGACCTATTGCGGTGCTCGAGGCCGGAGCCGATGCACCGCACGACAAACCGGCGTTGTCGAAGGGTTACCTGACTGCAAGCGAATCTGATGACGCCGTCATTCTCGACACCTCCCGAACGCTGCACGACGCCGATATCTCATTGCATACCTCCACGAGCGCAACCGCACTCGATGTCACCGCCCGCGAAGTCCACTTGGACACTGGCAGCACTGTAAGGTTCGAACACCTCGTCATTGCGACGGGCTGCAAGAGTCGGACCATATCGTGCCTTGACGGCTTACGGGGTGTCCACTACCTGCGCACGCTGACCGACTCCCGCGTACTGCGTACGGAACTGGCTCCAGGACGGCGGCTTTTGGTAGTCGGGGGTGGATTCATCGGAACCGAGGTGGCCGCGACAGCGAAGACTCTGGGACTCGAGGTGACGATTCTGGACGCAGCCCCCGCTATTCTCGACCGGGTACTGCCGACCGCCGCCGCCACGGAAGTCGCGCAGCTCCATGAACGACATGGGGTGAAGATTCTCAACAACGTTCAGATCATGTCGGCATCGTCGCTGGACGGGAGAGTCAACGGTGTGAACCTCGCGGACGGTACCTTCGTCCCCGCCGATCTGGTCGTCGTCGGGGTCGGTACCTATCCCAACACCGACTGGCTGACCGGTTCCGGACTCGATCTGGAGGACGGCATCGTATGCGACCAGTTTCTGCGAACGCGAAGCCCACTGGTGTGGGCGGTGGGTGACATCGCGAGCTGGTTCAACGGCAGGTACGCCCGCCGGATGCGGATGCAGCACTGGACCAGTGCCCGAGAACAGGCCTCCGCTGTCGCGTGGAACCTCACGGTTGGTGCGGCGGCGCGTCTCAAGGCGTATTCAGCGGTCCCCTACATCTGGTCGGATCAATACGACATGCGTATCCAGCACGTGGGAATGGTGGGGGAGGAGGTGGTGCACGAGGAACTTGGCCGCGACAAGCACCTATTCGTGAGCATGAAGGACGGACTGGTGACCGGCGCAACCACAATGAACTGTCCCACGCAGATGTTGCAGCTACGCAAGGCGCTACTTCGCTCGGAAGATGGAGCCGACGTGCTCCGCGATTGGCGTCGAGTGCTGACTACCCAGCCGCGAGGCCGGTCAGGACCATCTCCAACACCGCCTGCGCAGCTTCCGGCCCCGGGGGCAGGTGCTGGAGCAGCAGCCGATAATAGAGCGGCCCGATGAGCACGTCGACCACAAGTTCCGGGTCGAGGTCAGGTCGTAAGCTTCCCTCGTCGATCGCCATTGTCAGTAGCTCGATGGTCATCTTGCGGCGGCGGGCGAGATAACGCTGCCGGAAGGCCTCGGACAGCGCACTGTCGTGTTGAGCGTCGGCGACGATGCCGGCCAACAGGTGCCCGGACGGACCTCCGATGAATTCGCCCGCGATCCGGATGTGCGAGCGCAAATTATCGAGGGCGGAACCCGGATGAATGATCGGCTCGTTCGGTCCTGCGGCGTCGAGCAGCAGATCCATCGTCACATCAGCCCTGTTGTTCCACCAGCGGTAAATCGTCGTCTTGCTCACCCCGGACCGCGCGACGAGTTCGTCGATCGTGAAGGCGGAAAACCCTTTGGTGTCGATGATCTCGCGGGCGCTGTCGAAGACCGCCCGGCGTACCCGCTCGGTGGGCTGGCCAATTTTCATCCGTACCCCGCCACCGTTCCGTGTGCCCATGCACTAACACTATCGCGAAGGAGCGACGATCGTGATCGCGCTCTCGAAGAACCCCACACGGTTCTCGGAACCGTAACTCCGCGTGCACGTCTCGCACCCTTCGCGCGGAGATGACTTCCACCGGCCATGCAGCTGGCCGCGAGCGTGGCAACCTAAGAATCGAGGAGGGTGCATGACCTCAGGAATTAGTGAGTTGAACGCAGTCTCGACACCAGCAGGTCACCAGCCCACGAGCTTTGGATGCGATCGGAAGATCGCCGAGTCAAGTGCTTGGCAAATTGCTATTACGACGCTGACAGACGAGACCCACCTTCCGACGCTGCCGGGTTACGACGTCAGCGTCACTCCACTCGGGCAGACCTCGGTTGAATTTTCGGGACCTTGCGTTCCCGTCGAAATTCGCGCGCAGAGAAGACGCCGGATTGGCCGGATCCGGCATGAATGTCGGACCGCACCCGGCTGGGGAACGGTTGCCTTTCCCGGCGAATGGGGGCCGACGGCCCATTGCCAGGACAAATCGAAGGCGCTGGTCGTGGTTTCACGACGAAATGCGGTGGAGGCATCGGTGGAGATTGCCCAGGCTCACGAGCTCGTTGGCCTGGATCCGACGGAGACCCGAGTCGTCCTGGAGCCGGGAACGGAGGAGCTGTACGTGGCCGAGCCTGGATATCCGATGCGCGAATGGCCGGGAGTGAGCGGCTTCGTCGTCGTCCATTTCAGATCGCTACCGGAATAGGTACCTGAAAATGGTGGTTTGCGTCCGTTGTCACGTGGTGGGCAGGGCCAAGTCTTACGAATCTCGCCGACCGGCTAACCCCGCAACCCAGGTGTCGGGGGCAAGGGGACGCCCGTCCGCCGCAGGTGTCCGCGCCCGATGCGGTCTATCGAGTCGGCTCAGAACGGCGTGAGTCCGACGCGGGCTTCGGTAGGACTTGCGGCTCGAGTCTCTCCAGCAGGCCGCGAATCTCGTGGATCAGTCCTTTCGGCCCGGCGGCGGCGTCCTGCCTCGGTCCGCCCAGCATGTCTTCGGCGAATTGGGTAATCGTCGCCACTATCGACTCGATGTTGGGCTGATCCTGCGGTCGGAACCACCATGCAACCCAGTTGCACATCCCGAGCAGACTCAACGCCGCCGTACGTGAATCAATCGACCGAAACTGGCCTGTGTTCACTCCTTCATCGATGATGTTGACCAATTCGCGAACGATACGACGCTTCGCTTCGAGATGTTCGGTGCCCGCAGGTTCAGGTAATACCGTTTCCGAACGGTCCAGGATACGGAACTGACTGGGATGCTCAGCGCGTTGGCGAACCAGTAACTCGGTCAGCGTTCGGACTTTTGCAAGAGGAGTGAGATCCGGTCGGGTTCGGAGTTCTTCGAGGACTTCCGCCATGCTGCGCGAGACTTGCTCGACCAGCATTTCGAGTAGGTCTTCCTTGCTGCGCAGGTAGTGGTACAGCGCCGGCCGTGAGATTCCCATGGCATCGGCGATATCCTGCAGGCTCGTCGCCTCGTAGCCTTTGACGGCAAACAATTCGGTCGCTCGATCGAGCAACTCACCGACGAGCAACTCGCGGCGTCTTGTGCTTTGTGCTCTGGTGGTTCTCTGCTTCGACGACACGTCTGAAGTGTATCGACGCGCACCGGTTGCCGGCTCGGGCCGAGCTGCATTCTTACTCATCGGAGGACAATCGCATGGCAGCGGTTCGAGGCCACTGCTGCTGCGCCCGAGGGGCGGGCAGTGACTGGGAGTGCGACCAGGACTGCGCATGCGGTGTGCCATCCGAACCGTTCCGCCAGATCGATTCGAGCGCCGACGGCCACTGCATCGTCTGGTCCTTCCAACACCACGACCGCCGTGGCGGGATCGGCTTGGAGGCGGCCCACCAGCTCGTCCGCTTGTTCGCCCCATACTTCGTCGCCGCCCCAGGTGAGGTGACGCACGCCCACGCCGACGGGAATGTCTGCGGACGCGAGTTCCCGGCCCGGGCGGGCGAGGGAAGCATGCGCAAGGGGGCGGGACAAGATCCAGTCGTCGAGCGAATCGGGCTCGGACACCGGTGCATCACCGAGGTGAAGCAGGGCCGACCGGACGACGTCGGGATGATCGACGGCGTAGTCAGCGACCGTGAGGTTGCCGGCGCGGGTCATGTAGGACAGCGCGACCAGTTCGGGTGCCTGCACGTGGCGGGAACGGTAGCTTGACCACCAACCCTGGCTGCGAGCCGCGAGGTGTTTGAACCTGTCCACTCCCGGTCGTCGGGCGGCCTCGTATCGTGTGAATGCGTCGGTCACATCAGGGGTCTCGGCGAGGGCGGCGGACAGGGCGATCGCGTCTTCGAGGGCGAGTTTGGTCCCGGAGCCGATGGTGTAGTGGGCGGTGTGTGCGGCGTCGCCGAGCACGACGACATTGCGGTACGACCATCGGTCCAGGCTGACAGTGGGGAACCGTGCCCACCGCGTCCGGTTGGTCAGCAGTTTCCGGCCGCGGAGGTCTACGGCGAAGGCCTGCTCGAGCAACCGCACGCTGGCTTCGTCGGTCTCTCCGGGTGCCAGCCCGTCTTCGTTGTGTGCCAGGCCCGCCGAGGCCCAGGTCTGCTCGTCGGCCTCGATGAGAAACGTGCTGCGGTCCTGCGCGTACGGGTAGGCGTGGGTGACGAACAAGGAGTCGTCGAGCGATCGCTCCGCGAAGTAGGCGGTGTCGACGGCGAAGTCGGCCCCGCACCACATGTAGTGCAGGCTGCCGTGGGAGATGTGGACGCCCAATTCGGCGGAGAGCTTGTCCCGTACGGCGCTGCGGGCACCATCGGCGGCGACCACCACGTCGGCGTCGGTGTCGGAGATATCGACGCGTGATCCCATGCGGATGTCGACGCCGACGGCGGTGGCGGCATCGGTGAGCACCTGCAGCAGCGCGGCCCGGCCGATCGCGAGGTTTCGTGCGCCGTGTAGCTGCACGTCCCGATCCGTGGCGCGCAGGGTCAGCGAATGACCGGCGTAGCTGACTTGGCGGATCTGTTCAGCGGTTCGGGGGTCGACCGCCGCGAGATTGCGCATCGTCGATTCGGTCAGGCTCACGCCGAATCCGAACGTCGAGGTGCTCGAGTCGGATCGCTCGTGCACGGTCACGCGGGCCGAGGGGTCGGCGAGCTTGATCAAGCGGGCGGCGGCCAGGCCGGCCGGTCCGCCTCCGATGACGTCGATGGTGCGATGGGCCATGGTGTGCCTCCCTCTAGCGTGCGCCGGTTGCGGGCGAATCGTGGTGTTCGCGCTCGGCCAGGAGCACATTCGTAATCGTTTCTCGCAGTGTCTTCTTGGATACCTTGCCGACGTTGGAGAGCGGGAACTGGTCCACGATCTCGACCCGCTCGGGCAGCTTGTACTTCGCCAGGCCCTGCCCGAGGAGAAATTTCCCGAGCGTGGACACGGCCAGGTGTGGGGCGTTTTCCTCGAGGATCAGGTAGACGCAGGCGCGCTCTCCGAGCACCTCGTCGGGCATGGCGACTAGGGCGGCGTTGGTCACGTCGGGGTGACGCAGGATCAGTTCCTCGACCTCTTCGGCGTGGATCTTCTCGACACCCCGGTTGATGACGTCCTTGATCCTGCCCTCGATGGAGTACACGGTCGTGTCGTCGAGGTGGTGCGCGCGTGCGAGGTCGCCGGTGCGGTAGAAACCGTCATCGGTGAAGGTGTCCGCGTTGTGTTCGGCGGCGCGGTAGTAGCCGCGGATCGTGTACGGCCCCCGGACGCAGAATTCACCGATCTCCCCGAACGGTACCTCAGCGGTTCCGTCGATCTCGAGGATACGTACCTCGTCGGCCGTCGAGATAGGTTGCCCGACAGTGTGAAACCGGAGTTCCTCGCTGGAATCCGCGGGAGTGACCAGGAACATCCCTTCGGCCATGCCGAACATCTGCCGCACAGAGATGCCGAGCTCGTCGCGCAACCGTTCGGCGATCTCCACCGGCAGTCGCTGACCGCCGACGATGTAGTCCTCGATACAGGACAGGTCCAGGGTGCGGCTACGCGGGTCCTCGAGCAGACGGATAGCCAGAGCGGGGGGAACCAGCGGAAGTGTTGTCGGACGCTCAGCCTCGATGAGGTCGAGTAGGACGTCGATTCGGGCACTGGGCGCCAGGACGATCGACGCACCGGACAGCAGGGCGGGCTGCAGGGCAAGCGCGATGCCAGCGTTGTGCAGAAGCGGGAGCGGATAAAGTACTTTCGTGGCCGGTGACCACCTCAATGCCTCGGCCCATGCTCTGGAGTTGTAGACGTACTCCTCATGTAGGCGCGGCGCGACCTTGGGTAGCCCCGTCGTCCCGCCGGATAGCTGGAAGACCACGATCTCGTCCGGATTCACGTCGTCGGGTGCCGGCAACATGGACCCGCCGCTGAGGATCGTTTGAAAAGACACCGCTCCCGCCATCGGTTCACCGCGGGCGACTATCACGACGTCGATCAATTCCCGCTCAAGGAGCGATTGCGCGTTGGTCAGCGGTTCGCCCTTGCCGAAGTCCGCTTGAATGAGCAAACCCCTAGCGCCCACGTGGGCGGCGAGAAGGCTGACTTCCCGTTCACCGTGCTGAGGCAACGTGCACACCGGCCTGACTCCGGCTGCCAGGCAGCCGAGGTATGCCACCACGGTTTCGGCTACGTTGCCCATCTGAAACAACACGGCATCGCCGGCGCGCAAGGTGGTGACTGCGAGCAATCCGGCGCCGAAATCTGCTGCCCGCTCGAAGAGTTCTCGGTAAGTCCAACGCACCTCGGGGGTCACCAATGCGACTCGGTCCCCATGCACACGCGCCGCAGCGAACAGTTCGCTGGGCAAGGACCGGCCGCCCCAGAGCCCGAGACGCCGATATTGATCAATCGCGTGCTGTGGAAACGGCGTTAACCCTGGATCGGCCGGTGTAGCCGCCGGTGCGGTGACGTGGTTACTATCCAACATGAGTGTCAAAATATCAACACCAGCGTCTGGTTGTCAATGGAACCGTCGAAGTATTGACATAAGTGTCGCATCGTGGACAATGAGGTAATCCACTTCACTCCAGGGAGTCCCCCATGGCCTCTGCCACAACAGTTTTGCCGTCGCGCGGCGGTCGATACGCCGTCGTGGCTGTATGTTTTGCCGCGATCATTTTCGACGGTTACGACCTCATCATCTACGGATCCACCATTCCCGCACTCTTGGCCTACGAACCTTGGTCGCTCTCACGCGGCGAAGTCGGAGCCATCGGTAGCTACGCATTACTCGGGATGTTCTTCGGGGCCATCGCGGCGGGCACGCTCACCGACAGGTTCGGACGTCGGCGTCTGTTCTTGGGATGCCTGATTTGGTACTCCGCAGCAATGGTTGCGGTGGCCACAGCGCCCACGCCCGAATTGCTGGGTTTGTTCCGCTTCATCGCCGGTCTCGGCTTCGGGGGAATTGCCCCCGTGGCGATCGCCCTCGTCGTGGAAGTCGCCCGTGAAGGCGAACGAAATCGTCTCAACGCCCTCATGCTGGCCGGACTGCCAGTGGGTGGTGTGCTCGCGGCGCTCATGGCGCTGAGCCTGCAAGGCTCCCTCGGTTTCCGTGGTCTGTGGGCAATGGGTGCTCTCGCCCTCGTAGTAGTCCTGCCGATCGCGTGGCGAGTCATCCAGGAAACGACACCCCCATCAAAATCCGATC
The DNA here is from genome assembly GCA_004211695.1 of Rhodococcus sp. (in: high G+C Gram-positive bacteria). Classification (GTDB taxonomy): domain Bacteria; phylum Actinomycetota; class Actinomycetes; order Mycobacteriales; family Mycobacteriaceae; genus Rhodococcus_F. The sequence continues at coordinate 41,125 of SEEV01000009.1, forward strand.
GGCAGAAGTTGATTGTCTCCACAACACCGCTACGCGAACTGGTTTCCGGACGTGCCCTTATCACCCTGGTGCTCTTTGCCGCGGCGAACTTCGTCGGCTTCTTGCTTGTGTTCGGTCTCAACACCTGGCTTCCCGAGCTGATGCGCGAGGCGGGTTACAGCCTCGGCTCCGCCCTCACCTTCCAGGTACTGCTCAACGCCGGCGCGATCATCGGCGGCATCAGCGGGTCGTCACTTGCAGACCGTTACGGCAGCAGACCGGTGGCAGCTGCGACTTTCGTCATCGCCGCGGTCGCAATCGGATGGATGGCGATCTCCCCTCCCACAGGGGTGATGTATGTCGTCGTCCTCCTTGCCGGCGCAGGATCAATTGGTACACAGATCGTGCTATTCGGTTATGTAGCCACGCACTATCCCGCGCGAGTTCGAGCCTCTGCCCTCGGGATCACCACAGGAATCGGACGGCTCGGTGCTGTCACCGGCCCTCTACTCGGTGGCGTGCTCCTGTCCGCCTCCGTCCCATTCGGTTGGGTTTTCACAGTATTCGGTGCCGTAGCGCTCGTCGGCGCAATCACCTGCCTGCTCGTCCCGCGTAGCGACATCGATCTCCCGACCGCGCCGCAGAGCGAACCAGCGGACGTCGCGACGCACAGGTAACTCATTTCGGGTGCACCTCCCGAAACATCCAATGGCAGAGACCACAGCAGCACCGGTGTCGACACGAGAACCGACCCGCACGCAACCTTCCGTCGGACAAGCGCTCGAGGTGTCGTGCCGGCGCCGTGGACGGCCCCGCCGCGACACCTCGACCCGTCCACAGTTCAGTAACGAATGAGATAACGACAATTGCGATCGCAGCGCTGGTCGCCTCTGACGTCGAACGGGATTTCGTGGCAAAGGATTTGTCGGGGCGTGGACTCGTCGTTGCGCCGTCGAACTGAGGTCCGTGGCGCCGAACCCTGGAGCCGCGATCAAACCCCGCCGCCGTCCTCGGTGGAACGGAAGCGGTGTGCCTAGGCACGCTCCGTGAAGCCGGCATCGATCTTCAGCTCGAGTCCGGTGACGTAGCGGGCTGCGTCGGATGCGAGGTAGAGGATCGCTTCGCTGATGTCGTGGGGGTCGACGAGCTCGACGGGAAGGAGGTTGGCGGAGACATTGTTCGCCATGTCGGGGTGGTCGCTGTACCACTGGACCAGCTGGGGGTTGGTCACCATGTGAGTGTTGACTCCGGTGGGGTGAACGGTGTTGACGCGGATCTTGTGGGGTGCGAGTTCGTTGGCGAAGGTGCGCATCAGTCCGACGACGCCGTGTTTGGTGGCGGTGTAATCGGCCATCGAGCGGAGGCCTTTGATACCGGCGGTGGAGCTGGTCAGCACGATCGAGCCGCCGGCGCCACCCGCGATCATGGAGGGGATGGTGGCTTTGAGTGTGTGGAAGGCGCCAGTGAGGTTGATGTCGATGATGTCGCGCCAGCGTTGGAGCTCGATGTCGACGCTGTCGAGAGGCCCGAAGGAGTACACACCGGCGTTGGCCAGGACGATGTCGATTTGCCCGAACTGTTCGAGTCCGTTGTCGACGACTTGTTGGACGGCGTCGAAGTCGCGGACGTCGGCTTCCGCGGCGTAGATCTTCTGCCCGGTCGCCTCGACCTGGGCGACGGTCTCGGCGAGGTCGTCGCTGGTGGACATTTCGTAGGGGATCGTGCTGACCGGTTTGCAGATGTCGAGGGCGATGATGTTCGCACCGTGCCGGGCGAGGGTGACGGCGTGTTCGCGCCCTTGGCCGCGGGCTGCTCCGGTGATGAAGGCTACTTTTCCCTGAAGTGATGAGGTCATCATGGGCTCCGTTTCAGTGGTTGAGGATCGGTGTTTCGGTAGATGCCAGCCAGGGGTAGCGCTGGGTGTCGTCGCCGGCGTAGTCGGGGTCGAGGTAGATGAAGCAGCGGTGGATCTTGTGGTCGCGAATTTCGAAGACGTCGGTGAACCGGCCGGCGTGGCTGAACCCCGGCCGCCAAGGGGTGCCGTCGGCGGCGGTGCCGGAGGTTATTCCTTCGACCACAACCATGTCGTCCTCGATGATGAACTTGAGGTATTCGGGGTAGTGGCAGATGTCGGTGAACAGGGTGGAGACGTCGCCGAACATTCGGCCGATCTCGTCTTTGCCGCGCGCCAGGCCCCATTTGGGGAAGTAGACGACGGCGTCGTCGGCAATCAATTCGAGAACATTGCCGCCGGTATCGAACCTCGTGAAATATTCGAGGGCAACGGATTTGCGTTGTTCGCGGGTCATAGTGGCGGTGGCGATGGTCATCAGGTCTCCCAGGGTCGATAGTGCAGGGTGGGATGGGCGCTGGGTCACGCCGAGGTCGACGCAGTTGCGGACTCGAGAACGGGCTCGGCTGATGCGCGGTTGGCGGCGCGGTAGGCGAAGGCGATGATGGGACCGAGGGTGGCGCCGCCGGCCCAGTAGCTACAGGCCGACGGGGAGGCGACGCAGTTGCCGACGCCGTACAACCCGGGGATGGGATCGTTCCGATCGTCGAGGACCTGCGCGTCGGTGTTCGTCTTGGGGCCACCCTTGGTGTCGAGTGTTCCGCCGGTCAGCAGGGCGGCGTAGTAGGGACCCTGGTCGGCGATCGGGTGCATCGTGGGATTCGGAGAGGTACCGGGACCGATGGCGCCGTTGAACATCAGCTGCACCGGCTTCTCGCCGCGGTGGAAGTCCTCGTCGACGCCGCCGCGGGCGAAGTCGTTGAATCGGTCGATGGATGATTGGAGCGTCGGAACGAAGTCGGTGTCCAGTCCGGCGCCGCCAGTAGCTCCGCGATACCGCCGTAGCCTCTCGTCGATCCGGGCGGCGAGGTCGCCGAGGGTGTCAGCGGAGATGACGTGCGAGTGGTCAGCGCCGGGCGGCGGGATCAGACGTCCGTATTCGGTGTCGGCCGAGTGGGTGTGACTGCGCTCGTCCCAGATCTGAATCATCACGAGGTTCGGGTATTCGGCCTTTTGGGCATCCCAGGTGAAGAATTCTTGGGCCAGTTCGTTATACGGCAGCTTCTCGTTCATCGTCCGCTGGCCGTACTTGTTCACGAACAACGTGCTGTCGCCGGCGACACAGAAGCTGCCGATAAGGTTCGGGGATTTGTTCACCGACTTCTCCAGCGAAACAGGGCACATCCAGGCGTAGTTCATGTTTCGCAGCTGCGCGCCCGCACCGGTGCTGATGGGAACGAAGTCGCCCTCGTTGGTGGGGGCGGCGCATCCGGCGAACAGCGGGACCGACAGGTAATTGCGGCGCAGTTCGGGATCGTGACTGAACCCGCCGGTGGCGAAGATGACCGCTTTACGGGCTAGAAGCCGAACCGTGTGGCCGTCGGCTGTGGAGGCCTCTACCCCGACGACCCGCCCGTCGTCGCGGATGAGACGTTGCACGCGGTGCCGGGTGCGGATATCGACTCCGTCCCGGACCGCAACCTCGGTCATCGACCGGATGCTCTGCGTGCCGCCATCGGCCATGGTGTCCTTGGCATCCTCGTGGATCAGGACCCGGCCGCGGGGGGTCCTGTCCTCGGGAAGGTGCGACCAGTAGTCGACGGCGTCGGGGACGTGCCGGTACGGGAGGGCGCCGCGTGCGGCGAGCAGTTCGGCGGCGGGGGAGGCGCTTTCGTAGATGGCGCGCAGCGCTGCGTATTCGTCGTCCGGGAGGCCCAGGCTCGGGCTGGCCGGGTCGTACATGGTGGGGCGGGACAGGCGGGCAACGTAGCGGAGGTAGTCCTCCTCGGAGTCGTCCAGGCCTGCCCGGCGGAGCGGTTCGTTGTTGGGCACCCAGTACCAGAACGCGGCCTTGCGGGCCGTACCTCCCAACGCGTCTGCCTTTTCGAGCAGGATGACGTCGTTGCCGTTCCATCGGCTGAACAGGGCTGCGGGGAGTCCTCCGCCGCCTCCTCCGACGACCACGATGTCAGTGGTGTCGTCGATTGTTGTCAGGGGTGCGGGGAGCGCAGACTGCCGAGGAGGGGTGTGGGGCGACTGGAGTGAGGTCATCAGGTTCTTCCTTCGATGTCGCGGTGTCAGTGCAGGACGGAGGACAGTGCTGTGCGCAACGCTTCGAGGGGTATCTCGGGAAGGTCGGGGCTGCGCCAGGCGATGTGGTGGTCGGGGCGGACCAGCAGTGCTCCGCCGTCGCTGATTTCGCGTACTGCGGTCCACTCTCGGAGGACATCGTTGTACTCGCAGCCGACCCCGACGCTGACGACCGGGAGTTCGATGCCCAGTTCGGAGGCGAGTTTGTCGGCGGCGGCGCGCCAGGGTTGGCCGCCCTCACCGACGAGGAGGCTGAGTCGTCCGTTGCCGGTCAGATCGAGCGTCGACACCTGTCGGGTGTGGTGTTCGAGCCAGGCGTGGGGAAGCCGGGCGCCGGGGTGGGTGGACGACTGGTAGTACAGTTCCGGGTCGCGAACCGGCGGCGGGAACGGAGTGCCGTCGTCGACGACGCTGCTGGAATGGTAGCGCTGTCCGAGTTCGATGCCGTGTGCGTTGAACTGGTAGTTCTGCAGTTGCACGGCGTCATCGAGTCCGGTGCGTCGCCGGCGTCCGGTGTCGGTGTCGGAGAATAGTTCGTGGACCGTGTCCCAGCCTTCCTCGGCGGACTGCCCGGGCCGGAAGCCGAGGGCTTCTGAGATCGGTAGCATGTCGCGCACACTCTGCATCGCGCGATCGACGACCTGCTGGCCGACGGGTTGGCGTTCCTGGGTGTAGCTGTCGAGCAGGGTTGGGCCGGCGTGACCGCGGAGGACGAAGGCCAGTTTCCAGGCGAGGTTGAACGCATCCTGGACCGAGGTGTTGGTGCCGAGTCCGTTCGCCGGGGGGTGGCGGTGGGCGGCGTCGCCGGCGAGGAAGACCCGGCCCTTCTGGTAGGTGTCGGCGATGACGTGGTTGATCTGCCACTTGCTGACGGCCTTGATCCGGATGTCGATGCTGTCGTCGCCGATGGTGGCGCGGGCGCGTTCGATCACCGACGCCTCAGAGGTGTCCGGTTCGCCGTCCTCGGGGTTGTACATGCACAGCAGCACCCACTCGGTCCACGGCTTGACGCAGATCCAGGTACCGGAGCCCACCCAGTAGTCGTTGCCCGGCTGGGCCATCCAGTACAGGGTGCCGGGCCGGTACGCGGTGTACTGGGTGAGGTCGGCCTCGAGCCAGATGTTCATCGCCGCGCCGAGTCCCATCTCGCCGCGCAGCGGGAATTCGAGTTGTTGCGCGACAGTGGAGCGGCCGCCGTCGGCGCCGATGGCGTATTTGGCCCGGATCCGGTATTCGGTGCCGGTGGTCCGTTCCCGCACCACCGCGTGAACGTGGTCGGCGTCTTGGGTGATCTCCACGACTTCGGTGGAGAAGCGGACCTGCGCTCCGTACTCGTTGGCGGCCTCGAGAATGAGTGGTTCGAGGATGTGCTGGGGGATGTTGCACATCGCGCTCGGGCTCGCGGCGGTGTAGTCGGCGTGCCGGTGGGTCCCGGTGCCCCAGGTTTTCAGGCGGGCGAGCTCTTGGCCGGCGAAGCTGGTGGCCCAGACATTGTTGCCCATCAACTCGTTCGGGACCGCCGCCGCCCGGATACGGTCTTCGATGCCGAGGTCGCGGAAGACCTCGATGGTGCGTTGGTTGGTGATGTGGGCGCGGGGTGAGTTGGCCGTGCCGGAGTAGCGGGTTACCGTCAGGGCGTCGACGCCGTGTTTGGCGAGAAAGGCTGCCGCGGTCAGGCCGGCCGGCCCGGCGCCGACGACCAGCACATCGGTCTCGATGGTCTGCATGACTGATAGTCCTCCTCGGGCACAGCCCGGGTGGAAGGGATAGGGGATCGGGCGGCCTGTCAGCAGGCCAGGCGGGCTGGAGTCAGCGGCCGCTGTGGGCGCCGGTCATCATCGCGGCGAGGTCTTCCGGGTTCAGGAACGACGGCGGCGGCGGTGGGCCCCAGTTGAACAGGCCTTTCGCGCCTTCGAGGTCTTCCGGGGGGCGAAGTTCCCGGCGGGGTCTTTGAGGTACCAGAAGAAGTTCGAGCCGGCATGGTGTCGGCCGAGGCCCCAGACGTGCCGCTCGGGGTTGCCCTCCAGCATGGCGAATGCACCGCGGCCGACCTCGTCGATGTCCTCGACCTGCCAGGAGGTGTGGTGCAGGTAGTTCACCGGTGCTTGCAGAACGAGCACATTGTGGTGGTCTTCCGAGCACCGCATAAAGGTGCCGTGACCCTTGATGTGGTCGCTGATCTTGAATCCGAGGCCGTCCACGAAGAAGCGCCGGGTTTCCAGGTAGTCGATCGATCCGATCACCGCGTGGCCGAGTTTGCGTGGCCGGATCGGTGTGTCCCGCGTGATGCCGGGTGCGCGGCCGAGTCGGTCGATGCGCCCGGGACCGTTGTAGGGGGTGGTCGGCGCTGGAGCCTGAGCAATGCGCGGGGCGATGCGAACGAGGGCGCGTATACCGGCGACGGGTTCCTCGGCCATGATCTCGGAGTCGCCACGGCGCCACAGGAATCCGCTCGCGTCTAAGCGGTGGGCGATCCGATCGAGGTCGTCGCTGTGGTCGGCGGCGACCACCAACTCGACCAACCTACGGGTGGGAGAGTGGACGATATGCAGCTGGTCGCCCCCGTCTATGGTGGCGAATCGCCCGTCGCCGGTGCTGGTAAGGCCGAAGTCCGCGTAGTAGCTGCTGGTGTCCGCTACGTTGGGCACTCCCATAGTGATCGAGGCCAGCCGATGCAGTGCCATCTGGTCACCGACCGGACTCGGTGCGAACGACGAAGCGTTGCTCGAGCTCACCGATGCCGGTGATGTACGAGCGCAGCACATCCCCGTCGCGGAGAAAGCGCGGTGGTGTGCGGCCGACCCCTACGCCGGCGGGGGTGCCGGTGAAGATGATGTCACCGGGCAGCAGCGGAGTAATGGCCGATAGTTTGGCCACCAGTTGCGGTACCGAGAAGATCATCTCGGAGGTGCGACCCTTCTGCATCAGCTCACCGTTGATCTCGCAACCGAGCTCGATGTCGTCCCGGTCGGGGAATTCCTCCGGCGTCACCAGCACAGGTCCCATCGGAGAGAATCCGGGGTAGGACTTGCCCAGACTGAACTGTGGCGGGGACGCCAAAAACTGGGTGTCGCGCTCGGAAATATCCTGACCGATCGTGAGCGCCGCGACATAGTCCCA
>SEEV01000208.1 GCA_004211695.1 Rhodococcus sp. (in: high G+C Gram-positive bacteria)
CTGCCCGCCGAACTCCACGACTGGGTCGTGGCCGACACCACCGGTCCCGGCGCCACCCGCCGCTACGCCACCCGCTGCCTCATCCCCCTGATCCCCATCCTCGCCGGGCTCCTGCTCATTCCCGGCCCCTGGATCATCCGCACCGGCATGGTGCTGCTGCTGTTCCTGCCATTCGTGTACTTCCTCCTCGCCCTGAAAAACATCTACCTCCGCCACCGCCTCGTCAGCCACGGCCTCGACCCCCACCTCCTCAACACCACCAAACGACGCCGACTCGACCAGGAGCAGGCCTCCTACGAATCTCGCTACCGGTCGGCCCCCTGATCCAGCAACAACCCCGGTGCACCCCGTTCACTACTAACCGATTAATTGCTAATCTTCATAAGTAGAAAAAATGGAAGTGGCGGTGAACTGGGGCGGGCTCCATGCGCCTCCCGGATCGAGCGACGGGGAACCGGGCTCGGCGATACCACTCGGGCTGGGCCTGCGCGCACGTGGTGGTGGCGCCCCGTATCCGTCCGGCAGTGTGCCTGGTCACCGACCACGTCCGCGAGGGAGGATCGTCATGCCACATTTCCGATACGTCGGCACCCACGAGACAATTCATCTCGGCGCTGCGACCCGGATGATCAACTACGGCGACATCGTCGCGGCGCGAACCAATCCCGATCCGCGCTACTTCGAGCTGGTGGAACCGGACCAGATCACGGAACGGTTGAGCCGCCGAACAGTGGGAGCGCCGAAACGCGAGTAATTCCGCCGTGCGCGGGCTCGGGCCGACGGCGGTCGTCCGCCCGGCAACGCCGGAACCACCACAACCCATGCTCGCCGGGATCGCCGACCGCAGAAACCAGCCACCAACGCACAGAAGCCAGGACCCGATGAAGACCCGAACCATCCATGCCACCGATCTACAGTGGCACTCACTCTCGCTCTGGATTCTCGAGTGGGAAGGCGTCGACAACCCCGAACCGACCCTGAGCGAGTGGAGCACCGAACTCGCCGCCGCCGCCACCGGGATCGACCGCCGAATCAGCTGGAACCCCACCCAGAACACTGCCACCGCCCCCGAGGACTTCGACCTGCCCCAGATCGAACACACCCTCCGCGGCGCCGTACGCCGCCTCGCCCGCGGCTGACCCAGCCCGCCCACAGGGGGATCCGGTGTCGATCTCCCGATCGCGGGTGAATCACGGACCCGCGGTGTTCGGTGGTCGGTGCGGGTGTCCGGGACTCGCTGTGGCATGTCGCTCAGCGCCCGGCCGCCGGTGGGCCGATGTGTTCGGGGACCAGGACAACGGGACGGCGGCCGTGGTGGTTCAGGTGCGAGGACACCGACTCCCCCAACACTCGCTCGAGGACGGACACCAGCCCGCCCCGTGAGCTGCCAATAATGATCATCAGGGCGTCATTGGCGTCGGCGATCGTCGCCAACAGGTTCGCCGGGTTGCCCTCATGGGAGTAGTAGCTCCAGTTCCCGGGCAGCGATGCGAGCATGGTGCACGCGTCGGTGCGTTCCCGCTCGACCGTGTCGACGATGCGCCGTTCCCAATCGTCCCGGTCCGGTTCGACCGGGAAATCGTCGAGGTCGACGACGTGGGCGACATGCAGATAAGCGCGGAGCGGGACCGCGAGGCCCACGGCGAAGGACAGCGCCTGATGGCTGGCGGGATACCGGTCGAACCCCACCACCAAATGGCACGCCGGTTCGGTCGCGCCCACAGGTCCGTCCACGCGCACCGGTTTCCGCCAGTCCCGAACGCCTTCCCGGTCGGGGGGCTTCTTCTTGATCATCTGCTCCTCCTCACCACAGGCCAGGCGAGCGCGGCCGCTCCTGGCGCCGATGTCTCCGCCGCGGCGCCCACGATGCTGAAGGTGGTGTACCCACAACAGCACCCGACACCCACGATCAAACCGAACCTCCCGCGCAACGCCGCGAGCACGCACCTAGCCCAGTTTGCGAAAAGCGGTTTCTCGAGCCGGCCACCGTCGATCCCGTGCCCGATGAGGCCGTCGTCGGCGGCGCGCCAGCACGCCGACCGGAGCAGGTCTTGGTCGAGGAGACGGGCCAGCTCACCGCGCGCGAGGCAGGACAGGGCGGTGGCGACCAACGCCCGGACCGGGGTGGCCAGCAGCAGCGTTTCGTCCACCGTGGCGGGAATGTCACTGATACGAACCTCGATCGTGGGCAGGTGATCGGATTGGCGCACGTCCCAATAGACCATCGCGGTATCGAGGATGGTTCCGCACTCGAGCCGCGCCGCGCCGCGACGACGGCGTCGTAATGGTCCGCCGACCGGAACTGTGGTGGCGGTCCCGCGCTCGGCCACCGCGCCCACAGGACGTGCCGCCAGCTGGAATGACCGGTGTCGGTGCCGGCGATGATCGGTGAATTCGCGGTCAGGGACAGCAACGCCGGAAGCCAGGGCCGAAAATGATTGCTGACCTGTACCGCGACGTCGCGGTCGGGCACGCTGACATGCACGTGGCAGCCGCAGATCACCTGGTCGGCCAGGGAGCCGAAACGCTCCGCCATCCATCGGTACCGCGGCGTGTCGGTGACCGCACGGGGCAGCGGACCGAGTGGCGGTTTCGATCTGGCAGCGCGACGCCGAGGTCGCTGCCGGTCTCGGCGACGGCGGTATTGCACAGGCACGGTGTCCCGGTTCGGGACTCGACGAGGAGGAACTCCTCCTCGACACCGATCGTGGTAAGGGCGTGCGTCCGCCGAGCTGCCGCAGGAACCGGAAGTACCCGGGTTCGTCGACATCGTGGATGCCATCGAGCGCTCCTGCCGGCGTGTGCCGATTCGATCGCCTCCTTCAGCAAACCTGCACCCCACTCACCGACCCGCAAGTAGCACCGGTGACATGTGCGGTCGCGGCCGAATCCGGGACTCCGGGCCGTCGGATCGATCACCGGAAAGGGCTCGGCGAGCTCGGCGGTGGGGGTGCTCGGCCCGAGTAGGGCGCGCTCACTCATCCACCGAGCGCTCCGAGAACTACGCGCCCGGCATCGCCGACCTTCAAGCCGCGAGCTCAACTCACATGCGCACCATCGCGTCGCACCCGCAGGAATTGATCATTTCTCCAGATCGCACCGCCGACCTGCTCTTCAAGTAAACGGCAAATGGGTGTGCAATAGATCTATGGACACCAAGGAACCTTCTCCCCTCGAGCGTCGCCGGATAGCCCGGAAGGCCATGGAGGGTCTCGGCGTTGGGCGCAGTGATCACGCGATCGTTCGTGTCACGTGCCCGGCCAGTCACCGCGTGGCCACCGTGTATCGAACCGACGAGGGCCCGGTGATCGTGGCCGGGGGTGGTCCCGGCGCCCACGGCTCACGCGACCGTGTCGATACCGCGCATCACGGCGACCGGCTCGGCTCCGAGTATGTCGACATGCTCGAGTCCACCAGGTTCGAGGACGACGACGTGCCGGCCCGGTGCGCGTGCGGTTCGAGGACCCTGTCGAGGGCCGAATTGAAGCGTGCGGTCCAAACGCATACCCACGCCCTCGCGGTCCCGTAACCCAGCGTGCGCACACCACGTGTATTCCGAGCGGGGTGACTCACCCATGCAGGAGACACTCTCAGGGGGTTACCCCTTGTCCTGGACACTGGGTCGTGAAGGGCCCGGAGGAAGAGATGTCACCTGATGGTGCGCGCCTGCGGAGCAAACGCCACATGACGCATCAGATGAATTCACGTCGACCACACTGGTTCCGGCCTGCGCTGTCCCCCACCGGCGAATCGGGCAGACGATGGGACCGTGCGGGAATCGACAAGCGACCGGACCGAGGTCCCGGTTCGGTGGCCGACTGCTGACATTGATCACTGAAGATGATGCCGCCACAGTGGCGGCCGAATTGGCGCCGATCGTCATCATCATGGCCCTCGCCCCTGGGTGGGGACCGCCCTGTCGGCTTGGGCCGGCAGCTACGCCCACACCTACCTCATCCTCGCCGGCGCAGCCGTGCTCGCCGCCATTGTGGCACCGCGAGCATGCCCCGCGACGGCGCAGGGTCCAGGGCAGAAGGGCCCTCAAACCAGGACGCGAAGTGTCCGAGGGGAATTGGCTACTCGCCGTGATCTGCAGGTGGGGCGGCGACGTTGCGGAGCCCGTGGCTGTGGTCAACCAGGGTCGGGCGTTTCGCAGCCGCCGTGGATTCTCTCGTTTCGGTTACTTCGCCGACGTGTGTTTCCTCGCAGATTTGCTTCTCCCAGTACGCACCCGATCGTGCCCGCGGCACCCACGGAACGCTCATGCGATGTCCTCTCGGTGTGTAGGACGAGAGGAGATCGCTCCACCAGTCACATATTTCGCGCGGGTGGTGGCGTCTGATGCCACCGGCCTTGCCTCATCGGTGTCTTTCCTTTGTACGCCTCGGGGGTGAGGTCTGTCGCCCCAGCGGACCAGGTCGGCGACCTGCGCGGCTTGGCTACCGGGCGTGTGGGAAGCATCGGCCCGGGGCGCCCGGGCGCGCGCCCATTGCCTTAACCGGATATGCGGGGTAGACCTGAGGTACGGATCCACGGCAGACCAAGGTCGAACCGGAAGAGAAGATTTCACCTCTCGGTCGTGGCACCCAGCACGAGTTGTAGGCACCCACGCAACAAGCACGGCCCACTAATTGGGCTCAGCGCGGTGGGCCTGCGTCGGACGGGGGGTTCTCTGACGCCGAGGCCACATTTCACCCCGCGCAACCATGCAGCTTGGTAACCAGATGTTCGTGCTCGCGGGCGGCGCCCCTTCATCAAGGGCGCCGCCCGACGTATGTCTGTGGAACCTCCACGTCGATCCGACACCGTGCAGGTCAGGGGCGTGGCGACTGCGTCGACGCAACACCGGCCGCCCTACTGTGGACGCCCGAGGCAGTAGCCGCGGGAAGAGGTTCGTGTAGGAGGTCTCCGGGGCGTAAGAACCCCCAGTAGGCAGCCCCACCCAGCGGTTTCCAGCCTTGCGCGCCCACCACATACGACGAACACCCCTCCTTCTCGGAGGGGCGTTCTCGTGTTCTCAGACCCGCACCACGACGATCCGGTGCGCGCTCTTCGCGCGCATGCTGCCGCCGCGGCCCCACGCCCAGGCACGCACGTCCGGGATCCACAACAAGAGGTTGGGCGGCCGGTCGTGGGTGTACCGGAAGGGGGCGGCGGCGCCGAGTTCGTCGCGGATGATGCGGTTGTCCTCACGGTCCTGATCCCACGACTCGATGACCAAATTCGTCACCGGCATCTGCACGAGATCGCGCACCGCGGCGGCGAGAGTGCCATCGCGGGCCCGGCGTTCGTCGAGCTTGCGCGAGCTCATCAGATAGATGCGGCTGGTCGCCTCCAGCCGGGCGACGTCGAAGACGATCTTCGGGGCCAGCTTCGTCCCCACGCTGGTCATGTGGATGCGGGTGTGCGCGGGCGGGCGGAGCGCGTTCCTCTGCCGCCGCAGCGCCGTGAGTTCGCCGGCGGCGCCCGTCACCGCGCACAGGCGTTCTCGCCCCGTTTGAATTCGTCGATGAACGCATGCACGCGGAGCAGTCGCTCACCCACCACCACCGCCACCACCGGCGCACGAACCTGCGTCCAATGCCGGGCTGGTTCGTCTGAGGAAGCGGACTCCCACCCACCGCCGGGCGGGACGCAGCCGGAGAGGAACCACCCATGTTCACCATCGACTTGTTCGAGACCACCGCCGCCCGACCGGACACCGCCGGCCGCCCTGCCGGGGGTGTGCGATGAGCGCCCCGGCCGTGGTCGTCGAGGATCTGCACGTCGCCTACGGAACCACCTGGGCCCTCGACGGTGTCGACCTGACCGCCGCAACCGGGACCACCATCGGGGTGCTCGGCCACAACGGCGCCGGCAAGACCACCCTGATCCGCACCCTCACCACCCTGGTGCGCCCCACCATCGGCCGGGTGCAGGTCGACGGATTCGACGTCGTCGCCGACGCCACAGCGGTGCGCCGCCGGATCGGGGTGACCGGCCAATACGCCGGCCTCGACGAATTCCTCACCGCACGGGAGAACCTGGAACTGATCGGCCGCCTGTCCTGGCTGCGCCGCACCGCCGCCCGCACACGAACCGACGCGCTGATCGACCGGCTCGGGTTGCACGAGTACGCGACCCGTCGGGTCGGGGAACTCTCCGGGGGCTCGCGCCGCCGGGTCGATCTTGCCGCGAGCCTCGTCGGCTCCCCGTCGGTGCTGTTCCTGGACGAGCCGACCACCGGCCTCGACCCGATCGCCCGCGCCGGACTGTGGGAGGTCGTCGAGGAACTGACCACCTCCGGCACCACCGTCGTGCTCACCACCCAGTACCTCGAGGAAGCCGACCGGCTCGCCGACCACATCGTGGTCCTGAGCCGGGGTAGGGTCGCCGCCCGCGGCACCCCTGCCGAGCTGAAACGGATCGTCGGCGGCAAGGTCCTGACCGCCACCGTCCCCATCCATCAGCTGAGCGGCCTGCCGTTCATCCCGGACACCGATCACCCGGCCGGTGACGGCCGGGCGCGGGTGTCGGTCACCGTCGACGACGCCCCCGCCGCAACCGAACTGGTCGCCCACCTGCACCGAGACGGCATCGCCGTCAGCGACCTCGACGTCACCTCACCGAGCCTCGACGACGTCTTCACCCACCTCGCCCACACAGGAGCCCACCGATGACCACCACCCGCACCGCCACGATGGAGCGGTCCCCGATCGGGAACCAGCTCGCCGCCCTCACCGTCCGCAACCTGCGCACCAGCGCCCGCGTCCCCCAGCTGCTGATGTTCTCGCTGACCATGCCGATGGCGATGCTCGTCCTGTTCAGTCAGGTGTTCCGCAGCGTCGCCGCCGGACCCGGTTTCCCGGCCGGGGTCAGCTACATCGTCTTCCTCACCCCGGCCATGCTCGCCGTGTCCACGGTGATGGCAGGCACCAACGCCGGAGTGTCCGCCGCGATCGATCACACCAACGGCCTGCACGACCGCTTCGCGGCCCTGCCGATGCGGGCGGCGTTGCCGGGGGTGGCCCGCACCATCAATGAGGCGGTGTTCACCCTCGCGCGGGCCGCGCTGCTCGGGATCGCCGCCGTTGCTTTGGGTTTCGAGTTCTACGGCACCGCACTGGATGCCGTCGCCGCGGTCGTGGTGCTGGTGGTGCTGGCCGGGGCGATGAGTGCCCTGTTCGGGTTGATCGGGGACCGGCTACGCCGCCCGGACGTGGTCCAGTTCGCCGGGATGATGGTGATGATGCCGCTGATGTTCATCTCGAGTGCGTTCGCGCCGCTCGAGACCATGCCCGGTTGGATGAAGGCCATGGCGACGGTGAATCCGGTCGCGCACGCCACCGACGCCCTGCGCGGACATGTCCTCGGCACCGCCACTACCGGTGACACCGTCACCGCCCTGGTCGCGGCGGTCGGGTTGTGGGCCGTGGTCACCGCCGTCCCCGTCCTGACCCGACTGATTCGGTCGGAACGCGGCCGCTGAACACCAACGCACCCGCCCCGCCCCCATCCCGCGAAGGGGATGGGGGCAGGGCGGGTTTTGCTGGTGCGCTGTACGTCCGAAGCCGGGCACTCTTCTGGCCCCTACACCGGTGGAGAGGGTAGGGGCTGGGAGAGCGCTGTGGTCAGCGGATGCGCCCGGTGCGGGCGTCGACGACGCTCATGCGGCGGCGTCGAGCAGATGCAGTTCCTCCGCCACGACCAGATCGACCTCTTCGCTGGTCAGACCGGAAAAAAGATGTGTGGTCAGCATCGCTCTCACCTCCTCACAGCGCTTCTACTGGTACGTCGAACCGGAGAATCCGGAATCGACATCGACACCCATACAGACGAGGCACCCCGGATTCGGACGCACAGGTGCGGCGCTGGGGCGCGGCGCAGGGTGCGTCCGCTCGCAGTCAGTGTCGTCCGTACCTAGAGATGACCTCAGTGGTCGCCACCGCGCCGCCGGGCGAGGATCCTGAAAGACGGAGAGGAACCACCGATCATGAACGAGGACACGGCCACCGCGACGGCACCAGCTGATCTCGACCAGCTCTGGCGCCGCTTCTCGAGCGACTTGCGGGTATTCATCGCCCGCCGGGTCTCGCGTTCCGAGGACGCCGACGACATTCTGTCGATCGTGTTCCTGCGGATGGCCAAGAGCCTGGACAATCTGCGCGAGCAGGACCGCTCCCGGGGTGGATGTATGCGATCACCCGCAACGCGATCACCGACCACTACAGGTCGGCGCCCCATCGGCGTGAGCTGGCTGTCGACGCCGTCCCCGACAATCCTCCCAACGGCGAGCCGGACCCCGACGAGGCGGCGGAGAAGGAACTCGCCTGGTGCCGATGCTTTCGGGGCTGCCCGCCGAGCAGGCCGCGGCGGTGAAGTTGGTCGACCTCGACGCCCGAACCCAGCCGCGGCCGCCGGGGAGGCGGGAATTTCGCTGTCCGGGATGAAGTCTCGGGTCCAGCGCGGCCACGCCGCCCTCCAGGCTCAATTACACGCCTGCTGTCAGATCAGCCAGGACCGGACCGGTCATGTGCACGACTACCAACCCCGCGGCGGACCCTGCGCATGCGGGGCAACACCCCCGGCGGACCAGTAGACGGCACACCCCTTTTCGGGACGGGGTCCGCCGTCGTCTCCCGTACCTCGAACAGACGGCGGTGCGGTGCGAGTCCTGCTCGCACCGCACCGTCGTTGCCGGGTGAAGGCTACTGACAGCCGCACCCGCCGCCGGACGTCGCCGCCGGACTGCAGCACGTCGCCTTCTCACTGCGGTCGCAGCAGGTGGTTTGCCGTTCGGTACTGCAACACGTGGGCGCCGCAGGCTGCGGTGTTGCGTCCGTCCGATCCCGCGCCGGGGATTCGAACTCATTCGGGTTGGTCATGGTGGCTCCTTGAATCCGTCAAAGCAGGGACACCTACACAGACGAGGGCCCACCGGAATGGACGCACCTCGCCGGCGGCCTGTGACGGGACGTCTCCCACCACCGGCCGCCACCACGCCGAGGCTGCCGAGGGCGCCGGCCGCGTAACCGAGGGTCAGTCCCGTTCTACGGCCGAGGCGTTGCGAGATGCGCCCGACGGTGACCGCGGCCGCGGCGGAGCCGATGGTGAACATGGCGCTGGGGAGATCGGCGAGGCTGGTCGTCTCCTGCATGTCCTGCGCCAGCAGCGCCCCGAGCGTGATGCCGGCGGCGAGCCCGGCGCCGCTGAGCACCGGGGCGCCGACCAGCACCGCCAGCGGGCGGTGCTGCTGCGGGATCTGCTGCGAACTCATCATCACCTCGGGGGTTTCGGGGGGTGGGCCCGCACAGACGCGGCCGGGTGTGTGGTCAGGTCAGGGAGTCGACCGGCAGGGCCGCCAGCCGCCACTCGAGCATGCCGTCGGCCAGCCGCGAGGCCTGCCGGCCGTGGTCGATCAGGAAACGGACCGCGTCGTGGGCGAGCACGCAGTAGGCGCCCCGGCAGTAGGCGACGATCTCCTGATCTTCGGGCAGCTCGGCCAGGTGATCGGCCAACTCGTCCAACGGAATCGACACCGCGCCGGGGATGTGCCCGGCCGCGTATTCCTCGCGGGGGCGCACGTCGAGCACCGTCACCTTCCCGGACCGGGCCCGCTCGAGTAGTTGGTCCTTGCTGACGTGTTCGGTGTCGGCGGGGCCGAGATATGCGGTGCGGGCGGCCTCGACATCGGGTAGGTGGTCGTTGGCGACTGTGCGAACCAGTGCGAACAGCTGCGCTACATCCGCACCGGCGAGCCGGTAGAACACCTTGGTGCCCTCGCGGCGGGTGGCGACCAGATTGGCCTGCTTGAGGGTCTGCAGATGCGCGGATGCGCTCGTAAGCCCCAGCTCGCTGGCGCGGGCGAGGGCATCGACGGTGCGCTCGCCCTGGGCGAGCAGATCGAGCAGTTCGAGTCGCTTGCCGCTGCTGAGCGCCTTGCCGACCCGGGCGAACTGGTCGAACAGTTCCTTTTTCGCGATCCGATCACCCATGGCATTCTCCAATCATCTTTGGAATAGTGTAGAACATGGAGTCGGGGCAGTGCACCGCGACACCCGACATTGTCGACACAGGAGAGACACCATGGCCGGAATCGATCTGGTACCGCTCGTCGACGAAGGACTCGGCAACTCCGCCTACCTCGTGGATCTCGGCGACGGTCGCGCGTTGGTGGTCGACGTCAGCCGGGACCTGCGCGCGGTGCATGCCGCGGCCGCACGGCGCGGGCTGACCGTTGCGTTCGCGGCCGACACCCACCTGCACGCCGACTTCCTTTCCGGCGCCCGCCAACTCGGCGCAGGCGGGACGCGGGTGCTGGCCTCGGCGGCCGGGGACCGGGAGTTTCCCCACACCGGACTGCGCGACGGCGACGAGGTGGACCTGGGTGGGCTGCGGTTGCGGGCGCTGATGACGCCCGGGCACACCCACGAGCACCTGTCGTTCCTGCTTCTCGACGGCGACACGGAGGTCGGGGTGTTCACCGGCGGATCTTTGATCGTGGGTTCGGCCGCCCGCACCGACCTTCTCGGCCCTGATCGCACCGAAGTCCTGGCTCGCGAGCAATACGCCTCGCTGCAGCGCCTCGTCGCATTGCCCGGCGACGTCGCGGTCTGGCCGACTCACGGCGCCGGTTCGTTCTGCTCCGCCCCACCTGGCGCGGACCGCACCAGCACCATCGCACGCGAGCGCGCCACCAACCCGTTGCTCGCCGCCCGGGACGAGGACGCGTTCGTCGACCAACTGCTGGGGTCGCTGGGCAGCTATCCGCCGTACTTCCTCCGTCTCGGCGAGATCAACCGTGTCGGTCCCCCGCTACTCGACCAGGATCCGGTGCTGCCTTCGCTGGCCGTCGACACCGTCCGGGCCCGGCTGGGCGCGGGCGCCGCCCTGATCGACGTGCGCCCACTGGCCCGCTTCGCCGCCGCCCACATCCCCGGCGCCCTCTCGATCCCGCTGCGGCCGGTGTTCGCCAGCTGGCTGGGCTGGCTCGCCCCGGCCGACCGGCCCCTGATCATCGTCCGCGACCAAGACCAGGACGTGAACGAGATCGTCTGGCAAGCAATGAAAATCGGGTACGACAACCTGATCGGTGAACTCGACGGTGGCCTCGCCGCCTGGACCGCCGCCGAACACGGGGTGACCGCCACGGCGCTGACCGACCCCGAAGCGGTCGACGGCGTTCGGGTCCTCGACATCCGTCAACGCCCCGAATACCTGGCCGGGCACCTACCCGGCGCCGTCCACATCGAACTCGGCGCCCTCCCGGGCCGGGTCGACGACCTGCCCCGCGAGCCCACCGTGGTGATGTGCGGGCACGGCGAACGCGCGATGGGCGCCGCCAGCCTGCTCGAACGCGCCCCTCACCGGTTACACGTTCATCTTCACCTACGTAGCCGCGTTCGGGATCACCAAGGCCGCCGCCAACTACTTCGCCGGGACCTGGTCCGATCGCTTCGGCCGCAAGCCGGTACTGCTGGTGGGCTGGCTGTTCGCCATCCCCGTCCCGTTGATGCTCATCGCCGCCCCCAACTGGTGGTGGGTCGTCGCCGCCAACGTGCTCCTCGGCATCAACCAGGGCCTGACCTGGTCCACCACCGTGGTGATGAAGATCGACCTGGTCGGCCCCAGCCGACGCGGCCTGGCGATGGGCCTGAACGAGGCCGCCGGCTACGGCGCCGTCGCCGTCAGCTCGCTGCTGGCCGGCTACCTCGCCGACCAGTACGGGCTGAGACCGGCACCGTTCCTGCTCGGACTCGCGTACACCGCCCTCGCGCTGCTGCTGTCCGGGGTATTCATCCACGAAACCCGCGACCACGCGCGCCTGGAAGCCACCCAGCACACCCCGCGTGCGGACGGAATGCACGACCACCTGCACGCAGATCTCACCAACCGGCAAATCGCTGCGGCAACCAGTTTCACCGAACCCGCCATGTCCTCGGCGAGCCAGGCCGGCCTGGTCAACAACCTCAACTTCGGGCTCTCCTGGGGCCTGTTCCCCCTGCTGTTCGCCACCGCCGACCTGGGCGCCGGACAGATCGGTGTGCTCTTCGCCCTCTATCCCGGCGTATGGGGCGCCGGACAATTGGTCACCGGCGCCCTGTCGGACCGCATCGGCCGCAAGCACCTGATCACCGCCGGCATGACCCTGCAAGCCGCAGCCCTGGCGCTGATCGCCGCCTCCCACGGCTTCACCGGGTGGGCGGCCGGCACGGTGCTGCTCGGGGCCGGCACCGCCATGGTCTACCCCACCCTGCTCGCCGTGATCGGCGACGTCGCCCACCCGGCCTGGCGCGGCCGCGCCGTCGGGATCTACCGGGTCTGGCGCGACAGCGGCTACGCCGT
>SEEV01000659.1 GCA_004211695.1 Rhodococcus sp. (in: high G+C Gram-positive bacteria)
CGTGCTCGGCCTCGAGCAGTTCGGCCAGTTCCCTTCCCCCGAAGATTCTCGGCGGCACGATCACCAGAGTCGCGCCGACGGCGAACGCCATCAGCAGTTCGAACACGGACGCGTCGAAACTCGGCGACGCCAGGTGCGACACCCGGGCACTGTGCATCGACGCGAACCGTTCCCGTTCCTCCACAGCGAGATTCGCGAGACCGCCGTGCGTGATCACGACACCCTTCGGCGTTCCCGTCGAACCAGAGGTGTAGAGCAGGAACGCGGTGTGCTCGACGCGCAGCGGACGGATACGGTCGGC
The DNA here is from genome assembly GCA_004211695.1 of Rhodococcus sp. (in: high G+C Gram-positive bacteria). Lineage (GTDB taxonomy): Bacteria > Actinomycetota > Actinomycetes > Mycobacteriales > Mycobacteriaceae > Rhodococcus_F. The sequence goes on from SEEV01000659.1 coordinate 302, forward strand.
GTCGGCGATCGGGTCTGCTGAATGCGCAGTCGCCACATCGGGGTCGTCGAGAAGCAGCCACGACACCACTCCGGGCAACCGGTCGCGGTGCGCCGTCACCGTCAACCCGAGCACCGCCCCCGAGTCCTCGAGCATTCCACCGATCCGCGCGAACGGCAGCGCGGGGTCGACCGGCACGTAGGCCGCCCCCGACTTCGCGACCGACCACACCGACAGCACCCATTCGATCGACCGCTGCACTCCGACCGCGACAATCCTCTCCGGGCCTGCACCCCGCCGGATCAGCTCCCTGGCCAGCCGGTTCGAGCGTTCGTCGAGTTCCCGGTACGACATGGTGACGCCGTCGCAGGACACCGCGATCGTCCCGTGCCCGAGCGCGGCGCCGGCGGTGAGCACGTCGGGAAGGGTGCGTTGCGCAGCGGCGGGGAAACCGCGCATGGGCACGAGTTCGTCCCGTTCGAGGGCATCGAGGATTTCGAGGTCGCCTACCCGGATCGTCGGGTCGCCGACCGCGGCGTCGAGCATCCGGACGAACCGGTCGGCCAGCCCGGCGACGGTGTCGGCGTCGAAGAGGTCTGTGGTGTAGGAGAACCCGGCGGTGATGCCCGCCGATGACCCGCCGTCGTCGTACTCCTCGGACAACGTCAGCTGCAGGTCGAACCGCGCGATCGTCGCGCCGAGGTCGATACCCTCCACCTCGACGCCCGGCAGCGCGAGGTCGGGACGCTCCACGTTCTGGAATTCGAGCAGCACCTGGAACAGCGGGGAGTGCGCCGTCGAGCGGGGCGGATCGAGCGCCTCCACCACCTTTTCGAACGGCACCTCGGCGTGGGCGTACGCACCGAGATCGACGTCGCGTACCTGGTCGAGCAGTTCTGCGAACGTGCTCGCGTCGGAGACCAATGTCCGCAGGACCACGGTGTTGACGAACATCCCGACGACGTCGTCGAGTGCGGCCTCGCCCCGCCCGGCGACCGGGGTGCCGACGGCGATGTCCTCGGAACCGGACATCCTCGCGAGGAATGCGGCCAGGGCGGCGTGCGCGACCATGAACACGGTGGACCGGTGGGCGGACGCCATCGACAACAGGCGGGCATGCAGACCGGCGTCGATCTCGAATCCGACCCTGCTCCCCTCCGCCGACCGCTGCATCGACCGCGGGCGGTCGGTCGGCAGATCCAGGGCGGCGGGAAGACCGGCCAGCGTGCTTCGCCAGTAGTCCAGTTGCTGCGACACCAGCGAGCGCGGGTCGTCCTCCGACCCGAGGAGTTGTCGCTGCCAGAGCGTGAAGTCGGCGTACTGGACCGCCGGCGGATGCCATGCGGGGGCCTGTCCGCCTGCCCGCGCGGTGTACGCCACCATCATGTCGCGGGCGAGCGGGACCATCGACACCCCGTCCGCGACGATGTGGTGCACCACGACGAGCAGCGTTCGGTCCGTGGCGGAGGTCTCGAACACAGCTGCCCGCAACGGAATCTGTTCGGTGACGTCGAACCCCACCGAGACCGCCCCCGACAGCAGTTCACGCAACTCCGCGTCGTTCGACACCGTCGTGACCGGCAGATCCGGCACCGAATCGCCGACGGGCAGGATCACCTGCACCGGTTCCACGCCGGCCATCGGGAAACGGGTGCGAAGCGATTCGTGTCGCTCCACCACATCCGTGACCGCGGCCCGCAGCGCATCCAGGTCGAGTGCGCCGGTGAGATGGAACGCCATCGCGATGTTGTAGGCGGACGAGGAGGTGTCGAATTGGTTGAGGAACCACATGCGGGTCTGCGCCAGGGACAGCGGGATTCGCTCGGGGCGCGGCACTGCCCGCAGCTCCGGACGGTCTGTCCGCACAACGGCTTTCGCCGCGCGCTCCGCGAACGTCGCCACGGTCGGCGCCTCGAACAGGGCATGCACCCCGACCTCGACGCCGAGCGCGGCGTCCACCCGTGCGACGACCCGGGTGGCAGACAGCGAGTCTCCGCCCAGTCGGAAGAAATCGTCTTCGGCACCGACCCGGTCGACGCCCAGGACGTCGCCGAACACGTCGGCGACGACGGCCTCGAACGGTGTGGCCGGTGCCCGGAACCGCTGCGCCGACGCCTCGGGTGCGGGGAGTGCCGCCCGATCCACCTTCCCCGCCGCCGTCACCGGCAACCCCCCCAACACCACCACCACCGACGGCACCATGAACCCCGGCAACACCGACCCCGCAAACTCC
>SEEV01000660.1 GCA_004211695.1 Rhodococcus sp. (in: high G+C Gram-positive bacteria)
GTTTCTGCCGTGCGAGTCAGGCCGTGGTGGGAATGGTGATCTCGGCTCTGCCATCGAGGCCAGGTAGTAGGTAGTGCGGGCAGGTGATCGCTGCCGTGGCACGGGTATCGGCTGCCGGTCGGTGTCGAGGTGGAGGCGGTAGGCGAGCTGCCCGCGCCGGTGGGTGCCGGTGTTCGGGTCGACGGCACCGAGGAAGTAGCCGTGCGTAGCGCCGGCGGTGGAGAGGATCGCCCGCGCCCACTCGGCGGGTTCGGCGGGTTCGGCGGATACCGTGGCCCGCCGGTCGCCGCGTCGTGGGTGTGCACGATGACCGTGACAACGAAGCCGACCGCAGCGGGGAACCACTGTTCGGCGGCGACGTCGAACCCGGTGATGGATGTGTGAATCCGCAGTTCGATGTCCGTTCCGGTGCGGGCCGCCGCCGCGAGGATGTGGGGAGCCGCTGAGGCATCGTCGGTGGCCAGTGACGGCAGCGCGGCGTCGGTGCTGCGGTTGCTGCCGGGGCGTGCGGACATGGGCACACAGTACGGGCCGCAGACACCCGGCCGGCAGGACGACCGGTGGTTCGTCCGGTCGAGGACTGGTTCGCAGGGTGGGGCATCTGACCTGCGGTGACAGCATGTCCCCCCCGAAGCAGAATTTGGTCCCACGAATGCGGTGCTGCCGGCGTTCTTCTCGGCGCCATCCGGGGCGGCACGATTCTGATCGCTCCCGGCTCGGGGCAGGATGGGTCCGTGAGCGACCGAACCGCAGCCGACCTCGAGCGTGACCTCGCCGTGCTCGCCTACGTACGCGACCGCCTCCGGGCGTCGGAGGGCGCCGACTTCCAAATCCCCACCACCGCTGTCGATCAGGTGCTCGATGAGCTCAACGGTCTCGAACCATTGCCGTGGGATCCGACCTGATTGCCTCCGTGCGGATCGGCGAGGGGCCGCCGCCCACGTGTCGCAGGGTATCTGCTCGGCGGTCGTGGCGGCCTTTACGGCCTGGAACTGCGGGTATAAGATGGCTTATAGAGGAGGTGCGGGTTATGACGATCATGATGGACCGGGACCGGTTGTTCTCCAGCATGGCCGAGAACCGGGCACGTGAGGTGGTCGCGCATATCGGTTTCCTCCGTAACCTGCGGCAACTGTACGAGGGCGGGGTCACCCAGACACGGCTGGCGGAGGTCAACGGTGTCAGCCAGCCGGCGATCAGCCAGATGCTGCAGCGGGCCCGCGTCGAGGCCCCGGATGTGTGCCCGGGCACTCACGGCGGCACCGCGTATGAGGTCGCGGCGCGGTGCGCGGCCGGCGAGATCGATCCGGCGACGATGCGCGCCGAGCTGATCGGCTGGGAGTACGACAAGCCGCCGGCGTCGACCGCCTACCCGGACGTCGACGATGTCCGCCCCCAGACGGAGGGCGGCTTCAACCATCAGGTCGGGCGCGCGCTCACCCACGGGTTCCTCACCGATGAGGACTACGACCTGATCCTCGACGCACTGGCCGACTGACCTGTGCCGACCCACGAAGTAGAGGATCGCCGTGCCTTCCTCGCCTCGCTGTCCATCCCGGGCGGCCCGCTGACGATCAACGCCCCGCACGCCACGATCAACGACCGCCGGTACTTCCGCCGAATCGACGGTGAACCTGTTCCTACCCGGCCGCGGTTGCGGCTGCATGAGCGGATCCTCGCGGACTGGCGAGCCTCACGCACCCAGGTCCGTCGGGATCGGGTATCCATTCTGATGGCGGGCCCGCCCGGCGCCGGCAAATCCACCGCCCAAGCCCATCTGGTGGGGGAGCACCCGCAGGGGTGGCGGCATCTGGATGCGGACGAGTTCAAACTCCGCCTTCTCGCGGCGGCCGACGCCGATGGCTCGCTGCAGCAGTTGCTGCCCGAGGAGCTTCGGGCGAAGCCGGGGCAGCCGAGCCGGTTCTATCCGAACGAGCTGTCCGCGCTGGTGCATATCGAGTCGAATCTTCTGCTCGAAACAGCTGTTGCAGAGGCGTTGTCGGTGGGGGAGAACGTGATCATCGACGGCACCATGGCCTGGAAACCGTGGGCGACCGAGTTGGTGACCCGACTCGAGCGGGAGCACTACACAATCCACCTCGCCGACGTCGAAGCCTCCCACGAGATTGCTACCGCCCGGATCGTGCACCGGTGGCAGCAGGGCCTGACGGCAGCGCTGACTGCGTCCGGCGATGACCCGGCGGCCCGGATGGGTGGGCGGTGGCTCCCGGTCTCGGCCGTCGACCGGCTGTTCACCGACACGCGGCTGCCCGACGGGAAACCGCTCGATGGTAGGTCCGTCAGCGAAGTCAACGCCCGTGAGGTCAGCGAGGAATCCCAGGCCGTCACCCGCTACGACCTCTACCGCACCCTCGCGGTGGACCGGGGTCCGGCGCACATCGAACGCCGTGAACGCACCGCGGGTGGGCAACTCGAACGAACGTGGAGGAGTGCAACGGACACCGAGGACGCGGCTCGGACACCGGAGCCCGAGGTCGACCGTATGTGACTGA
>SEEV01000661.1 GCA_004211695.1 Rhodococcus sp. (in: high G+C Gram-positive bacteria)
GGCGACGACGACTCGATGCGGCGCGGATTGACGAACAGCACGGTCCCGCCGCGCTTCTTCACGGCGCGGATCTTGGCCATCGGATCCGAGATGTGAATCAGCGTCATGTGCGAGACCTGCGGGTTGCTGCCGAGGCACAGGAAGTAGTCCGTGTGCAGCAGGTCGGGGATCGGATGCGCCATCGACGCGCCGTAGATCGCCTCGCTCGCCGCATATTTGGCCGACGTGTCCTGCGTTCCCGCACTGAAGCGCATCCGGGTGTCGAAGCCGCGGGCGAGCGTGGCGGCGTTCGCGTAATAGGCGCCGTTGAACGCCGACGGGTTGCCCTGATAGACGGCGAGGGCGTTGCGGCCGTACCTCCGCCGCACCTCCTGGAGCCTGTCGGCGATCTCGCGCGCCGCGACGTCCCACTCGACGGGTTCGAAGACGCCGCGTTCCTCGCTCCGCGGATTGGTCCTCCTCAGGGGCCGGTCGAGCCGGTCCGGATCGTGGTGGACCTGGAGGTAGTGCACGCCCTTGTGGCAGGAGAACCCCTGGTGCACGGGATGATCCCGGTCGGGTTGCAGCCGGACCACCTCGCCGTCGCGGACGTCGGCGAGCAGGCCGCACCCCGGCTCGCAGATGCGGCAGAACGTGTGCACCTGGTTCGATTCCATCGGACTCACCGGGCGGCCGCACCCGCGACGACGGCCGCCTCCCCGGCGTCCACGATCTTGATGCGGGGCCGGCCCGCCTCGCGGCCGCGCTCGCGCTCGAAGCGGTCGATCGCGCGCCAGTCCGCACCACCCAGCGCGTCGGGTCGGCGCTCGCGCACCAGCGCCGCCAGATCCGCGGAGGCCGCGGTCGGTGCGGCGAGCAGTCCCGCGCGGTGATCGGCGAGGAGGGCCTCGACGGTCTCCGCCGCGCAGTAGCGGTTGGTGCCGATCACACCGGTCGCGCCGCGCTTGATCCAGCCCGCCACGTAGTGCCCGGCGACGGTCTCCCCGGTGCCCGATTCGACAACGCGGCCCGACACGTTGGCGACGGTTCCGGCGGCCTCGTCGAACGGGAGGCCGGCGATCGGCAGTCCGCGGTACCCGACCGCCCGGAGGACCAGACCGCACTCGATCCGGTCCACGGTGCCTGCGTCGGTACCGGTCACGACCAGGGCTGCGGTACGCGCGTCACCTGCCACCTCCTGCGGGGTGGCGCCGAAGCGCAGCACGATGCGCTTGTTCCCCGGAGTCGGCTCCCGCCGGGAGTAGTCGGCCAGGATCCGCAGCTTGGTCGGCACGTCCGGACCCGCCGTGACCGGGCCGTCGACGAGGACGTCGATCCCGGGCAGCGAACCGAGCGCGAGCAGTTCCGGGGTGGTGCAGGCCGCGTACTCGGGTCCCCGCCGGCCGAGCACCACCACCTCCTCGATCCGACTGTCGGCCAGGGCGGCGAGGGCGTGATCGGCGATATCGGTGCGGCGCAGCGACTCCACGTCGGAGACGAGGATGCGGGCGACGTCGAGCGCGACGTTGCCGTTGCCGACCACGACGGCGCGGGATGCGGTCAGGTCGAAGGCGCGATCGGCGTGATCGGGGTGACCGTTGTACCAGGCGACGAACTCCCGGGCGGCGTGGCTGCCCGGCAGGTCCTCGCCGGGGATGCCGAGGCGCCGGTCGCCCGCCGCGCCGGACGCGTGGATCACCGCGTGGTGGTGGGCCAGCACCTCGTCGATCGTCACGTCCCGCCCCACCTCGACACCGAGATGGAACGTGAAGCCGTCACGCCGCGCGGTGCGGTCGAACACCCGGTCCACCGTCTTCGTGTGCCAGTGGTCGGGCGCGACGCCGAACCGCACGAGTCCGCCGGCCACGGGCAGCCGTTCGAACATGGTGACCTCGGCAGCGATGTCGCGACGGGCCAGCAGTTCCTCGGCGGCGTAGAACGCAGACGGTCCGGATCCCACGATCGCCACCCGCAGCGCCGGGGGGTCGGCGACGCCGGCGGTCGCGAGGGCGAGCGGAAGCGGCTGCACGTGCGCGCCCGGCGCGACGCTGCGCGGATTGCGCTGGAAGTACTCGGCGTTGATCTCCCGGTACCGGTCGATGTCGGGGGCGGGCGCGTCGTCGGGGACGATCGCGTCCACGGGGCACACGTCGGAGCAGGCGCCGCAGTCGATGCAGGCGCCCGGGTCGATGTACAGCATCTCGGTGCGCTGGTACTCCCGCTCCGCGGGGGTCGGGTGGATGCAGTCGACCGGGCAGACCGCGACACAGGTCGCGTCGTTGCAGCAGTTCTGGGTGACCACGTACGCCATCAGGGATGCTCCTCGCTCGTGCGCGTCACCGTGACCGGGACGCCGTTGAAGATCGGGGACGCCGTCAGCGCCTCGAGGTCGGTGGTGTCGTCCACCAGGGCGTTGTAGTTGCTGCCGGGCACCGATGCCGACCGGGACGTCCGCAGGCCCGGTCCGTCGTGGCCCCACCCGTGCGGCATGCTCACCACACCGGGACGCAGCGTGTCGTCGATCCGCAG
>SEEV01000010.1 GCA_004211695.1 Rhodococcus sp. (in: high G+C Gram-positive bacteria)
GACCGCACGGTGGCGGTGAAGGTACTGACCGTCGAACTCGACGAGGAGAACCGGGCCCGCTTCTTCCGGGAACAGCGGGCGATGGGCCGGCTGACCGGGCACCCGAACATCGTCAACATTCTGCAGGTCGGTGCCACCGTCAGCGGCCGTCCCTTCATCGTGATGCCGTTCCACTCGCAGGATTCCCTGGACGCGCGGATCCGCCGCGACGGTCCGCTGCCGTTGGATCAGGCGTTGCGGCTGGGGGTGAAGATGGCGGGTGCGGTGGAGTCGGCGCACCGGCTCGGGATCCTGCACCGCGACGTCAAACCGGCGAACATTCTGCTCACCGATTACGGTGAGCCGGAGTTGACCGATTTCGGGATCGCGCACATCACCGGTGGCTTCGAGACCGCCACCGGCGCCGTCACCGGGTCGCCGGCCTACACGGCGCCGGAGGTGCTCGCGGGGGATTCACCGAGCCCGGCCGCCGACGTCTACGGGCTCGGCGCCACCCTGTTCAGCGCGCTCACCGGGCATGCCGCGTTCGAACGGCGCAGTGGGGAGCAGGTGGTCGCACAATTTCTGCGGATCACCACACAGGAGGTGCCCGACCTGCGGGAGCGGGGGATCCCCGACGACGTGTCCGCGGCGATCGCGCGGGCGATGTCCCGGACCCCCGGTCAGCGCCCGGCTACCGCCGCCGAGCTCGGTGAGGAATTGCGAGGCCTGGAACGCAACCACGGCTTTCCCGTCGACGAGATGGCTCTCCGGGCGGAACCCGACGCGCAGGGCAGCGACGAGCAACCGACGTCGCGCGGCGGACGAGGCTCGCCGGTTCCGTCCACGCTCGGCGCGACGGGCAGTCTCCCCCTGGAGATGACCAGTTTCGTCGGCCGCCGGCACGAGCTGACCGACACGAAGAGCCGGCTGGCCGGGTCTCGGCTGGTGACGCTGACGGGGATCGGGGGTGTCGGCAAGACGCGGCTGGCGATGCGGGTCGCGGCGAGTGTGCAACGCGAGTACGCGGACGGTGTGCGGCTGGTCGAGCTGGGTGAACTGCGGGACGAGTCGTCGCTGGTCGACGCCGTCGCCGGCGCAGTGGGGATGCGAGACCACTCGGCGAGGCCGCTGCGTGAGGTTCTGATCGAGTTCCTCGCGCCGCGAGAGGTGCTGTTGGTCCTCGACAACTGCGAGCACATGGTGGACGCGATCGCCGAGCTCGCCGGCCTCCTGTTGCGGGCGTGTCCGCGGGTGCGGATTCTGGCCACCAGTCGTGAACCCCTGGGCATCGGTGGGGAGGCGGTGCTGCGAGTTCCCCCGCTGGCCGTCCCGGATCCGGAGCGGCAGACCTCGTTGCGCGGGTTGCCCAAATACGATGCGGTGTCGTTGTTCGCCGAACGCGGCGCTGCCGCGGTTCCGGGGTTCGCGCTCACCGAGGAGAACGCGGCGGCTGTGGCGGGGATCTGCCACCGGCTCGACGGGTTGCCGTTGCCGATCGAATTGGCGGCGGCCCGGTTGCGGGCGATGTCGCCCGAGCAGATCCTCGAGCGGCTGACCGACCGCTATGCCCTGCTGACCCGTGGCAGCCGGGGTGCGCCGACGCGGCAACAGACGCTGCGGTTGTCCGTCGACTGGAGCTTCGAGTTGTGCACCGCTGGAGAACAACTGGTGTGGGGTCGGCTGGCGGTGTTCGCGGGGAGCTTCGAACTCGATGCCGCGGAGCAGGTGTGCGGCGCGGGCTTGGATCCGGACGAGCTACTGGACACGGTGACATCCTTGGTGGAGAAGTCGATCCTGATCCGGGAGGAGCACGGGTCGGTGGTGCGGTTCCGGATGCTCGAGACCCTCCGCGAGTACGGCTACGAGAAACTCGAGCAGACCGGCGAATCCCTGCCCGTGCGCCGCAGGCACCGGGCCTGGTACGAGGCGTTGGCGGTCGACGCGGAAGCCGAATGGATCAGCGCACAACAGCTCGACTGGATCGCCCGGCTGAAGCGGGAACAACCGAACCTGCGCGAGGCCCTCGAATTCAGCATCGACGATGATCCCGCCGCCGGCCTGCGCATCGCCGCCGCGCTGTACTGGTTCTGGAGCTCCCAAGGCCTCTACAACGAGGGACGGCGCTGGATCGACCAACTCCTCGATCGCCGCAGCGGTGCAACAACTCTCGAACGGGTCAAGGCGCTCTGCTACGACAGCGTGATGGCTAATAGCCAGGGAGACCTCGAGAAAGGGGCGGCGCTCGTCGCAAAGGCCCGGACTCTCACCGCGCACACGAGCGACCCCGTGCTGCAGGCTTACAGCGACTGCGCCGACGGCATGCTGGCCCTCTACAGCGGTGATCTCGAGCGAGCATGCTCCCACCTCGAATCCGCTCTCGTCGAGTTCAGTGCACGGAGAGATCGCACACTCGAAACCAGCCTCCTGTACCCGTTGGGAACGGCCTACGGACTGTCCGGTCAGACGGACCGGGCGATCGAATGCCACGAACGTGCCCTCGCGATTACGGAACGATATGGCGAGAAGATGTATCGGGCCCACTCTTTGTGGGCCATGGGCATCGATGTGTGGCGACAGGGCGATACCGATCGCGCGATCCGGGTCCTCGAACAATCGCTCGAGCTGACCCGGCAAGTGCACACCCCCCGCGTCGCCACAGCCTGCCTCGAGGCGCTGGCCTGGATCACCTGCCAACAGGGCGACGCACAACGGGCCGCAACGCTGATGGGGGCGGCAGAAGGGCTGGCGGGGTCGGTCGGCAGTCGTGCCGTCATACATTCCAATTTGCTTGTTTATCATCAGGACTGCAACAAAGAGGTCCGGAAGGAACTCGGAGACAGAGTTTTTGCGGCCGCACACAGCAGGGGCCGAAGTCTCGGCTTCGATGCAGCGATCGCCTATGCCCTCAACGAACAACCCACCTCCCCTCCCGACATCGACGCGTCGCCGCGTCTGACCAAGCGGGAACGCCAAGTCGCCGACCTGATCGCCGAAGGCCTGACGAATCAGGCCATCGCCGGCCGCCTGGTGATCTCACCCCGCACCGCCCAAGGGCACGTGGAGCACATCCTGGCGAAACTGGGATTCACCTCCCGGGCGCAGGTCGCGGCCTGGGTCGTGGAGCGGACGCGTCAGTAGAGCTCATACGGTCAGCGGCCGTCGCGTCCGACCTCGACTGCAAGATCGTGACGACCGACGAGGGTCGCCCGGCTCGTCAATGCACCGTGCTCGGAGCGCCGACGACTGGCCACCACAATGGTGCGTGGCGCTACGCACTGGACTATGCCGCGACAGCGGCTCGACACGATTACGAACGGTGATCGTGACTCGTACGTCCCCGAAGGGTTTTGACGCACCGAATGCCGCGAGCGTGGGCGTGCGACGTGATCGGATCGGAGAGGAAGGGGCCGGGACCCGCTCCAGCGGTCGGTCGACTCGGTCACGACCCGATCAGCGCATCCCAAGCAGTCGGCGCACACCACGAATCCGGCGGTTCTGACGGATTGTGGTGGCCAGTCCGCGCCGCCGGCCGGTGACGGGATCGACAACCGACGTGCCGCCGAAGCCGCGTTCGGATGCGGTCTCGGGAGCGGCGTCCGAAGTGTCTTTGAGGTACTTGTTCGGCAGCGACAGTTTCGCGATCGTGCGCCACGTCTTGAGGTACTGCACGACGAACGGACCGCTGGTGTAGGGCAGATCGTACTTGCTGCACAATTCGCGCACCCGCGCGGCGATCTCGGCATACCGGTTGGATGGCAGGTCTGGAAACAGGTGGTGTTCGATCTGGTAGCTGAGGTTGCCGGTCATGAAATCCATCAACGGACCACCGGAGATGTTGGCGCTGCCGAGCATCTGTCGCAGATACCAGTGTGCCTGGGTCTCGTTGTCTACTTCAGCCTTGGTGAACTTCTCGGCGCCGTCGGGGAAGTGCCCACAGAAGATCACCGCGTTGGTCCACAGATTGCGGATCCCGTTGGCAGTGATGTTGGCCGTCAGGGTGGACTTCCACGCCCGACCGGTGAGCGCGGGGTACAACACGTAGTCCTTGCCGATCTGTCGGCCCACCTTCTGGCCCACCTCACGAAGTTTTCGCCGGGTTTCGGCGCGGTCGTCTCGGCCTTTGGCGACCTTGCCGAGTTCGAGGTGTTGGATAGCGACGCCATATTGGAACAGCAGCGCGAGCAACGCGTTGTAGACGAGGTTGCCGGCGTTGAACGGCTTCCACCGTTGGTCCCGGGTTACCCGGATCAGGCCGAATCCCACGTCGTCGTCCATGCCTAGGATGTTGGTGTACTTGTGGTGCAAATAGTTGTGGGTTTGCTTCCAGTGCGCTGACGGGTCGGCGTTGTCCCATTCCCAACTCACCGAGTGGATCTCGGGGTCGTTCATCCAGTCCCATTGCCCGTGCATCACGTTGTGTCCGAGCTCCATGTTGTCGATCATCTTCGACACGCCGAGCAGACCCGTGCCGAGCAACCACAGCGGACGGCGACGGCTGCCGAACAGGGTCACTCGCCCGGCGAGCTCGAGGCTGCGCTGCAACCTGATGGTGTTGCGGATGTATCGGGCGTCGCGTTCGCCGCGGGATTCCTCGATGTCGCGACGGATGGCGTCGAGCTCTCGGCCGAGGGCCTCGACATCCGCGTCCGTCAGATGCGCAAATTCCTGAATATCTGAGATGGCCATGTGGCTACCCTAGCGTAAGTTACGGCACCGTAAGTTACGGGATCGTAAGGAGATGGTGGCAGCCGGAGCTCTTGCGTGCGAAAGAACCGCCTGGCCGCCATGGTGTTTCGGCGCGATTGGACCAGCACGTCGAGACGACGCCATGCTGGTCGACGGCGCGCCACAGGTAGTGCTGCGTGCAGTTGATGCGGATGAACACCTCGTCGAGGTGCCACTTGTCCCCGGGGTGGCGGTCGACGTCGGCGAAGCTGGTTTGCGTAGTCCTGCCCGAACCTGGTGCAGCACTGCCGGATAGATTTGTGCGACACCGACGACGCCGCGTTCGAACATCACCTCCTAGACCTCACGGAAACTACTGGAACCGGTGATGCAGCCACACGCGATGGGCGAGGATCTCGCGTGGCTACCGGAATCCCTTGTACGACGCGGCAGTGGCAACGACCGCCAATCCTCCCGGCGGTTGGGCTGTTCACCAGCCTGACAATGCCTCGCGACAACCACACCACCGGTCCGGGTCCGCGAAGCGCGGTGTAATGGAGGTCGGGGTCGAGCATGGCCTGCGCGAGTACATGTCGGGCCCGGGAGCTCGGAGCTTCTGCGCGCGTGCGCATTGGAGACCCCTTCGGGGGTGGCTCACTGTGTCAGAAACGTTGACGAGTGGTCGGTGTGGAAGCGGGGAAGGGCGGTGCAGAGGGCGGACAGTTCGTTGCCGCTACGGAGGACGGTGCCGTCGGGCCGGACGATGGCAGCGCGCGCGCGGCCGCGGCGTAGCCAGCGGTGCAGATCGGTGTCCGGTTGAGCCAGCAGGACTGTGCCACCACGTTGTTCGATGTCGGTGCGTTGTTTCGATGTCGGGGGGATGGAGGTGACAACCGCGAATCGGCGGGCGACGACTTCGGCGAACCGGCGACCCTGGTCGAGGTCCGGATTCGGGATCAGGCGGCCCGCTCGGCTTCGGCGTAGTCGCGGTCGCTCTATCAGACTGGAGCGGTGAAGCGCCGGGGTCTCGCCGTCCATGACCTTGTCGCTGAGGCCCGGCATTCGGTGCAGCAGCGGTACGACGATACGACGGATGAGGTTGCCGAGTTCGCCGCCTTCGGTCATGGCCATTCCGACGAACTTGGCCCGCCGGATCAGTGCCAGCGCGTGGGGCTTGCGTTCGATCTCGTAGGTGTCCAGTGCGCTCTCAGGCAGATCCCCGCTGAGGACGCCTGCAAGTTTCCAGGAGAGGTTCATCGCGTCGCGCATCCCTGCACCCATCCCCTGTCCGATGAACGGCGGTGTGAGATGGGCGGCGTCGCCGAGCAGGAACACGCGCCCGTCGCGCCATCGGTCCGCGATTCGGGCTCGAAAGGTGTACTCGGCCACGCGGACAAGCTTCAGGTCTTCGACCGGTATGTTCCTTGTCCATGGCGAGATGAGGGGATGCAGTCGAGCCATTGCGCGATAGTCATCGGCGGTCTCACCGGGTTTCAGCCGGAATTCCCAGCGGTAGCGAGTTTTTCCGATCCGCATGTACGTTGCCGCGCGCACGGGGTCGCATACCTGGTGCGCGCCCTCCCACTGGCCGAGGTCTGCAGTGGTAGCGACGTCGACGACCAGCCAGCGTTGTTCGAACTTCAGGTCCCGCATCGTTGCGTGAATGTGATCTCTGACCAGGCTGTTGGCGCCGTCACAGCCCAAGACGTATCTGGTCCGCACCGATTCGTGCACACCGGTGCTTCGGTCGGTGAAGTCGACGCGAATGCTGCCGGTCGTGTCGTCGTCCAGCCCGGTAACCTCTACATTCCCGCGGAGAGAGGCCCTCGGGTACCGTTCCAGATTCGCGCGCAGCATCTCCTCGAACTGCGGCTGGTCGAACATGTTGGCCTCGGGGTAGCCGTGGACGCCCGGACCGGGGTCTCGGTGGAACTCGGTGAGAACTCGCATGTTCCGGTCGAGTAGCCGCAACCCGAGGCACGGCCGGGAGATCGCCGCGAACTCGTCAGCGGTCCCGAGGTGTGCCACGATCCGGTGAATTTCACCGTCGAGGTGGACCGCCCGCGGCTGTGCATAGACGCCCTCCCAGCGCTCGAGGATCAGGCACTCGACACCGTGCTGAGCCAGCAGTGTGGCGGCGGTCAGTCCGGTCGGTCCGGCACCGACGATGACGACCGGGACAACCCGCTCGCTCATCGGATCGATCCGAACAGGACTACGAGGTAGGCAACGATTGCTACGCCGACGACGACGGCGGGCGTCATCTCACGCAATCCATCACCGTTTCGTACGTGCGTAACAACGGCACCGACCATCAGGAGCAGGAGCCCGATGCCGGCTGCGGCGCCGAGCGCCGGCACGAGTCCGCCGATCAGGAGACCGGCTGCACCGGCGACCTCGAGCGCACCGATGCCCCGATACGTGCTGACGGGCATACCGACGTGGGCGGCCCGTTCCCGCATCGGCGAGGTTGCCGCTATCTTGCCCACGCCGAGCAGTAGGTAGAAGACTGCGAGGCAGAGTGCCAAAATCAGGGATGTGGTGGTCACTTTCGCACCATTACCTTCCAATTGATCGCATATCGGTCCAAGATCGCCTTGACCGTCGGTTCGCTGGCAGATCCGTCGATCTCGACAGTTGCCAGGATCGAACCGTCCTCTACGGACGCATGGATGCGGTCGATTCCTGCGATGGTGGCGAGGGCATGCTCGAGCTCGCGCCGTGTCGCGTCGGCGCGCAGTGCGAGCTTGTAGGGCTTGCCGACCGCCGTGACGGGCAACGCGGGGAGGATGGTCACCGCCTTGGGTGCCGCGGCCCGTTCGGGGACACGCTCGCCCGCCCAGGCTTGTAGCTCTTGCGCGGTGATGCCGGCGTCGGCGACAACGGTGACGTAGGCAACGGGCACTTCACCGGCGTGGGCATCGGGGCGTCCCACCGCGCTGACCGCGGTGACCTGCGGATGGGTCAGAAGGGCGTCTTCGATGACGGCTGGATCGATGTTGTGCCCGCCCCGGATGATGACGTCCTTCGCGCGTCCGACCAGGTAGATGAAACCGTCGCTGTCGACGCGCGCCAGGTCGCCGGTGTCGAGCCAACCGTCGACCAGTTTGCCCATGCCGTCGAGAACGTATCCGTGTTCGTCGTGGGCGGCGGCATAGCCGGCGAACACCGTGGGACCGCTGATCGCCAGCACTCCGGTCGCTCCGGTGGGCAGGTCCTCCCACGTGCCGTCATCACGGACGCGTACCACTTTGACCTGCTGATAGGGCAACCGTAGCCCGACCGAACCAGGTCGTGGCGCGTCGGTGAAGCTGCGGGCACTCGCACAGGTTGCCTCCGTCAGGCCGTAGCCTTCGAGAAGGGGCACATTCGTGTGTTCCTGGAACTTCGTGGTGAGCGCAGTCGGTAGAGGCGACGCTCCCACCATTGCGAATCGCAGACTACTGATGTCGGCATCGACCGGGCGCTGCGCGAGGGCCGCATATACGGTGGGCACCGCGCTCATCGACGCGATCCTGTAGTGCTCGACGATCTTCCAGAATTCGCTGGACAGTACCGGGTCGCGATACCCGAGCGGGCCGGCCCACACCACACCCTGGCCCTTGAACAGCGGTGCCAACAGCGTGACCATCAAGGCATTGACATGGGACAGCGGCAGGGCGGCGAATACGACGGAGTCGGAGTCCCACAACGAGTTCGCGGCCAGCATCCAGGCATTGGCGACCTCGTTGTCGTGGGTGTGGGCGGCCAGCTTCGGAACACCGGTGGTACCACCGGTGTGAAACAGTGCGGCCACGTCGAACCCGCGGGGGGGATCACCGACGAAGTCGGAGGTGTCGATATCGGCCGACAGCGCACCGATGTAGCCGATCTGCACTCCGTCGACCTCGGGCAGGTCCTCAGGCGCGCCGGTGGCGCCGGTGGGCCGCAAGACCAGCACGGCGTCCACACGTCCGCTCACCGCAATTCGGTGCGCGGCGTCCCAGGTGTCCGGCGCAAGTTCCGGTCCGGCCGCGACGAGTACCCGGGCACCTGAGCGGCGCAACAGTTCAGTGATGTGCTGCTGCGATTGTGCGGCGTTGATGGGCGCAGCGATGCCGGCGAGCTGTGCGGCGAGAGTCGCGGGGACCAACTCGGCGCAGTTGGGTGCCATCAAGGCGACCGCGTCGTGGCGCCGCACCCGCAGCCGATGGAGCAGGTTCGCGTAACGGTGAACATCGTCGAGTAGTTCCGAGAAACTATGCTGCACCGGCTCCCGCCACCGTGCGCCGTCCGGTAGGACGGTGAGCGCGAGGCGATCTGGCCACATGCGGGCCGCGCGTGTGAGCAACGCATAGGTGGACCCCGGAAGTCCCCGATCGCGCAGCGGCACGGCCTCGATCGTCGTGAGATCCGTGGGCGCTGCGTAACGCGGCCACAGCAGGTCGGTGGTCATCGCGCGTACCTCACCACCGTGCGCTGGCGCCCCAAGTCGATGGTCCCGTCGTCTGTGAACACGGTGGCTTCGATGAGGTCGCCGTCCTGCAGATAGTTCGAATTCTTGGCCTGGCCCGCGAAGAAGAGCTTCCATTTGACTGCCGGCGGCAGCAGGGAGGAGAGGATTGCGATCGGCTTCGGTGGGGCGCTCAGTGCCGTTCCGACCGGTGTTCCGGTCAGCAGCAAGTCCCCGGCATCGAGGCGTTGGAACCGGGTCAGCGCCTGCAGAGTCTCGGTCGGCTGGTAGATCATGTCGGCCACGGTCATGTTCTGGCGTGGCTCGCCGTTGACCCATAGCCGCAGGCGCAGGTCGGTGAATCGCTTCAGCTCGTCACCGTCCAGCAGCACCAGCGCGGGGCCGACCGGGGTGAACGTCGGGTATGACTTGGCCTCGTAGAACTGCGTTTTGGGAAGCTGGACGTCACGCGCGGAGATGTCGTTGGTGACAACCAGGCCGGCAACGTAATCGGCGAGAGTGTCTGCGGTGATCGCCGTCCCGACCGGGATGTCGCGGGCGAGGACGAGCCCGATCTCCACCTCGTAGTCCAGGAGCCGGACATGGGCAGGACGGATCACGTCGTCGTTGGGGCCGCTGATCGAACCGGATGCCTTTCGGAAGAAGGTCAGCGGAATGGTGTCGGGGTTCATCCCGGCGTCCTCGACGTGCGAGGCGAAGTTCGTCATCTGTGCGACCACCCGGCAGGGGGCGGTGACCGGGGAGAGCAACGAGAGGGTCTCGACGGGCACGGTGCCCTCGCTGGACGCCGCTGCCTCGACGGCTGGTCGGTCGGCCAGCAGTTGGGCGGTGGTGGTGGCCTCGGTGTCTACCTGTGCGGCACCGGTGGGTGTGACGACCCACCAGGCGTCGGCGGTGCGGATAACAGAGATGGTCATGAGCTGGCAACTTTCAGAAGGCCGCGGAGGCGGTGGAGGTCGAATTCGTTGTCGGCGCGCAGCGCGTTGACAATGGCGCGCAGTTCCTGAAGTGATTCCCGACCGGGGTTCAATCCGAGGAAGTCTTTGGTGGCGGGCGGCCCCCATTGGGCCAGTCCGGACGCGGTCATCGGTGCCCAGCCCGCGTCGAGCGTGCTGTCGAAGAGATCGCCGTCGCTGAAGTGCTCGACGATGAATCCGTCCGGGTCGCGCCAGTAGTCGAAGATTTGGCTGCCCTGGATGTGCCGGCCGATGCCCCAGGACCGGCGGTAGCCCTGGTCGAGCAGATATTCGCCACCTGCCGCGAGGGAGTCGAGGTCGGCGACCTGATAGGCCGAATGCACATAGCGGTTGGCCGGGCCGAGAACCATCGCGAGCGTGTGATGGTCGGTGGGCGTGGCGCCCCGGTCGCAGCGGATGAAGCTCATGATCGGGCCCCGGGCCCGTTGCCCGGGGTAGTAGAGGAAGTCGCTGACGATCAGTCCGAGGTGCTCGAGGTACCAGTTGAGCGTTTCGAGGTACCTGGTCGTCTGGAGCACGACGTGACCGAGCCGTTGCACGGTGGCCGGCGCGCGGGGTGGCCGCTGGGTGGCGTTCACCCGCCCGCCGAGGTGTCCGAAATTGAGTGGGAGCGGGGCCTGGGCGGCCAGCGCCGGCAGCTCGAACGTGTCGGACACGACGCGGACTCCCAGAGCGCTGGGATCAACGAGATCGACCGAGACCCCGCCCAGACTCTCGGGCAGGGGCACGACCGCACCTCCGACCGCGTCCGCCAGTCGCAGCACGTCGGTCGAGTCGGCCGCCCGGAAGGCGGGACCGACGAACCGCGAACGCGAGCCTCGGCGGATGAGCACGCAGGGCGAACCGGGGTCTGTCCCGCGCAGCTGTAGTTCGTGTGCGGTGCGAAGCGCCGTCGTAAAACCGAAGGCATGGGCGAACGCTTCCGCCCGATCGAGGTCGGGCTTCTCGAACTCCAGCCACGCCAGGTCGTACACCTTGATGATCGGCTCGGCGGCCTTCCCCCGGTGCTCGCCCACCAGGGGGCCCTGCTCACTGTGCAGACCGGCATGCGGGTCGTGGTGGTCGTTCATTGACCACTCCTCTCAATCAACTGACGATATCTTCACTTATGACCATATCGGCAGTCAAGGGTTTTTGAGGAATTCGTCACTACTGGCGAGTGAGTTAGAGTGAGCGGATCGAACCACCCCCAGGAGGCGAGTGGAGATGCCCGAACGGATCGACGCCGAACCGAACCGCCTGGAACGGCGCAAGGCGCGGACCCGCGCCGCACTCGTACGCGCAGCCCAGTCCTTCATGGCGGCCGGAAAGTTGAACGCGCCGATCCTCGAGATCACCCAAGCCGCCGACGTCGGAATGGGGTCCTTCTACAACCACTTCCAGAGCAAGGACGAGCTCTTCCATGCAGCAGTGGAAGCCGCCCTCGAGGTCCACGGCGCCGCGCTCGACCAACTCACCGTCGGCCTGGACGACCCCGCCGACATCTTCGCGCAGAGCTTCCGCCTCACCGGACGCCTGCATCGCAGAAGCCCCGACCTCAGCAAAGTCCTGCTGCACAACGGGCTCGCTCTGGCCGCCTCGGGCAAGGGTCTCGCCCCCCGAGCCCGCCGCGACATCGAAGCCGCGGCACGGGCCGGTCGATTCAACGTGCGCGACCCCGAATTGGCCATGACCATCGTGACCGGCGCAGCACTGTGCCTCGGCCAGCTGCTGCACGACCACCCCGACCGCGACGACTCCGAAGCGACCGACCACGTCACCGAAGATCTGCTCCGCATGTTCGGTATCCCCGCCGACGAGGCTCACGAGATCTGCCAGCGACCACTACCCGACCCCGACGTCGTTCCCCGCACCGTCGCGTAGAGCCTGGTCTGCTGTCCGCCGGTGATCGGGCGATTTCGCCCGAGGGAGGTCTCGCGTCGTTGAGGCCGGCTGTGGTCTGACCGACCCACCAATTCAGGCTGCGAAGCTGGGCCGCCGGGTGCATCGGCGTAGACCTACCCAACGGCGTACGGACCGGTCAGTCTGTCGAGTCCGATGCCACAGTCGAAAGTGACAACGTCCATTGCAGCGCCGGGATCCGCCTCGGCAACGGGCCACAACCGGCAACCCCGAGATCCGACGAAGCCGTCACCGCCCACCAGCACGGACACGCGTCAGTTCCTCAGGTCGAAGTAGTTGGTCGTCGGCGATCCCGGGAGCGCTGAGCGCCGCCATGGTGTCTTCCCGATGAAGCAAGGATCGTGCGGCCACCTCGAATTGACTGAGTTTGTCGATGACGGTCTGCCCCTCCGGGGTGTGACCCCAGATGCTGATCCCTTGGTGGGTGGTGGTTTTCCAGGTGGCTTCGTCGACGACGATCGGGTTCCATCCGACCTCCCATTCGAACCCCGATGGCGTTCGCGCGTAGTAGGAGAGCTCCTTGTCGTTGGTGTGCTGACCGACCGACAGCGCCATCTCGAAGCCGAGTTCGTTGACCCGTTGATACGAGGCCACCATGTCGTCCAGGGTGACCGCCTGGACGTTGATGTGCTGAACGCGGGTGCGAATCGGGTTGATCGGCAAGATGTTCACCGACGCGATCGCCACCGAGTGGTGACGTTCGTTGACCCGCAGGAAGCGGATCTTGAGCTTCATGCCGTTGATCGTCTCGTCGATGTAGTCCGACAGTCGCGCATCGAAGACGTGGTTGTAGTACCCGCGCACCAGGTGCGGCTTCTTCGTGGTGAGCGCCACGTGACCGAGTCCGCCTGCGCCGGTGACGAATCCGCTGCCGGGGATGTCCAGTGGCAGGGGCGAGGTGCGGGCGGTGGTGTAGATCTCCTGGGTCAAGCCGTTGGGTCCGGGGAATCTCAGGAACCGTTCGACGCCGCGGAGCTCGGCTTCCTCGTCCGTGCCCTCGACGGCAGGCACCCCGTGGTCGACGACGCGCCGCGAGATCTCGTCGAAGGTGGCATCGTTGTCGAGGTGCCAACCCACTGTGACGACGTCTTCGGCCGGCCCGCGCCGCAGCAGCACGCGGCATTCGTTGGCGTCCAGGCGGAATCGCACCATGTCGGGTGTCATGTCGTCGAGGTGCATCCCGATTGCCTCGCGACCGAAGCGTTTCCAGTCACCGAACTTGTCGGTTTCGACGACGACATAACCCAGGTGGACGTTGCCGAACACAGAGGGGGTGATGGTGGTGGACATTCGATATCAGCCTTTCAGGAATGCGGTGGTGACGGCGTTGAAGAAGTCCGCCCGTTCCCACTGGACCCAGTGGCCGGTATTGGCGGTCAGCAGGACGTCGGCGTTGGGCATCCGCCGCCCCAGCATCGCTGCGCCGCGCGGCGTGTTGACCTTGTCATCTCGCCCCCACATCACCAGCGTCGGCGTCGCCAGCCTGGCTAGCCGTGGGTCCCGGGTGAAGTCCATCCGCCACAGCGTGCGCGGACTCGACGGGCGTTGCAGGGGCGGGTTGGCGACGACCTCGGGGTCGATCGAGGACTCGTACCGGGTTTGGATGAGCGAGTCCGGCACGGCATCGCCGTCGTAGACGAGATACGTGTGAATGAACGTGCGCAGCTTGTCCAGGCTCGGCCCGTCGCCGCCGTAATAGCCGAGCAGGCTTTTGAGGCCGGCCGTGGGGAGTCCGCGGGTTGTTCCGACGCCGCCGGGGCCCATCAGCACGAGCTTGTCGACCCGATGCGGGGTATCCAGGGCCAGGCGCAGCGCGCATGCTCCGCCGTAGGAGTTGCCCACCAGGTGCGCCCGGTCGATGCCGAGGACGTCGAGCATTCCCCGGATGTGATCGGCGAGGTATCCGAACGGATCGCTGCCGTCGACGCCCTTGGCTGAGCGGCCGTAACCGGGCATATCGGGCACGAGGACCCGGAAGTGCTGGGCCAAGGGTTCGATGTTGCGCGAGTAATTCGATACGCCCGATGCGCCGGGCCCGCCGCCGTGCAGCAGCACCACGGGCGGACCAGTGCCGGTGTCGGCGACGAAGATGTCTTTTCCGTTGACGCGTAGGACGCGTTCGGTCAGGGTGTCGGTGGTCATTGCTTCTCCTTTACGCCGCGAATCCGGCCGGGGGTGGCGGCAGCGGCTGATCCTGTTCGGCGCCGGCGTAGACGAACCCGTCGGGCCGCACGACCACCACGGAGGCGCCCTTCTTCTTCAGCCAACGAGTCAGCGATCGGTCGCTGTCGACGATGCAGTCGGCGCTCGGAACACTGTGCGGCGGCGTGACTTGCAGTATGGGGACGCCAGCGGTTCGCCAGGCCCGGAAGTCCGTTGCCGGGCCGGTGTGCAGCACCGTCCAGCGGCCGCCGACGACGTCATCGAGGCGCACCGGGTCGCCCTTCTCGTCGATCACCCGGGGCTGAGGAATCAGCCAACCGGCGGCGCCGTTGCCGTTGTCGGCGACGAGACCGTCGCGGTAGCGGGCATCGGGGATCCATCGATGGTCGCGCAGCCAGGTGAGGAAGTAGGGTACTTTGCTCGCGGTGCGGAAGATGTGGTTGCGTGCCGCCGCGCGCCAAGGGTTGTGCTGAATGATCAGCTTGCCGGTCTTTACCGCGCGGTTGGTCACCTCTCGTACGTGCGGTAGCCGCTCGGCCTGGTAGGTGTCGAGCACGGATTCGGACAGCGATCCGGACAGCACCGCGCCGAGTTTCCAGCACAGGTTCGCCACGTCGCGCACGCCGGCGCACATGCCCTGGCCGATCCACGGCGGCATCGCATGGGCGGCGTCGCCGGCCAGGAAGACCCGGCCCACCCGCCACCGGTCGGCGAACCGGACGTGGTGGCTGTAGCAGGCGAAGCCGAGGATCTTGACGTTCTCCTCGGTTATTCCTTGCCCGCGCAGCACCTTCCAGATCGCGCCCTCGTTGAGCAGGTCGCGCTCGTCCTCGTCGTCGCGCACCGGGAATTCCCAACGGTGGTGACCCAGCGGAGTGGGGCAGTCGACGGTGGGCCGTTCGGGGTTGCAGCGGAACCGGAGCCGGTCATGGCCCGGCCATTCCTCGAGGACTTTGGTGTCGATGACGATCCAGCGCTCGGCGTAGGTCCGCCCACCGAATCCGATGCCCAGCTGACCGCGGATCGAGCTCGAGCCGCCGTCGGCGGCGATTACGTAGGAGGCCCGGATTCTCCGGAATTCGTCGACGGTGAGATCCGCGAGCATCAACTCGACGGAGTCGGTGCGCTGGATGACTCGCAGGCACTCGTGTTCGAGCAGGACCGACACGTTGGGGAACCGGTCCACCCCGGCCCGCAGCACCTGTTCCAGCGCGGGTTGGTACAGGAACTGCTGCGGCGGGTGCCCGTTACCCCGGGATGCCGGCAGCAGCTGCACGAACGGCACGCCCTTGGCGTCGACGAAGTTCGCACCACAGCCGGGTTGCATATCGGCGTTGAGGCGGTCGGCCAGCCCGATCTGCTGCCAGATACGCATCACTTCCTCGTCGGTGGAGATTGCCCTGGCGCGCGCATAGATGTCGGGATCGCGTTCGACCACGAGGACCTTCAGGCCCATTTGGCCCAGCAGGTTCGCGGCGGTGACGCCGACCGGGCCGTAGCCGACGATCGCTACGTCGTAAGTCATCTGATCGGTCACGATCGACTCCTTCTTCCAATTGTTAATGTAGCGCTCCATACATTAAGCTTGGGTAGTGTGATCGTCAACACCTGAAAAGGAGGCAGCGTGACAACGCCCACCCCCGCTGGGGATTCGAAGCCCACAGCCCGCGCGCCGCGGCGCACCCGCGCCAACGGCGAGCAGTCGCGCGAGCGAATCCTCGACGCGGCCACCGAAGTGGCCACCGAGCGCGGCTACGATGGCACCACCATCTCGCTGGTCAGCAAGAAGAGCGGCCTGCCGCCGACGTCGGTCTACTGGCACTTCACCGACAAGGACGACTTGATCGCCGCGGTGATCGAGCGCAGCTACCAGCGGTGGCTCGCCGCACTCGAGCTGCCCGGCGGGGAGGCCGCCCGGACGCTGGCGTTCGAGCTGGGGACGCAGGTGGCCAAGGCGCTGCTGGATGCGCCTGATTTCCTGCGCCTGGGGCTGATGCTGGCCCTCGAGCACCGTCCGGTCGAACCGCGGGCACGAGAGATGTTTCTTCAGGTCCGTGACAACGCGTTCCACCATTTCGCGCAGATTGTGCGCGATGTCGCTCCTGGACTCGAGGAGGAGAACGTGCGTCTGCTCACCACCTATGCCATCGCCGGCGCCGACGGCTTGTTCATCGCCAAGGAAGTCGGAGGAGATTCAGTGGACTTGATCAAGCTGTTCGATTTGCACACTCGGTTGATCTTCGAATCGGCCGTAAGACTGCTGCAGTCAGGACAAGGGGCGTGAGCACTCGATCGACTCAGGTGCCCAACTGCTGCTCGATGTACTCGATTTTGCGTCACGCCGAGGCGGCCGCCGACTGCTTCGGGGTCGATGCGCGCACGCTTCTCGTAGAAGCCGGACGCCGCGGCCTCGTCGGGGGACAAGAAGACATGCTCATCGACATCGAGCTCGACACGAGCCGCGACCGGGCATCGGTGTAATCACTACAACAGGGGGATTCGCATGGCCGGGTTCCCACATCCGTCGTGGCTGGCGCGTCGGTCCCGGGGTAGGTGTCGAGGTCTTCCGAGGATGGAGGTTCCTGCGCCGCCTATCTGGAAGACTTCGACGTGCCTGACGCTACCTTCGGCTGCCCTGACCTGACCACGTTCTGCCACCTGGATGAGCTCGGCCTAGTCGTGGTCGGCCAGCGTCTGGAGCCCGATCGCGCGGTCCTGGCGTGCCGGGTCCTGGAGGCCGATGACGGCACCGAGGGCTGGTGCCGACGCTGCGGGTGTGCAGGAAGACTCCGGGACACCGTCACGCGGGAGCTGGCGCACGGGCCCGTGGGCTGGCGACCGACCACCCTGCTGGTGACGATCCGCCGGTACCGGTGCACCGGGTGTGGGCATGTGTGGCGCCAGGACACCAGCCGCGCGGCCGAGCCGCGGGCCAAGCTGTCGCGTCGTGGACTGGCTTGGGCGCTGGAGGCGATCGTGTGTCAGCACTCGAGCATCGCTCGCGTCGCCCAAGGGCTCGGCGTCGCGTGGAACACCGCCAACGACGCGGCCCTGGCCGAGGGCCGACGGGTGCTGATCAACGATCCCGGCCGGTTGAACGGTGTGAAGGTCATCGGGGTCGATGAGCACGTATGGCGCCACACCCGCCGCGGGGACAAGTACGTCACCGTGATCATCGACCTCACGCCGGTGCGCGCCGGTACGGGTCCAGCGAGGCTGCTGGACATGATCCCGGGCCGCTCCAAGGCCGCGTTCAAGGCCTGGCTTACCCAGCGCCCCCAGGCGTGGCGCGAGGCCGTGGAGGTCGTCGCGATGGACGGGGTCACCGACTTCAAGACCGCCGCCGCGGAGGAAATCCCCGCCGCGGTCGCGGTGATGGACCCCTTCCACGTCGTGCGCCTGGCGGGCGACGCCCTCAACGACTGCCGCCGCCGCGTTCAGCAGACCACCCGCGGCCGCCGCGGCCGTAAGAACGACCCGCTCTACCGTGCCCGGCGAACCCTGCACACCGGTGCCGACCTGCTCACCGACAAGCAGGCCGCCCGACTCACGACCTTGTTCGCCGTCGATGAGCACGTCGAGGTCGAGGCCACCTGGGGCATCTACCAGCGGATGATCGCCGCCTACCGGCACCCCGACCCAGCCGCGGGCCGCGAGCTGATGGTCAAGCTGATCGAGTCGCTCAGCGCCGGCGTCCCCAGGCCGCTGGTCGAGATCGCCAAGCTCGGCCGCACCCTGAGCAAGCGAGCCGCTGACGTACTGGCCTACTTCGACCGGCCCGGCACCAGCAACGGTCCAACCGAAGCGATCAACGGCCGCCTGGAGCACCTGCGCGGCTCCGCCCTCGGCTTCCGCAACCTCACCAACTACATCGCCCGATCCCTACTCGAGGCAGGCGGATTCAGACCCCGACTGCACCCTGCATTGTGAAGTGGCGCTCTTCCTGGGGGTCGACCAAGATACGACGGAAACCGGCAACCAGTGATCTCGAGTTGAACTTGCCGCAGGTGAGGTGCTGGGGCGGATCGGAGTCGGCTGCCCGACCAGGTACAGCGATGCGCAAACGCAGCCGGAGGCCCGATCTTGTGTCACCGTTCGCAGTGGACTTCTTCGCGTACCCGCTCAGATCGGTCAACGGCGCACCCGATAGCGCAGGTGAAGCACCCGGTTGCCCTGAATCACCACGTCAGGATCCTCCAATAGGTGCTGCGCGTGGACCGACCCGAAGTAGCGCTTGCCGGACCCGAACACCACGGGTACGACGTCCATGCGCACCTCGTCGACCAAACCTGCGGCAAGCACCTGGCCACCGACGTCGCCAGCGGCGACCTCGACCATGCGGTCACCCGCAAGCTCCTGCGCCTTGGCTACGGCTGCCTCGACGCCGTCGACGAAGTGAAACGGCGCCTCGGGGTCCCAGCCCTCGGGCTCCGGCCGGTGCGTCACGACGACCACGTGGTCGATCCCGCCCGGAGGCTTCCCGTCCCAGCCGTCCGTCATGTCGAAGACGTGGCGGCCGACGAGTGTCGCCCCGATCTGGTCCCAGTACGGCCGGGTGTAATCGTAGGACACCTGCGACACCTTGATCTCGCCGCTCTCGTCCAACGGGACGTCACCGTTGGACAACCAGTCGAACAGCGGTCCGGGCTGGTCGTGCTCGTCCGCGACGAAGCCGTCCACCGACACCGAGCTGTACATGACCACCTTGCCCACGGGGCTCTCCTTTGCTTTGGGGTGCCCCCAAATTAGCGTGTCGTGAGCTGTCGCTCTTGTAAGAAATCAATCGGCCGGCAGCGGCCAGCTTTCCAGTGCGTGGCCGGGATGTTCGCGCAGGAACCGCCGCCGGACTTCGACGTACCGGGTCGGCGTGAGCCCGGTGAACGCCCGGAACTCGTGGCCGAAGTGGGCCTGGTCGAAGTAGCCTGCGCCACCGGCGAGGTCGGCCCAGTCGATCGGTCCGGCGGGGTTGATAGCGAACACGGTGGCGGTGAAGCGGTAGGTGCGGGCCAGCCGCTTCGGCGTGACGCCGATGAGCTCCTTGAACCGCTGTGCCAGATGAGTGGTGCTGACACCGGCTGCCACGCTCAGGTCGCCGATCGCCACCGCCCCGCTGGTCGCCGCGATGACGCTGCTCGTATCGCGGACCAGCCCCAGACCGGCGGTCTCGCACAGCCGTCGCATTAGCTCCTCCTCGAGCAGCGTCAGCATCTCGTGCGGTCCGTCCGCCGTGGCCAGCCGGTCCCGCAGCTCAGCAATGGCGGGCCGGCCCCAAACCTGCTCTACCGTCACCGGCCGGTCACACGGCTCGGCCGCGGGCATCGGCGGCAGCGTAAGCCGGGCGTACGGCGGCGCACCCTCCAGGTAGTAGAGGTCGTCGATCAGCCCGTCCAGCGGCGGTCGCGGCACCCTGGACACGTACTCCACGCCCACGGTATCGCCGACGCCCCACCCCGACTACACCCTCAACTGTGAAGAGCCCCTGATCGAGCCGCTCGACGTCGCGCCGCTGTTCAGGATGCAATTGCACCAGCTGCATTTCCGCGCGGTCGCCCAGTAACTGTCGGCATCGCTGAAACCGCTCCACCCCACCCACGGCTCGCGCACCTTCAGGCGACGGAACTGGGCGAGGCCGCGATGCGCCTTGGCAGACCCTCCTGCAGAAACTGCCGTCAGCCTGCGAACCTCGGATCGTTCGGCCCGTGATAGAAGCTCGCGTTCGGCTCGACCACCATGTCGAACTCGTGGACATAGCGAGCCCACCGGGCGGACACCGGTGCCCGCACCCGAAATAGCACGCCCACCCAGTCGTCATCCCACCAACCAGACGCGTCGCGCGGATCACGCCGCGGAGCCGGGCTCGGTCAGCTCGTCGAGGTCGGGCAGCGGCCGGCGGCGGATCTCCGCGGCCTTGTCGGCAGGCGCGCCGAACATGATCAGCATGTCGCGGGTCACCCGGTCGGTGGCCTCGGCGTCGTCCCGCTCCGGCTGGTCCGGGCCAGTCGCCTCACCAGCCGGAAACTGCGGGCGAACGTCTCCGCCGGATCCTCGTCACCCTTGGTCGGCTTGTCGAGAATGCACCGATGTCATCGACACCTCGTGTGACCGCCGCCCGGAACAGCTTCTCCTTGCTGTCGAAGTGGTTGTGGAACGAACTCATGCCGACGTCGGCCGCATGAGTGATCTCGAGTGCCGGCACGTTGAACGTGCCCGCCGCGATGAACGTCTGGGCAGCGCGGACAGGCGCCGCCCGCGTGCGCATCTTGCGCCGCTCGGGCCGGTTCGCCGCCGTGCCGTTCGGATTGGTCATGCCCCGACGGTGGATGAAACCATCAATTGTGACGATTTCGTCAAAAATCTCTTGACTGACGCTCCCATCGCATGTGACGATATCGTCAGTCGGCAGAGGAGGAGATTGTGACCACGCACATCGACGCTCACAGAGGTCTTCACAGCGAGCAGGGAGCGCTGCGGGGAGAGCACCCGGGCCGCTCGCGTGACCCCCTGATCAAGGTTCGTGACCTGGCCTGGCTGGAGTTCGAGAAGCCGGACCTGACCCGCGCCGAGGCGTTCGCCAGAGCGTTCGGCTTCAGCACGGTGCTGCACACCGGCGACGCGCTGCAGCTGCGCGGCACCGACCCCGGATCGCCCTGCGTGGTTGTCCGGCGCGGTCGGCGCTCGCGCTTCGTCGGCGCCGCGTTCGCTGCCGACGACCGGGCCGATGTCGAGCGGCTCGCCAGCGCGACCGGCGCACGGACCCGCAGGCTGCCGGAGGCGATCGGTGGGGTCTCGGTGGACCTCACCGATCCGAACGGGATTCCAGTTCGCGTGGTCGCCGGCACGCACGAGCTGCCCGGCTTGCCCCCGCAGGAGCCGCACACCTTCAACTTCGGGCACGAGTTGCGCCGCACCAACGCCACGCAGCGCCCCCCGCGCGATCCGGCCCGGGTGCAGCGGTTGGGACATGTCGTGCTGCAGAGCACGAAGTACATCCAGACACTGAACTGGTACCTCGACCACCTCGGGTTGATCGTCAGCGACTTCATGTACTACCCCGGCCAGCGCGAACGCGGCCCGGCGATGAGCTTCATCCGGTGCGATCGTGGCTCGACGCCCGCCGACCACCACACGCTGGCACTGGCGTTGGGTCCCTCGAACCGCTATGTGCACTCCGCGTATCAGGTATGCGATCTGGATGCGATCGCGGCGGGCGGTGAATACCTGCGCGAGTCGGGGTATCACCGGTCGTGGGGGATCGGCAGGCATATCCAGGGCAGTCAGATCTTCGACTACTGGCGCGATCCCGACGGGTTCCTGGTCGAGCACTTCAGCGACGGGGACATGTTCGACAACACCCTCGAACCGGGATGGGCGCCGTTCACCGCGTCCGGTCTGGCCCAGTGGGGACCCCCGGCCACCAAGGATTTTCTCGGCATCTCACCCGGCCGGGAAGCAGTTCACGAACTGCGGTCGATGGTGACCGCGATCCGTGGCGACAACGAATTCGACATCACCCGTCTCCGGGGACTCCTGAAAGTGGCACGCTCATGACTATTTCCATCTACCGCACGGTCGGCGGCTGGTGGGCGGGCAGTTCCGACGCCGTGGCCAAGGTCGACACCGACGCGACGACGACGGCGCAACTGTTGGCCGACCGCCCGGTGATCGATCGGGCCGCCGCGAGCACCGAGACGGTGCCGGTGAGCAGCCTCGAGCTGCTGTCACCGGTGACCGAGCCGTGCCGCGTCGTTGCCCAGATGACCAACTTCGCATCGCACGTGAAGGACACCGGAGGGGACCCGAAGAAGGTGCCGCTCACGTTCTTTCGTAAGGCGTCGGGGTCGATCGCCGGGCCTGTCGACGACATCGTCAGGCCGGCGCATGTCCGCCTGCTCGACTACGAGGTGGAGATCGGTTTGGTGATCGGTAGCGACGTGCCTGTCGGAACCGCGATCACCGCCGACAACCTGGCCGACTATATCTGCGGTCTCGTGGTGACCAACGATGTATCGGCGCGCGACGTGCAACTGGCGAAAACGCAGTTCTACGAGGCGAAGTCGTATCCGACGTTCACACCCGTCGGGCCGGCGCTGGTGCTGCTGGACGCCGAGGAGCTGAACCGATTCGGCGAGCTGCGCCTGCAACTGTGGGTCAACGGCGGGCTGCGCCAGGACAGCACGGTCGAGGGCGACATGATCTATCGGCCGGTCCAGGCCCTTGCTGCGCTCGCCCGCTTCCAGCAGCTGTCCGCCGGCGACCTCGTGATGACCGGCACACCCGTCGGGACGGCCCTGTCTGCGCCGCCGAAGCCGGTGCAGAAGCTCGTGGGTCTGCTGCCGGACGACGTCAAGTGGAAGATGTTCTTTTCCGGCCAGGCCAAGAACACCAAGTACTTGCACGACCGCGATGTCGTCGAGGCGACCATCGGAACCGACGACGGCAAGATCGATCTCGGCACGCAGCGCAACCGGGTCAGGTACGCATGAATGACGATCCCAGCTTCGTCCCGGTGGTGATCGTCGGCGCGGGGCCGACCGGAATCACCGCGGCAACGAAGCTTGCGCAGTACGGCGTCGACTGCCTCGTCCTCGACCGCTGGCAGGACGTCTACCCGCAGCCGCGTGCCGTTCATCTGGACGACGAAATCTACCGGTTACTGGCCGGGCTGGGCATTGCCGATGAGTTCGCCGCGATCTCCCGACCGGCGCACGGTCTACAGCTGCGGGACCGGAACATGCGGGTGATGGCGCAGTTTCACCGAGAGTGCGCCGAAAGCATCAACGGTTACCCGCAGGCGAACATGTTCGACCAGCCGGAGCTCGAGGCGCTGCTGCGGGCGAACCTGAAGCAGTACCCGCACGCCGTCCTCCGGGTCGATGCCGAGGTGACCGAAGCCGTTCCGATCGGTATTGACAAAGTGCAGGTCACGTTCACCGATCGGGTCAGCGGCGAAGAGCACCGGGTGGAGACGAGATACCTGCTCGGCTGCGACGGCGCCAACAGCTTGGTCCGCGCCGCGATCGACGCCCGCATGGAGGACTTGCAGTTCCAGCAGCGTTGGCTCGTGGTCGATGTGGCAACGGCCGCAGAGCTGAATCAGTGGGAGGGCGTCCACCAGGTCTGCGATCCGCATCGAGCGGCCACGTACATGCGGATCGGCGATACCCGCTACCGGTGGGAGTTCCGGCTCCTGCCGGACGAGACGGCCGACGACTTCAGCACCATGGCGGCGCTCTACCCGCTGATCCGGCCGTGGGTGGAAGGCGTTGCGCTCGACGAGCTGGAGCTCGGGCGCGTCGCCGAGTACACGTTCCGCGCACAGGTGGCGAACCGCTGGCACCGTGGCAACATGTTCGTCCTTGGCGACGCCGCCCACCTGACGCCACCGTTCATCGGCCAGGGCCTGTGCGCAGGGCTGCGCGATGCGATGAACCTCGGGTGGAAGCTCGCCGGCGTGGTCAACGGATGGTTGCCGGAGAGTGTGCTCGACACGTATGAGCAGGAGCGCATGCCGCACGCGCGGTACATGATCCGGTTCGCGCTCGCAGTGGGCACGGCGATGACCGCGGGTGGCGAGGTCGGCAACTTCCTCCGCCGAGTGGTGCTTCCGCGCCTGCATCGGATCCCGGGGGTGAGGGAGAAGATCGTCGACAGCACGACACCCGCGTTGCACAGCAGCGCATTGGCACATAAATCACGCGGACGACGCGAATTGGCGGGCAAGTTGTGCCCGAATCCTGTTCTGGTCGATGGCAAACGGCTCGACAATGTCGTCGGCGCCAGGTTCGCGGTGATCACATCCGCTCCACTCGATCCGCCCCAGCGTGACGAGATGACCCGCCGCGGCGCCGTCGTCGTGGCAGCTCATCCCGGCACTGAACTGGCACTCTGGCTAGCGGTCGGTCGGGCCATGGCCGCGGTGGTGCGACCGGATCGGACGGTGCTGTGCGCCGGCCGCGATCTGGCCGAAGTCTGCTGCACGGTACCGATTTTCGCGCCACCCGCCGATACCGGCGCTTGATGCATAGACCCGCCGACGTCCCGACCTACGAACCGGACCTGTATTCGACGCAGCGGATCGATGCCAGTATCTGCTGCGTTGGGGGAGCCACATTCGATGTGCGTGGCCCGTGCGCCGCCGCGCTGTGAGCGACGCCAGCACCCGGCATGACATCCTCGTCGCCGCCGACGCCGGGAAGCTACGTCACAGGGAGTGCTCGGCGCTGATGATCGACTACCTAGTGCCGTAGCGCGCGACACCACGATCAGCGGGAAAGCCAATGCGCCGGCCTTTCTTGCGATGTACCCGCACCAGTGGGAGCGGTACCAACAAACTTCAACGATCGGAGAAACGAATGACAGATCCCATGCACGCCCGCACGCCCGAGACGCTCGTGTTGCGCGAGTACGACACCTACGCAGAGGCACAGCGGCTCGTAGATCGGCTGTCCGATGACGGGTTCCCGGTCGAACACGTCCGCATCGTCGGCGACGGGCTGCACAGCGTCGAACAGGTGACCGGTCGGATGACCAAGGGGCGCGCCACGCTATACGGTGCCGGCGGCGGTGCGTGGTTCGGCTTGTTGATCGGCTTGCTGTTCAGCATCTTCCCTACCGATTCCGACATGCTGGTGGCCCTGCTCGGCAGCCTGGCCATCGGCACATTCTGGGGAGCCGTGTTCGGCTTCGTCGCGCACTGGGCGACCGGCGGTGACCGTGACTTCTCCAGCGTCAGCCGACTGCTCGCCACGCGTTACACCGTTCACGTCGACGCCGACTACTTCGACGACGCCAGGAAAATTGCGGACCGAATCTGAGTGGCGGACCAAGCGTGGCCCACAGCCGCGGGCCACGCTCACCGCACGTCAGACCGCCACGGGAGGCGCGCCGTCGACGGGATACCCACGGACTGGAATGGGATTGGCACCGCGATTGCTCAGACAAGGCAGATTCGAACCGATTCGCGTGGTGTCCGAAGTGACTAGCGCGGCCAGCGAGACGAATCGGGAAGAGATTCCCGTGGAGCATGTCGTCGCGCTCCTGCGGGAGCGTGTGTACGGCGCGATGACGTGTTTGGCGACGCTCGCCGTGCTCGTCCGCTATACGGCTCCCGAGACGAGCCCATGGGCTCGGGTCCTGGATGTCGCGGTGGCCACTGGCGGGCTCTGGGCAGCGAGCCTGCTGGCCGACTGGGTAGCACACCTCGGCGCGTACCACAGTGCTCCGCGCGGACGGGCAGCGCTGCGGATGCTACAGGCCTCCGGCCAGATTGTGGAGGCCGCGGTCTTGCCCCTGCTGGTATTGGTCGCAGCCGCCGTCGGACTATTGAGCATATCCACAGCGATGTGGATCGCGATGTGGATCCTCGTCGTTGAACTCGGCGTAATTGCTCTGATTGCTGTGCGAATGGCCCATTTACGTTGGTGGCAACAGCTGTTCACCGTCACAGGCTTGGTCGGTGTGGGCGTACTTGTGGTCGGTATCAAGATCCTCGGCCATTAGGTGAGACCGTATGTGGCGACTGCTCGCGGATTGGAGTAGTTGCTGGCAGGAGCTCGCTCGCGCAACGTCGGCGGCTACCGAGCGCGTTGGGGTTCTCAGCCCGGCCAACCGCTACGTGCATTCGGCGCCCGCGCGCGCTGCTCACTGTGCAGACCGGTGTGCGGGTCATGGTGGTCGAGTGGTCGCAGCGACCATCTTTCTCGGTTTATGAATGATTCGTCACCGACGGTTCATTCGTCGATCGACGAGTTTGAGGAATTCGTCAATATTGATGACATACGGGTAATGTTGGGAAGGGTCAGACGGATCAGGAGAAGGGCACGCAGGCATGACCGAGCAGATCACCGATGCACCCAACCGCCTGGAACGGCGCAAGGCGCGGACCCGCGCCGCACTCGTACGCGCAGCCCAGTCCTTCATGGCGGCAGGGAAACTGACCGCCCCGATTCTCGAGATCACCCAGGCCGCAGATGTCGGAATGGGGTCGTTCTACAACCACTTCCAGACCAAGGAGGAGCTCTTTCATGCGGCCGTGGAGGAGGCCCTCGACCGCCACGGCGCGGTGCTCGACGAACTGACCGCCGATCTGGACGACCCTGCCCAGATCTTTGCGCAGAGCTTCCGTCTGACCGGACGTCTGCATCGCAGGAATCCCGAACTGAGCAAAGTTCTGCTCCGCGACGGGCCGGGTCTGGTCAGCTCGGACAAAGGTCTGGCGCCGAGAGCTCGCCGAGACATCGAGGCAGCCGCCCGTGCGGGCCGGTTCAGCGTGCGCGATCCCGAACTGGCCCTGACGATCACAGCGGGGGCCGCGCTCTGTCTGGGTCAACTGCTGCACGACCACCCTGAACGTGACGACGCGGAGGACACCGACCAAGTCACCGAGGACCTGTTGCGCATGTTCGGCGTCTCGGCCGACGAAGCCCACGACATCTGCCGACGCCCCTTACCCGACGCCGACGATCAACTCCAAGGCGCGACCGTCACATAGCGTGTCCGCGTCGTCGGGATGTGCGGACCGGACGCGTCCCTCCAACGCCCGGCTGGACCGTGTTCGGCCAGCGAGGTCCCTCCTGCTTCGCGGAACTTCTCCAAGGCCGCCGAGTTGTCCGTCCGCGGCCCCGAGGTTCTTCGGGCTGTTGAGGACGTGTGCAACCGGCCGCGCGGGATCCTCGACTGGCGCCCGCGCCGGCGCAGGTTTTCGCCGAGGATCTTGGCACCATGAACCGGCGGTGCCGGCGACGAGTGCTCGAATCCGCTGCTCCGAGTTTCACAGCGGGATGAGCGACTGGCTGTTGAGGCTTTCAGCGCAGTTTGAGCCCGTATCGAGGGCTGAGACTGGCAATGGCCTTCTTGAGCTTTTCGCCGATATCGTCGAGGCCCTCCGCTGCCGACGCGTCGACGGCCGCGCTGATCGCCGCGATCAGACTGCCGTCGGGTGCCAGCAGAGGCGTGGCCACGGCAAACGCGTCCGTGAGTGTGACTCCCCGGTTGAAGGCGAGTCGGCGGGACCGAATCTCGGGGAGCTCGGCGAGGAATTGTCGGACCCCGCCTGCCTGCTCGGGGGTGGCGAGGTCGAGGAGGCGGTACATCTCCTCGTCAGGGACGTTGGCGAGCAAGGTTTTTCCGGCGGCGGTCGTATACAGCGGGCGACGGGCGTGGGTGCGCGCGACGAACGTGAGGCTAGGTGATTCTTCACCGACAAGGTCGGTGAAGACGATGGCGTCCCCGACGCGCACTGCGACGAGGACGGTGCAGCCGAGGACCTTGCCCAACTCGGCTACGAACTGGTGATCGAGTGAGAGCGCCGCCAGCTTGTTCGCGCGTGCGGCGAGGACGAACGGGCCCGGTCCGAGGTGGAACCGGCGCTCCTCCTCGAGCAGATAGCCTCGGGCGAGAAGTCCGTTGGTCAGCTCCTGTACTGAGCTCTTCGCCGCGTCCAGGGCGGTTGTCAGTTCGGCCAAAGTCACCCCGCGCGGGCTCAAAGACACGGTCTCGAGGATCTCGATCACGCGGTCGACTGTGCGATGCGGGCGAGCAGGCATGCGGGTGACCCTAGCAAACACCTCAAACAGGTGGGCTCCGCATCTTGCGACGAGGCGCGCGTCACAGTACGCTCAAAACATGATCCGGAAATCCGGTTCTGTATCCGTAAATCCGTACGCATGAAGGGGTCGAACCATGACCGCACCAGTCTCTCCCGGCATGATCCGCACCAAGACCGGCGTCCCGCTGCCGTTGGTCGCTCAGCCGCAGGATGACCTTCTGACCGTGAACATCGATGAGATCCCGCTGCTCGAGGACGCTATGGGCCCGGGGATCCATATTCAGCCGTTGCGCCTGGACCCCGAGAAGGGGCAGGTGGTGCTGATGGCCACCATGGCACCCGGTTGCCTCCTGCCCGTCCACTACCACACCGGTACTGCCGAGGTATGGACGTTCTCGGGCTGCTGGAAGTACGCCGAGTACCCGGATCAGCCCCAGACCGCCGGCTCCTACCTTTACGAGCCCGGCGGCTCGGTCCACACGTTCTACTGCCCCGAGGACAACACCGAAGACACCGTCGTACTGCTGTGGATGGAAGGCGCGCAAATCGGATTCAACCAGGACGGCACGTTGCATTCGATCAATGACGCGACCTCCATCCAGCACGTGACCGAGACGGTGGCGGTGGCTCAGGGCACCGGACCGGTCGGCTACATCCACGGCGGCTCCGCCGGCGTCATCAAATCCTGACATCTCCCTACCTCCACGGTTGCCGCCCGGGCGGCGCCGGGCGGAGCTGCCCGGGCCGCCTGCGGCGGCAGTTCACGAAGGACGAAAGACGGTGTCGTGCAGGTGATCAGTCCACGATCCTGTCGGGCCACTCGCCGCAACATCGGCTGCTCTTACCGTCCTGGCTGCTGCCGGCGCCCGGGGTAGCGGCCCCGGCCTCGACCTGATGTGCGCGCGCTCCACCGTGGGTTCCCGCCGATGAACAATTGTCGAACCGACCGCGCTGGTGGCCCTCGGGCACGGCCGTGCTGGTGCTGCTCGCCGCCAGATATCCGGCCTGTGTGCAGTGCCGAGTGATACCGCAACAACGCATTTCATCGCCAGAAGTCACGGAAACTTCTGCGCATCAAAATTATTGGGCGCGACGGGAAGCAGGGAGGTGCTGCTCTGGTGAAGACGCGTGCAGCGACGAGACGACCACTGCGGCGATGTCGCGGTCACCAACTCCTGATCGGAGAGGCAAACAATCATGTCCGCGTTTGACGGTATCCGGGTCCTCGAATTGGGCCAAATCTACAACGGTCCGTACTGCGGACTTCTGCTCGCACAGCTGGGCGCCGAGGTCATCAAGATTGAACCACCCGGCGGCGAGCAATTACGCTTCCGCTCACACCAGCCGGTCGAGTCCCACGAGTTCGTGATGCTCAACTCCAACAAGATCAGTGTGGTCCTCGACCTGAAGACGGATGCCGGTCGCCACGCGCTGCTCGACCTGGTCGAGACCGCCGACGTGCTCGTCGAGAACTTCGCGCCGGGCACCATCGAGCGGCTCCGGCTCGGCCCGGAACAACTCCTCGAGCACAACCCGCGTCTGATCGTGGCCCGCGGCAAAGGCTACGGGTCCACGGGCCCGTACGCACACATGTCGGCCATGGACATCACCGTGCAGGCGATGTCCGGCAGCGCCGCGGCCACCGGAATGCCAGACGGTCCACCGACCAAGGCAGGCGCCGCATTCGTGGACTTCTCCGGCGGCATCCACCTGTTCGGGGCGATCAGCGCGGCCCTGTTCCAACGCGAGCGCACCGGGCGGGGGCAGCTCGTCGAGGTGTCGATGCACGACACCATCTACCCCATGCTGGCGTCCAGCCTCGGCGGCCTGCACAACAATCCCGACCGAAAGCTGCCCGAGCGCACCGGGAATCGGCACTCGGGCATGGCGCTCGCGCCGTACAACATCTACGAGGCGAGCGACGGATGGCTGGCGATCATCTGCATCTCCGAGCGGCACTGGCGC
This sequence comes from Rhodococcus sp. (in: high G+C Gram-positive bacteria), assembly GCA_004211695.1. Lineage (GTDB taxonomy): Bacteria > Actinomycetota > Actinomycetes > Mycobacteriales > Mycobacteriaceae > Rhodococcus_F. The sequence goes on from SEEV01000010.1 coordinate 29,654, forward strand.
GGCGTCGCGACCGCACTGGGCCGGCCCGAGCTGGTCGACGACCCCAGGTTCGCCGCGGAGAGCGACAGGGCCGCGAACATCGATGCAGTCGACGAGGTGGTGTCGTCGTGCACCAAGACCCGCACACGCGCCGAACTGGTGCGGGACCTGCAGGCCGCCGGTGTGCCGTGCGCGCCGGTCAAGTCGATCCGGGAGGTCGACGCGGACGAGCACCTGATCGAGCGCGGCATGATCCGGTACGTCGAGCACCCGGCGAGGGGTCGGGTGCCTGTACCGGGATGTCCACTCAGGCTCAGTGACTCGCCGGTGGGACCATTGCGCGCCGCCCCGATGCTGGGTCAGTCGACAGCGGAGATCTTGGCGGAACTGTCCGGTGAGGAGCCCCAGCATGTCCCCACTGCCTGAATCCGGCACTCCTCTGGCGGCGTACTACGCCCAGACGCGGTCGCGAACAGGAGAGGTTCTCGCGCGACGCAGCCTCGGCACCCTCGACGCGGTGACCATCGGCCGCTACGCGATGACCATCGGCGCAGCCGATCCGAAGCACTACGACCCGGCGCACGCACGCTCGGCCGGGTACGCCGATGTCGTGGCCCCACCGAACATGCTCGCCGCGATCGTGGAGTGGGGTATCGGCACTCCCGAGGCCCGGCTCCAGTCCGACGGAACCCCGCACGACGGGGACATGCCCCTCGGTGACGGCGACCTCGGGCTGCGTGTGATGGGCGCCGGTGAAGAGATGGAGTTGGTCAACCCCGTGATCGCGGGCACGGAGGTGGTGCTCGAGACCACCCTCGAGGCGGTCACCCCCAAACAAACCAGGGCCGGCAGCTGCGTGTTCGTCACCACCCTCAACACCTTCATGTCCGCCGAGGGTGCCGTCCTCAACCGGAATCGGCGCACCGTCGTACTGCGCAACCCCCTGCAGGAGTCCTGAATGTCCATCAGCTTCCAGACCGGAGACAGGCTGCCACCGCTCGAGCACACGGGTACGCCCTTTCAGTTGTTCCGCTACAGCGCGGTCACCTGGAACCCGCACCGCATCCACTTCGACGAGTCCTATGCACGCGCGGAGGGCCATGACGGTGTCGTGCTGCACTCCCACCTCCGGGCGGCGCTCGCCTTGCGTTGCGTCACCGAGGGCCTCGGCCACGGGTGGCACGTCGCGAAGGTCGCCTACCGACTGCGCAGGCCCGTCTATGCACCGGCGGACCTGACCTACACCGCCCGGGTGACGGCGGCCGAAAACGACAGCTTGACCCTCGAGCTCATCGAGCAGCACCCTTCCGGTGAGGTGGGCTTCGAGGGGACGGCGTGGGTCAACAAGACAACGGGAGCAACAACATGACATCAGCAGCAGGCCGGGGGCAACGCCCGATCCGCGTGGGGAACTGCTCCGGCTTCTACGGTGACCGCGCGTCGGCGATGGCCGACATGGCCCGAGCCGGCGGCATCGACGTCCTCACCGGTGACTACCTCGCCGAGGTCACGATGCTGATCCTCGGCAAGGCGCGGGCAAAGGACGGCACCAAGGGCTACGCGGCCACCTTCCTGCAACACTTGGACGCAGCACTGAATCACCTCGTCGCGAATGGGATCCGGCTCGTCGTCAACGCGGGCGGACTCAACCCCGCCGGGCTGGCCGACGCAACCCGAGCACTGATCGCCGGCCACGGTTACGACCTGCAGGTCTCTCACATCGCAGGCGACGACGTGTTCGGCCACCTCGGCGAGCTGCAGCAGGCCGGCCATTCGCTGCCCCACCTGACAACCGGCGAGCCGCTCTCGTCCTGGCCGCACCAGCCACTGACGGCGAACGCGTACCTGGGCGGATTCGGCATCGCCCACGCGCTGGCCCGCGGCGCCGACATCGTCATCACCGGCCGCGTCGCAGACGCATCGTTGGTCGTCGGTCCCGCCGCCTGGTGGTGGAACTGGGCCGCCGATGACTACGACGCGCTCGCCGGCGCCGTCGCGGCCGGACACGTCATCGAATGCGGGCCCCAGGCGACCGGCGGCAACTTCTCCGGATTTCGCACCATCGCCGACCTCGTGCAACCGGGGTTCCCGATCGCCGAAATCGACGCCGACGGTTCCTCGGTGATCACCAAGAACCCGGGCACCGGCGGCGCCGTCACCCAGGGCACAGTCACAGCTCAACTGCTCTACGAGATCGGTGAGCCCGCCTACCTCAACCCCGATGTGACCACACATCTGGACACCGCCGGCCTCACCGACCTCGGCGACGACCGCGTCCGGATCCGCGGCGTGCAGGGCTCGGCACCACCGGCGACGACCAAGGTCGCGATCACCGGGGTAGGGGGCTGGGAGAACAGCATGATCCTCGCTCTCACCGGCACCGACCTCGACGCGAAGGCCGCCCTCGTCGAGCGATTCGTTCACCGCGAAATCGAGGCCGCGAACGGGCTCGACGCGGTTGCGATCACCCGCATCGGTCAGGCCCGGCACGATCCCGACAGTCAGAATGCGGGCACCGCGCTGCTCCAGATCGCAGTGCAGGGGACCAAGGAGGCCGCCGGACGCGCCTTTTCGTCGCGGATGGTCGAGCTGGCCCTGTCCAGCTACCCCGGGTTGTACACCCTCGGCCCTCCACAACCGGGGTCCGCGTTCGGTGTCTACCGGCCCGCACTGCTCGACCAACGAATGCTCGACCACATGGTCCACCACCATGACGGCAGCACCGAGATCATCGCGCCCGGCACTCCACACGACGTCGGCGTCGGCGTCGGCGTCGAGGTGAACCCGCAGGTGGAGCGCTCCCCTGCGCAGGCGGTGCGAACGCCCTGGACCGACGAACAACTCGTCATCGCCTCACTCGGTGAAATCGTGCATGCTCGCTCCGGCGACAAGGGCGGCGACGCGAATCTCGGTGTCTGGGTACGCGACCGGGAAGCATGGGAGTGGCTCCAGTCGACCCTCACCGTGGACGAACTCCGACGCCTTCTCCCCGAAACACGCGAATTGGCCATCTCGCGTTACGAACTGCCCAAGCTCGGTGCGGTCAACTTCCTCATCCGAGGAATGCTCGGGAGCGGTGCCACCTCGACACTGCGGCTCGACTCCCAAGCAAAGGCACTCGGCGAGTGGCTGCGCGCCCGCAGCACCAAGGTGCCGCGATCTCTGCTCAGCACGTCGGGAGCGCACTGGTGAGCGATCCTGACGAGAGCAACGTCGACGTCGTCCGCAAGGCAACCCGAGAGCTGGCTCACAAGTTCGACTACGACTACTGGCGAGCGAAAGACAAGCTGGGCCAATATCCGTGGGAGTTCGTCACGGCGTTTGCCGATGGCGGATGGCTCGGCGGGCTCATCCCCGAGGAGTACGGCGGCCTCGGGTTGGGCGTCGCCGAGTGCGGCGTGATGATGCAGGAGATCGCCGCATCGGGTGCCGGCGCGAGTGGCGCCTCGGCGGTCCACTTCTACCTGTTCCCACCCGCACCGATCATCCGCCACGGCACGGAGGAGATGAAGCGGGAGTTCCTGCCCAAGCTCGCCCGGGGCGAGATTCTCATGGCGTTCGGCGTCACCGAGCCCACTGCCGGCGTGGACACCTCGCGCATCACAACCAAGGCAGAGAAGGTCGCCGGCGGCTGGGTGGTCAACGGCCAGAAGGTCTGGATCACCAACGCACAGAACGCCCACAAGATCCTGCTGCTGGCACGCACGTCTGCCCGCAACGAGGAAAAGCCGCTGGACGGGATGACGCTCTTCTTCACCGACCTCGACCGCGACCGGATCACGGTCCGCCAGATCGAGAAGCTGGGCCGGTCGGCGATCGACTCCAACGAGCTTTTCATCGAGAACCTCGAGGTCCGCGACGACGAAGTCGTCGGTGACGTGGGCCGGGGTTTCAAGTACCTCATCGACGGGCTGAACTCCGAACGCATCGTGGTGGGACTGGAGGGCGTGGGTATCGGTCAGGCGGCACTGGAGCTGGCGACGAAGTACGCCACAGAGCGTGTCGTCTTCGACCGGCCCATCGGCCAGAACCAGGCGGTCGCCCACCCGCTGGCGGATTCCTGGATCCGGCTGGAGTCGGCTCGGCTGATGGCCATGCATGCGGCCGAGCTCTACGACAACCACCAGGACTGTAGTAAGGAGGCCGGCGCGACCAAGTATCTGGGCGCCGAGGCCGGCTACGACGCCTGCGACCGGGCCATGTCCACGCACGGCGGCTACGCCTACGCGAAGGAATACCACGTGGAGCGGCTCTGGCGGGAGGCGCGGCTGCTCCGCAACGCGCCGTTCCCTCAGGAGATGGTCCTCAACTACATCTCCGCGCAGGCGCTGAAGCTGCCCCGCGCCTACTGACTGGCCGAACGTCGGGAGCAAGACCGACCCGGGCACACGCATCGAGGGCCCCATGAATGCCCTCGCAGCAACGAGGACAACCACGATTCCCGAAGGCCTGCTCAGGCCCGAACGGATGTGCCAAATGCCCTGGCCCACTCCCGCAACCGGGTCTGCCGCCTGCACCGATCACCACATGCGATGAATGCCGCCATTCGCTCCTTTCGGACACACACAAGCATCACGAACAGGACAGCCCTCCCGAGTCGATCGACTCGTGGTGGAAGCAAGACAGGAGGGAAGTAGTGCCGAATCCAATATTGCAAGGTGAGATGCTGATGACAGATCATCGCAACTTCAGCAGTCATGTGGCGCTCGTGATCGACGACGATCGGGATCGCCTCGAATCGATGAAACGTATGATCTCCGCGGGCGCACCGGAGAACAAGGTCTTCCTGGTCGATGCGTCTGAGGGGCGCGCGCTCATCACATCCATCGATGAAATACTTTCCCTGTATCGCGGACCAGGATTGGTCGTCGTATTCCTTCGCGCGGACCCTGCCGGCTGGACCACGGCCGCGGTCCTGGCAGGGATGCGGCACCAAACACGCTTCGAACGAGTCGATGTCGTTGTGATGGCAGCGGGAACGCCAGACACACTCCCCGTGCAGATCACCGACTTTCCCGGATTGCGGATGGTGCCACCTGGCAGTCATTCGTGCGGCGTGGTTGCCGGGTTCCTCGAAGCCCGCATGAACGATTCGGCGGGCACTGAACGCGGGCGCACGCGAGCTGTCGACCACACTCGCTGACAATCCGCGGACTAGTTGCTCGGCATCGCGCCGGCGACGCTACGGAACTGGATCGAGCGGGAGGCTGCCTCGCCCGGCGCTCCGTCCACGGATCCGGACGTGCCGGAGGTCGCCCGGCTTCGCCGGGAAGTATCCGAATTACGCAGAGCCAATGAGATATTGAAGTCCGCGAGTAGTTATGCGGGTGATCGGTGACAAACCCCGGTGTCGTCGAGTCGCTGAAGGAGTTCGTCGAAGACCTACTGTCGGCCGTCTGGCCGTTGTCGGCGGCGCAGCGGGGGGTCTCCCTTGCCCGGGAGCCGGCAGCGTCACCCACCACGCGGCCGCACCGACCCTGACCGTACGAACAGGAGAACAGCGCAGATGGCCAACCCGCACCGCCTCACCACAGACCAGGTCACCGACCTGATCAAGGAGGAGACCGACGTTAACGACGTACGCACACTGCCCGCTGGACAACGCAAACGGAGGAGAGGCTGCATGGGGGTCGGATCAGCGGACCGGACGCTTGTCGACGACGACCCGCCGGACTACAGGCAGGTGTTGATAGCGCAGGTCACAGCGAACGCGCGAAACGACCACCATCTCGGTGCACGAACGGTGGTCGCGCGGTGAGCCCCGTGGAAATCGCCGACGGCGTGTTCTTCGTGCACTCCGAAATGGTGAACTGGGTGCTGCTCACCGACGGCGACGCGGTGACCGTGATCGATACGGGGTACCCGGGACAGCGTGGCGACGTCGAGGAATCGATCCGAGCTATCGGACGGGACCCCCGTGACGTCGAGGCCGTGCTCATCACCCACGCACATGTCGACCACATCGGCAGCGCGCAGTATCTCGGCGAAACCTACGGGGCTTCGGTGCTGGTCCACCCTGCCGAGGCAGCTCACGCTCGCCGTGAATGCCACGAGGTCGCGACCCCCTGGGACGTGCTCAGCAACATCTGGCGACCCGGAGTCCTGTCCTGGGCGATCGAACTGGTGCGCCTGGGTGGCACTGCCAAGTACGGCATCGACTTCCCCACCCCGATGCCCGTACCCGGCGCCCTGAACTGCCCGGGTGCCCCCGTTCCGGTTCTTGTGCCCGGTCATACCTCCGGGCACACCGTCTATCACCTTCCAGATCACGGTGTGGTGATCTCCGGGGACGCCTTGATCACCGGGCACCCGACCTCACCCATCTCCGGTCCCCAGCTGCTGCCGCGGTGGCTCAATCACTATTACGGCACGGCCGCCGAGTCACTGGGTATCATCGCAGAACTCGGCGCCGACATCCTTCTGCCCGGCCACGGGCCGATCCATCGCGGCTCCGTCGCGGAAGCAGCCGCGACCGGGCGTGAGCGTGCCGGTCTTCGATGAATGAGCCCTCGTATGGGGCCCGCTACCCAGGCGCGGGGCGGCCGTGTCGAGGAGATGCGGATACCGGCCGGAGCGTCATTCGCCGGTAGTGAACGCGAGCGTCAGCGTTGTACCTCCCATTATCGGGTCATTGCCACCGGCAGGGTCATCACGCATCCCAGGTGTCTGGGTCGGCCAAAGCGCGGTCGAGATCGTGTCGGGCGCAGTCGGACACGATCCGATCGGCGTCGAATGCCGCTTTGTGCGCCGACAACCAGCGGTGGGGCGGTCACGACACGGGCATGCGCATCGAGCGGTCAACCACCTGCCGCGCATTGCGGCGGCACGGTGTCCATGACAGGTGTCAACGGTTTTCGCCAGCTGGTAGACGGTCCGCGAATTATACTGCCACCGTGACACATTGGTGTATCTGATAGGCACATCTGCCGACGCCGGATCGGAGGCGTCGGCACCCTCCATGACGCCACGACCGTCGTCTGTCCGTGATCCACCTGGTCATGATCGCAACATGACCAGGCGACTCGCCCGAGCCTGACGGTTTTCCAAACACACTAGTAATCGACTGAACAGCGACTCGGGACACCAGTAAGCCCTGCCGACCAGTTGGGACAGGAATTGCAGCGAGGCGCGCGTCACCGTACAGTAAAAAACATATCCGTATATCTGGCTATAAGCCTGTAAATACGTACAGTCGGGAGTCTTGACATATGACCGCAACTGATGAGACCCAGGCGCGATCGCGCGTAGGTCTGACCATGAGTGAGCTGTATCTCCGCGTGATGCGGCGGGTCGGTCACTACCGCTGGTTCTCCCTGTTCATGAAGCATGTCGGCTCACGGGTAGACCGGGCGCTGATCCGCGCGAGCCGAGGCCGACTCTCCATGAGCGGACCGCAGCTGACGACGATGCTGCTAGCGACGAAAGGCAGAAGAAGCGGCAAAGATCGAACGGTTCCGCTGCACTATGTGCGCGATGGCAAGAATCTCGTCGCCGCTTGCGAGAACTTCGGGCTGGAAGTAGCCTCCAGTTGGCCGAAGAACCTGCTCGCCGACCCGAAGGCACGTGTCGAGATCGGCGGCACCGCTGCACACTATCCGTCGCGACCCGCTACAGAGGATGAGGTCGCGCGCAACATGCCGAGTCTTGTCGAGATGTGGCCTGCGCATGACAGCCACATGAAGCGAAATGGCGTGCGCCACGTGATTGTCTTCGAGCCGATGGATGCGGAAACTCGAGTGTCTCAGCCCAGTTGAGTTGCGCAGCAACAGTAAATGACCACAATGATGCAGCACCATTTGTATCTTGTTGTGTCCCAGATGATAACGAATATTCTTACAGGTAACCGAGCGTCCGCCGCCACTCGTGGTGTAGGGCGCTACCAAGACAAGGTCGAGATCACCAAGTATTGAGGTCCGACACTTCCTCGCTTGCATCACCGCCCGACCCAGAAGGACCCGCGTCACCAAGCCGCCCGCAACGACTCATCGGGGCCGCGAAGCCTCTCGCAGGCGGGTGGCTGCAGACCGGTGACATCGGCGGGCTCGACGACGAACGGTTCTCTCATCCTCATCGACCGCGCCGAGGACATGATCATTCGGGACGGAGGTCGACACCGTCGGCATCGCCGCCCACCTCAGCTCTCGTCCACGCAACGTCTGATCGAACAACAAGGGAGACCTATCATGACCGACAGCATCGTCGCCGCCACCGAGGCCGAGGCTGAGGAGCTCGCCGCACCGCTGGACCTTTTGCTGACCGACTCGGTGTTCGGGATCGCCCGCCGGTTGCTGCCCAACACTTCCTGGTTGCGCCTTGGCGCAAGCCTGGCCGGAGCACCGCACTATCTCCTCGGCCGCGGCCGCGGGCTGGCGGTAGAGTTGGCGGACATCGCGCGCGGCACCTCTACCCGGACTCCAGCACGCGCGGACCAACGCTTCGCCGACCCGGCCTGGTCGGGAAACCCGTTGCTGCGCCGCATCATGCAGACCTACCTCGCCGCCACAGAGACGGCAGGCAAGTTGCTCGTCGACGCCGACCTCGAGTGGCGCGATCGCGAGCGACTGCAGTTCGTCCTCGACAACGTCGTCGAGGCCACCGCGCCGAGCAACAACCCGCTGCTCAACCCGCTCGGCTACAAGGCGGTCATCGATACCGGCGGCGCCAGCGCGGTACGCGGGATGAGCAACCTGGTCCGCGACCTGGCCACCACACCGCGGGTTCCCGCCATGGTGGATCCGGACGCGTTCATCGTCGGCGGCACCGTCGCCGCGACACCCGGGTCGGTGATCTTCCAGAACCGGGTGATAGAGATCATCCAGTACGCCCCGCGGACCCCGACGGTGCGCGCGGTGCCGCTGCTGCTCGTGCCCCCAGTGATCAACAAGTTCTACATCGTCGACATCTCACCGGGCCGCAGCATGGTCGAGTACTTCCTCGACCAGGGACAGCAGGTGTTCTCCATCTCCTGGCGCAACCCGAAGGCCCGCCACCGCACCTGGGGACTGGACACCTACGGGCAGGCCATCGTCGACGCGTTGGACGCGGTCGAGAAGATCACCGGCAGTACGCGCACGCACCTGCTCGCGAGCTGCTCGGGCGGGATGCTGGCCGCGATGACCGCCGCGCATCTCACCGACATCGGTCAGGGCGATCGCCTCGCGGGCCTGACGCTGGCGGTCACCGTGCTCGACCAGAGCCGGGCCGGACTCGCGGCGGCAGCGCTCGACCCGACCACCGCCCAGGCCGCCATCCAGGTCTCGGCCGCGCGCGGGTACCTCGACGGCCGGTCTCTGGCGGAGGTGTTCGCCTGGCTGCGCCCGACCGACCTGGTGTGGCGGTACTGGGTGAACAACTACATCCAGGGCCGCACGCCGGCGCCGTTCGACGTGCTGTTCTGGAACGCCGACACCACCCGCATGACAGCCGCCCTCCACAAGGACATGGTGCAGATGGGGCTGAGCAACGCGCTGACCACCCCGGGCGCGGTGAGCATGCTCGGCACCCCCGTCGACCTGTCCAAGGTCACCGTGGACTCGTATGTGATCGCCGGCATCGCCGACCACATCAGCCCCTGGCAGGCCTGCTACCGCAGCGCCCGCCTGCTCGGCAGCGAGAGCCTCCGGTTCGTCCTCTCCACCAGCGGACACATCGCCGCGATGGTCAACCCGCCCGGCAATCCACGCGCCTCCTACCGGGTGGCGCCACCGAGCACCGAGTACCCCGGCGAGTGGCTCGAGACCGCCGAGAAGAAGCAGGACTCTTGGTGGCCCGACTATGCGGCGTGGCTGGCCGAGCGCAGCGGACCCGACCAGGATGCGCCGACGATGCTCGGCGCCGTGGATCTCCCACCGCTGATGCCCGCGCCCGGCTCCTACGTTCGCGAACGATGACGCACCGCCTCCTAGCGAAGGACCACCATGGCCACATACCTGACGCGCCCGGCCGGGCTTCTCGATCTCGCCGGCGAACAGCTCGGGACCACCGACTGGTACGAGAGCACCTATGAGCGGGTGAACCATTTCGCGGACGCCACCGGCGACTACCGGTGGATGCCCCACCCCCCACCGCGCACCGCCGACGCGTGCGGGAATGTGGCCGCCTCCAGCCATCTCACCCTCTCGCTCCTCCCGCAGGCCCTTCGCGACCTGCTCACCATCGACAGTGCGCCGGAGGCCGTCGATTACGGACTCAACGAGGTTCGCCTCCCCACGCCCGCCCGCGTGGGGGCGAGGGTCCGCTGCACCGGCCGGGTCCTGGCCGTGCAGCGGCGCGAGGCCGGGCTCGAGGCGGTATTCGGCGTCACCTTCGAGTCCGAGGACGCAGCACGGCCCCTCTGCGTCGCCGAACCAGTGGTCATCTACCGGTGAACCGCGCTGCGGATCGGGCGGGCGAGTCCCGGATGGTGCGCATCGGTGGCCAGCATCTGCGGGTGCACATTCGTCACGGCAACGGCGTGCCGGTGGTGCTGTGCAACGGGATCGGCGCCAGCCTCGAGGTCCTCGATCCGCTGGTCGCATATCTCGGCGCACGCCGTACTGTGATTCGGTTCGACGCCCCGGGCGCCGGCGCGTCACCGGCTTCGCCTGTGCCGTACTGGTTTCCGTACCTTGCGTGGGTGACCGGCCGAATGCTCGACACGCTCGGTTACGGCCGGGTGGATATGCTGGGGTATTCGTGGGGCGGTGCCCTGGCCCAGCAGTTCGCGTTCCAGAACCCGCGCCGGTGTCGACGGTTGGTGCTGGCCGCCACCGCGACCGGCGCGCTGATGGTGCCCGCCCGGCCCGAGGTCCTCGCGAAGATGCTCACCCCGCGCCGGTTCGTCGACCGCGCCTACCTGGCTTCTATCGCCGCGACGATCTACGGCGGCAGCGCCGATTTCGGCAACGCCGCCGTCACCGAGCTCGTCGGTCACCAACTCGCGGCCGGATCCCGCCGCGGCTACCTGCATCAGCTGCTTGCCGGAGCGATGTGGTCGAGCCTGTTCGCCCTCCCGGCAATCCGCCAACCCACCCTCATCCTCGCCGGCACCGACGACCCGATCATCCCGATCATCAACGCCCGCATCATGGCTCGGCTGCTGCCGAACGCCACCCTCGTCACGCACCTCGGCGGCCACGTCGACCTCCTCACCAACGCCGCCACGCTCGGCCCCGTCATCGAGGATTTCCTACGCAGGGCGCCGTAGGCGTCATGTGAGGCAGGCCCATGGCGGCCCGCCTGGGACCGACCGTCGGCGGAAGGGAGCTTCCTCGACGGCCACCCCACGGCTGCGTTTCTATGCGGCTCCACGAACCGGGGTGGCAGCGTTGTCGGTGGGGTGTGGTGAGACTGACGCAGCTGGGTGGGATCTCCTCGGCCGCGAACTCACCGGTGGAGCCGCAGGCGACGACACATACGTACGTATGAGGAACCATGGGGCGTCGCCGGGGAGTTCGTCGAGCGCAGCCGAGATCGCCGACGGATCGTCCGGTGGTCCGACGGCGAGCCCGCCGGTGTCGGCGCCCGTCACGCTGCCCGGGTAGATGCCGAAAAGCAGGCTCTCAACTGTTGACGTAATGTCTAACGCGGATTTCCACGCAACTGGTTCGGGGCAAGCGGTCAGGTGATTTCGTAACGGAGGATGCGGTTTCCCCACCAGGGGACTCGGGTGTCTTGGGGTAGGTCGGCTTGGCGGAGCACGGGCGCGTAGGCGCGTCGGTCGAGGCGGACGGTGACGGTGTCGCCGCTGGTGACGATGGTGCCGGGGGTTTCGAGAAAACGGCGTTGAATCACGTCGGGTGTGACGTTTGCGTAGCCGGGCAGTCGCGCGCGGAGTGCGGCGAGCAGGGCTTGGGCGAGCACGCAGAGCATGATGTCGAGGTCGACGTTGAGGTTGACCGTCGAGGACAGGGCGTCGGCGTGGAAGGCCTGGATGATCTCGGCGAGGCGTTGCTCGATGGTCATCCGCCGCGCGTAGTGAGTGATCAGGGCTTTGACCGGTAGGTCGTGGTCGTTGGTGACGATCACGGTCGGCGTGTCGCGCCCGAGTCCGGTGACGACGAGTTGCCGCACGGTGCCGGGGTAGCTGGTCAGGCGCACACCGGTTGTCTCGGATACCTTGGGGCGATTGAACTTTCCGGGCCGGTTCAGTGTGACGGTCGTGAAATCCTTTTCGGTGAGGGCGTCGATGTGTTTCACCAGCGCGGGTGAGCGCATGCGCAGGGTGAGGAATTTGACGCCGCGGTCGTCGAGTTCGCCGAGCACGGTGTGGGTGGTGACCTTCTGGTCCATGATCAGCATTCGGGGGTCGGTGCCGGACACCGCTTTCCAGTGGTCGCAGAACGCGATCACCTCCCGTGATTGGCCGGCCTTGGAGACGTCGGCGTTGGCGTAGACCAGGTTGTGGGTGCCGGTGTCCTGGGCGAAGAACGTCAGCACCGAGCGGGCGCGCTGGGAGCGGGTGGGCACGTAGTGCTTTTCCAGCGCCGGGTCGTGGCCCCAGTGCATGACGGCGTGGAAGTCCAGGTCGAAGATTGCGTCCTCGCCGGTGGCGAGCCCGCCGGCGATCATTCTCTTGTCCAGCGCGGCCAGGATCGCGCGCTGGTGGTCGTGGCCGGTGCGGTAGGAGTAGTCGGTGAGCGCGGATTTCTTCGGTAGCGTGGCCAGCCCGGCGAACAGCGCCGCGGCCGGATCGGTCAGCAGCAGGTCGTCGACGTGGGAGACGCGCCGGGTGCGGGTCAGTTTCAGCGCCAGCAGCGACAGCAGCCAGGACAGGGCGGGCACGATCCGGGTGCCGGGGTAGCCGGCGTCGCGGACCAGGGCGGGCAGGTCCAGGCCGACCAGGTCGGGCACCAGCAACAGCAGCCCGGCCCGGCCGGAATCGATGCGCTGCGGCCAGGTTTCGAAGTCGAGGCGGGCGGTGCGGGGCAGGCGGGTGTCGCGGCCGGGTGTCGTCGGCGAGACGCTCGCCTCCGGTTCGGGGTGGCGCAGCAGCCGCCCGAACCCTTCCTCGGCGAGGATCTCGCCGACGCTGGTGCGATTGAGCGGTGTGCCCTCGACGGCCAGCCGCGCCGAGATCTCGTAGGTCGACAACCCTTCCCGGCGCAGCTCGATCACCCGGGCGCGGGCGCGGTCCTTGGCCGGCGTGACCCCCGGCCGCGGGCCCGGTTTGCCGGGCGGGGCGAACAACTCCAGCTTCCCCGCCCGGTACTCGCGCACCAGGTTCACCATCGCCCACCGGGTGTAGCCGAACCGGTCCCCGGCCTGCGCATGGGTGAGCCCGTCGACGAAGAACGCGCGCAGCGCCTCGTAGCGACGGTGGTTCACCTGCTCCGGCGCGGTGAACCACTCCGATCCTTGCGGTGATTCGGCTGTCATATCCTGGTTTTACCACGAACGAAATCGACAGGAGTGGACGCTCATAGCGCGCGTCGACCCGCTTCCGCCCCGTTCCAACGGCGTTTCGCCTGGTCAAAGGGCGAGCATCACGAAATCTGCAACAGATCACGATATAGTAACGAAATTACATGAATGGAATTCAGCAGGCGGATCACAGCAAGAGCGTCGGATAATCCTCCGCGCACATTTGCGGGATCCGCGCAGGTCAGCGGCTATCAGACGCCGCAGTAGGATTGCGGCGAACCAACTTCCCGGAAATCCGCGCTAATACTTCCTAGTCCTTCCCGTTGCTGTCGGATCGTGCGCATCGGCGAGTCGGCGGCATACCCGAGCATGTCGGTGGTGGGGGTCCGGAAGGACGCGTCGGAGGGCCGTTACCGTCTCGGCGTACAGGTTCCGGTCAGCGAGTCTTCGATCGGGAGGATCGCGACGTCTACCTGGGTCGACCTACACCGGAGAGTGTTCGGGCCGACAGGGTGGAAGCGTTGTACTGCCGGGTGTCCGGCTCGACCGGCCGGGAATCCTCGCTCGCCCATCAGGAGAAGATGCTGCGTGAGAGTGCCACCGGCACCGTGTTCCGGGTCTACACCGATCGTGGTTCAGGTCTGCGGGAGAGACCCGAGCGGGACCGAATCGGATGCTCGACGACGCAGCCACCGGTCACGTCACGGTGGTGCGAGTGGTGTGGCGGGATCGGTTGGCGCGATTCTCCGGTGGCGTGGATCGAACGTGACCTGTCGGTGGTCGGCGTTAAGGTCGAGGTCCTGCGTGAGCATGGGGACACACGTCGCTGATAGGGGAGCTGAGGGATGACGTCATGGCAGTGCTCGCTTCGTTGTCCGGCCGCTTCCACCCATTGCGGTCGAAGCGGAATCAACGTCGACTTCTTCCGGGCGATGCGGCGGCACGGTGGGAGAGGGGCTAACTGATGGCCGATGCCGGACTCACCGTGCTGCGGCAGTTCTCGTTCACCACCCGCCCCTACCTGGCCGTCGATGACGCGACCGGTGCGCCGATCGGGCGGGGCGACCTCGACGTGCGTGTCGGGTGGCTGCTCGACCTGATCTCGGGCGCCGAAGCGCACCTGCTGTCGCGGCTGTGGCAACCGGCCACCTTCGATGTCCTGGCCGCCGGATGTGACAGCCACGGCCGGACACTCCCGATGCACGGTCATGTCGCTGCTGCGCGTCTCGGCTGGACCCCGCACTACCCGGACGGTGTCTACGTCCCCTCGCGGGTCACGCGGGTGGTGACCGCGCAGGCAGTAGGCACCTTGCGGGCGCTGGCATACCGAGACACCGCGATCGCTGCGCTGTCGGCCCGGTTCGACCCGGCCACCGGCCGCATCGCCGCACCCACCACTGCCGCGGAGTACGTGCCGTCCGGATTCGCCCGGGGCGTGGTGCGGCAGCTCACCCGCGCGCGCACGCGCCGCCGCCGGCGCGGCAGGCGCGCGGCTGCGGATCACCGACGTGCAGGCACCACCCCAGACCTCGGCGATGGCTCGGCTTTCCGCGGCGGATCGACAACTCGCACACCTCATCGTCACCGACGCCGTCATGACGTTGACGGTGACACTGCCCACCACCGCCGCCCCGACAGGCCGCGCGCAGTGGCGACGAGTCCGGTTGACCGCCGCGATCCCACCGCACCTGCACCGGCGGCCGATCAGCGAGTGGCATCTCCCGACCCTTCATCTCGACCACCGAGGTCTGCTGTTGCGGTGCGCTGCCGTCACCGCCGACGGCCCGGAGGGGCTGGTGTCTGATTACCGGGGCTGGACCTACGACGACCGGCGCCTCGGGATCAAGCTGGCCCGCCTGCAGACCGAGGGGCAACTACTGCACGCCAAGGCGGCCCACTGACCAAACTCGCCGCGACCGCACCCCCCGAGGTCCGGACGCAACTCGACGCGAAGATCGCCGTCCTCGACGGGCACCGCACCGCTGTCGGCATCAAACGGGCAAAGATCAACCGGGAAATAGCGTTTCACTTCGGCTCTCAGGTTACCGACCTCGCTGCCGCGGCCGGGGCGACGGTGATCGCGGTGGAAGACCTCACCACCCTCGAAACCCGCGGGCACGGGCGCGTCAACAACAATCGGGCCGCGCAATCCGCCCGCCGCCAAGCCGTCGACGCGCTCACCCACACCGCCGCCGGTGTCGGTGTGACGGTGGTGTCCGTACCGGCACGCGGATCGTCCGCGTTGTGTCCGGGCTGCAACGAACCACTCTCTCGTCCCGGCGGTTACCACCGGGCATGGTGTGAGCAGTGCAAAATTGGCGGAAACCGTGACCATGTGGCCGGTGTGAACCTGGCCAAACGAGCATTGCTGGGACGCGGAAAAGCCGTTCGGCAGCGCGG
>SEEV01000209.1 GCA_004211695.1 Rhodococcus sp. (in: high G+C Gram-positive bacteria)
CGGTCATGGCGTCGTAATCGTCGTCGGTGTAGTCGGTGAACGGCTTTCCCACGAAGATTCCCGCATTGTTCACCAGGGTGTCGATCCGGCCGAACCTCGCCAGCGTCTGCTCGACGATGTGGGCGCCGGTTCCCGGCTGGGCGAGGTCGCCCGGCACGGTCAGCACCTCGGGATCGTCGGATGCGCCGATGGAGCGGGAGGTCGCGACGACGGCATAGCCGAGCCTGCGGTAACCGGCGACCAGGGCCGCGCCGATGCCCTGGGATGCGCCGGTGACGATGGCGACTTTCTGGGTGGTGCTCATGTGTCGACTTGCTCGCTTTCGCAACGGGGTTGGTGCACAAGGACTCAGTGACCGAAAATCCCGGTAAGACCGTGCGGAATACGGGGTGTTTCGTTCACGGATCGATGATGTCCCCGAGGCGGGGGTTCGCGCCAGGACCTGTTTGCTCCCTCGTGGGAGGCGCAGCCTCCCAGGAGGGAGCCTTGTTACCGGTGGGGGTCGTCGGCGGGCAGCCAGACTCCGCTGGCGTGGATGCCGAGATCACGGACGTCCCGGGTGAGGGCGTCGGCGGCGGCGAGCACGACGGGGCGGATTTCGTTCCGGCGCCATACCAGCGACCACGTCCAGATCACCGTCGGGTTGATCACCGGGCGTGCGGCGAGGTCGGGCGGCAGTGTCGTGGTCTGCCCTTTGGGTGAGTTGAGCACGGGGCGGCCGACGGCGCGGACGTGGTCGAAGTATGCGGGGCCGGTGATGCCGCCGTCGTCGATCCGCAGGATCCGTGCGCCGGTGTCGCCGGCGAGTTGTTCGGCGAAGTGGTTCCACGACGACCAGGACGTCGCGTCGTCATCGACGAGCAGAGCGACGTCCCCCGCCCGCACCGGTGCGGTGTCCACACCGGCGGACACCGCGTAGAGCCGGTCCGCGCCGAGCAGCCGGGCCTGTAGGCCGTACCGGGCGAGATCCGCGTTGCGCACCCAGCACACGGCCAGGTCGAGGCTGCCGTCGGCGACCCGTGCGGCCTGGGCGTGCGAGGGCACCACCCACGGGTCCACGTGCAGTTGCGCCACACCCGAGGTGCGCGCGGTCAGGTCGGCGGGAAGCCAGTTGACGTAGCCGATCCGGACCGGCTCCGCCCCGGACAGGCGCTCGGCGCGGGCGCGCAGGTCGTCGGCACGTTCGAGCAGTGCGCGGACGTGGGGGAGCAGCTCGGTACCGGCCGGGGTCAGGGCTACGGAACGGCGGTCGCGGGCGAACAGCTGTACGCCGAGGTCTCGTTCGAGAGCCCTGATCTGCTGGGACAGCGAGGGCCCGGCGATCAGCAGCCGCGTCGCCGCCCGGCCGAAGTGCAGTTCCTCGGCGACGACGAGGAAGTACTTCAGCTGGCGTAGCTCCACGATCGCTCATGTTACGTGCGGTGAGAGGCTGCGCCTACCAGTCGGGAGCACAGCGGTCGTGGCGGGCCGGCCGGACCCGGGCGCACGATGAGTCCATGGTTTCAGCCCCTGAACGGAAAACGACCATGCAGGAGTTTCTCGTCGAGATCGTCACCACGGTCCCCGACGGCACCCCACCATCCGAAGTGGATGCACGCCGCGCCGCGGAAGCGTTGCGCGCCAAGGAACTTTCCTCTGCAGGGCGCCTGGTCCGGTTGTGGCGCCCGGTCGGTGAGCTGCGCAGTATCGGCGTGTGGTGCGCCGACGACGAAGCCGACCTCCACGCGAATGTGCTCGATACGCTGCCGTTGCGGCCGTGGATGAGTGTCGCCGTCACCCCGCTGGGGTCCCACCCGAACGATCCGGGCCAGTGGTGAGCGAGGTTACCCCGCGGGCGCACGTCATCCAGGTCGCTGCGGCATTGGCGGCGAGCATGGGCATCGGCCGGTTCGTCTTCACTCCAATCCTGCCGTTGATGCACACCCAGGCCGGTCTGTCCTCATCTCTCGGGGCCGCGCTGGCCACGGCGAACTACATCGGATATCTGGTCGGGGCAGTGGCTGGCATCCTCATTCCGGCGGTGGTGCGCTCGGCAGCGGTCATGCGAATCTCTCTGGTCGTCCTCGTCGCGACCCTGGCGCTCATGCCCACCACACACGATGGATCGGCCTGGTTCGTCCTCAGACTCGTCGCCGGCATCGCGAGCGCACTGATCTTCATGATTGCCGTCAGCGCCCTGCTCTCCCACCTGCGGGTGCACGCCCAGCACTTGGCAGGTTGGGCGTTCGGCGGTATCGGCGCTGGCATCGCCCTATCAGGCGTCCTCGTGTTGATTCTGCGTACCGCCGGCAGTTGGCGCTCCGCCTGGTGGGCTGCCGCCGCTCTGGCGGTGGTCTGTGCGGTCGCAGCCTGGGCTCTGACACCGGAGCCGTCGCCAACCGCCACGCCGTCCGGACCAGGGGGACACGGCCGCCCACGGACCGGCCGCTGGTTCACGGCCGCGTTTGTCAGCTACTTCTTGGAAGGTATCGGCTACATCATCGCGGGCACGTTCCTCGTCGCCGCGATCGATCACACCGCGGGCGGGTGGGTCGGCAGCGGTTCCTGGATTGTCGTGGGGCTGGCCGCGTTGCCGAGTTGCGCAGTGTGGGTGTGGCTGGGCCGTCGTTGGTCGCAGCCGACCCTCCTCCTGGTTGCCTTGCTCATCCAGGCGGTCGGCATCGCGCTGCCCGCCGTCATCGCCGGTGTCGGCGCTGCCCTGGTCTCCGCCTTCCTGTTCGGTGCCACATTCCTCGGCGTCGGGTTGATCGCACTGGGTATCGGTGCGCATCTGCAGTTCCCACGTGCGGTGGCCCTGCTGACCACCGGATACAGCGTCGGTCAGATTCTTGGCCCACTTGTCGTCACCCCGTTGCTGCACGACGGCTACTACCAGGCCCTGCTTGTCGGCGCCGTTGTCGTCCTGGCCGCTGCACTCGCCGCCGCAGCGCTGCGCGTCCGATTCCCTGATCACGTCGGTGTGAGGCACGAACCGTCACACTTGAACAACCAACCCGCGGAGACTCAACCGGGTGCCAGCACCGTTCCTTCCGCAGCAACGGAGACGATGGCATGAGGACGCTCGCAAAAGATCTCAATCTGACCATTCCCGTCATCGCGGCTCCGATGGCCGGCGGCACATCCACACCGGCGCTGGTCGCCGCCGCCGCTCGCGTTGGCGGTCTCGGATTCCTCGCCGCCGGGTACAGACACCGCAAGCTCTCGCCGATCAGATCGAGACCGTGCGCGCAGAGGGGGTGTCCTTCGGCGTCAACCACTTTGCACCAAACCCGGTCGCCGTCGACGCCGACGCCTTCCACGATCCAGGCCGAAGCCGATCGCTACAGCATCACACTTTCCGACGGCGACCCGGTCGAGGATGACGACCATTTCGAGGACAAGATCAATTTGCTCCTGGCCAACCCTGTACCGGTGGTCAGCTTCACCTTCGGCATTCCGGACCGAGCCGTCATCAGGGCCCTGCACACAGCGGGTGCGTTCGTCTGTTGACGGTGACCTCAGCCGGAGAGGCACTCCTCGCCGTCGACGCAGGCGCTGACCTGCTGGCCGTGCAAGCCTCAGCAGCGGGTGGCCACTCCGGAACCCTCACCCCGCTCAAGATCCCGCCGCCCATACCGATTATCGAGCTGATCGCCCAGATCCGCCACTACACCGCCCTCCCGCTGCTGGCAGCCGATGGCTTGGCTACCTCCGCCGACGTCGCCGCGGTGCTACGCGCCGGAGCAGAGGCCGCGATCGTCGGCACGGTGCTGCTCCGGACCGAGGAGAGCGGCGCCTCGGCGCCCCACAAAGCGGCCCTCGCCGACACCTCCCGTCGAGACACCGCCATTACCCGCGCCTTCATCGGCCGGCCAGCCCGCGCGCTACCCAACGAGTTCATCGAACGCTATGACGCGCAAGCACCCATCGGATACCCGGCCATCCACCACCTGACCAAACCGATCCGCAAAGCCGCCACCGCAGCATTACGACCCCGAGCGAATGCATCTGTGGGCCGGACCCGGCTACCGGCACGCCACCGCAGAACCAGCAGCGACGGTGCTCGCTCGCTTGGCCGACCACCACCCGACGAATCTCAATCAGCTGTGACACACAATCCAGTCAAAGCCGAAGTAGTGGTGTAGTGGTGGTCGGCGCGAGGACGTCGAGAAGAATGCAGGCCCAAACCGGGCGATCAACCGACGTAGAACCCCGGATCAGCCTCGCCAATGCCCTGTACGCGCGCTCGGCCGGCGGGCCCGGCACGGTCGACGACGCGTCGGCTGCGGTGGATCGGTAATCGCGCCGAACGCCCCGCCGGCGGAGGTTGCTACGGCATCGGTCGTTGTGGTGGGGAGCAGGCTCATCGCGGCCCTTCGGTCGGTGTGGCGCAACGGCGTGGGATCTGGTCGGAGTCGGCCGCCCTGCTCAATCCGTCACGGGTGGGTTGCGCAAATAGGGAGTGACGCCATCGGCGCATAGGCCCAGCGTCGTGCCGGCTACGACGCGGTCGATGGTGAAGCGGACACGGCGGCCGGTGCCAGCGTCGTCGCCGGCGTCGGGTGCGTCCCACTCCAGGCGTGCGGTGCCCGACAGATGCAGCGCGGCCCCGGTATGGAAGTCCAGGAACAGCAGCGCCGCTGTGGGATCGAGAGCCAGATTGCCCAGGCTGTTGAACATGTTGTTGCCCGGATAGTCCGGCCACCACAATGTGGTGTCGTCGCTGACGCGGACGAAGCCGGGCGGGCCTCCGCGGTGGGAGGCGTCGTTGCCGCGTTCGGGGTGGGTGGTGCCGAGTATGAAAGTGTCGGCGCGGCGGATGAGATCTGCCTCGGGGGCTGTCAAGGAGGCGGCCCGGCGGACGGCGCGAGCCGCTGCGAGTGGTGCGGATTCGAGGATACGCTGCTGGATGTACTGCGGGCAGTTGCCGTAGGCCTGCTCGACCTGGACCGTCAGCCCTTGCGGGGATGCCACGCCGATGGTGCCGTTGATCCGCACGCGACGGCGGCGAGCGAACTCGATGACCAGCAGTCCGACCTGCGCGCCGGAGGCCAGGCCGTGGAGGGGATCGCCCGGTGGCGGTGTGGCGCGCACGTGGAGTGTGGTGTCGTCGGCGACCTCGAGGAAACCCGGGGGGCCGGTGAGAGGCGAGACCCACAGGATTCCGGCTTCGTCCCGCGAGGTGAGGGCGGCGAACGTTCGGTCGGAGAGGAATCGGGCGAGCCCGCCTTCGAGGTGTGGCGGAGCGAGCATCCCCTCGAGCCGTGCGGCGTCGGCGCGCACTGCCGCGCGGCGCTGCACCGCCAGCTCACCGTCGTGGTACCAGCTTGCTATGGTGGCCATGATTTCCTCTCTCGCGCCGGTCGTGGGCGGGTGCGATGGTTGCCCGGGGGCCGGGCCCGAGCGCCCGGCGCCGTGATGCGGCCTACACGGTGACGCGGGGGCTGACGACGGGCCAGTCGTTGTCGACGCCGCTGAGGACGTTGAAGTAGTTGGTCAGCACGTTCAACGCGATGTGCTCGACCACCTCGGCGATCTCGGCGTCGGTGACCCCGGCGGCCTCCACGTCGTCGTCGACGGAGCCACGGCCACGGACGATGGTGTCCCACAGCGCCAGCAACGCGGCGGTGTGCGAGTCGGCCGATTGTGCGGTGCGGGCCTTCTCCAGTTCGTCGCCGTCGATCTCGGTGATGTTCGCGCCGATGTAGATGTGCGCGGACAGGCAGTATCCGCAGCCGTTGGCCTCGGCGGTCGCGATGGCGAGCCGCTCGCGCACCGCGGCCGGGAGCGCACCATGATTCAGCGCCCCGCTCAGCGCGAGGTACCCCTCCAACAGGGCCGGGCTGTTCGCCATCACCTTGGTCATTTTCGGGGTCACTCCGAGTGCCTTCTGCACCTGCGTGAGCAGCGCGCCGCCCTTGCCAGTCGCGGTGGTGGGATCGATCTGAGGAAGCCCGGACATCTCATTTCCTAATGGCTACGGTCGCTTGATACCATTGACAATGACAGACCAGGGGAGTGGTGTCAAACGATTGGGATCGGTTTTTCCATTAGCTGTATCGTGACCACGTGGAGACCGACGTGAACACGTCTGCACCCCTGCTCGGCGAACCGCCGCCAGTGGAGTTGATGAATACGATCTGGGCCGACCGTGACGGCGTCCACGACGCGCTGTCGACGGAGGCCGAAGCCATGGCGTGGGTGCGCGCGATCGGTCCACGGCTGGCGCCGGAGCACACGGCCCCCGGGCGGCAATGGTCCGACGACCAGCGACCCGGTGACATCGGCAAGACCGCCGGCGAACTGCGGGTTCTGCGTGACGCGCTACGCCGCCTCGCCGCCGAGTCGACCCGTGACCCCCGCCAGGGATGGACCTCCCCTGTCAGCCGAAACGCGGCGGTCGATGCGATCAACCAGGCGTGTGCCACTGCCCCCACCTGGAGCGAACTGCGCTGGGCCGAAGACAGCGAGCCCGATCGGTGTCTTCGCAGCGCAGAGCCGCCCTGGGGGGCAGCGGTGTCGCTGCTCGCCGAACGCGCGGTCGAGATGTTCACCAGCGACACCCGGTCACAGCTGCGGGCATGCTTGGCACCGGGCTGTGTGCTCTACTTCGTCAGGGCCCACTCGCGCCGCGAATGGTGTTCTGCGGGTTGCGGTAACCGCGCCCGCGTCGCTCGCCACTACCAGCGCCACCACCCCGACAACGCCCTCGCCTAGCGTCCACGCGGGGGACGCGGTCAGTGATGGTCGAGGCGGCCGGTGTTCCGGTCACTGTGGTCCCCGTCCCCGTCCCCTTCTCGAGATCCGATCCCGCGTGGCGTGCCATCGACAACTGGCACCCTTCCCAACCGCCGCCCGGCCAGTACGGCCGCCGCGTGAGGGATGTGATCACACGATGAAAGCCTGCACAGCAACTGGCCGCCCACGCTAGCGCCGACGGCACGGACCTCGCCTTGCGCGGTGAACCATGCCGGGCTCAGGGTGGGTTGGGCAGTGCCCGCAGGGTGGTCAGGATGCGGTCGAGCAGCTCGTGCCCGCCGGGGTCGGGCCGCAGGATCAGCTGCCCGGCGTGGCGCACCAGCCGCGCGGGAATGGTGATGAGCCGGTGCCGCAGGGTGGCGATCATGGCCTTGCCGTCGCGGGTGCCGTGACCGGCGAGCAGGTCGGGGCCGGCGAGGACGCCGGTGAGCTGGTGCAGCCAGGCGGCGATGCCGGCGGCGAGCAGCGCGCCCCACATCCAGGCGGTGTTGACCTGCTGGTGTCCGCTGGCAGGTGACGCAGCGCGGCGCCGTGCTTGCTGTCGCGGAATACGTTCTCCACGCTGGTGCGGTGCCGGTACCAGTGCTCGACCGCCGCGGCCTGCTCGGGGCCGGACACGTCGAGGTTGGTCAGGATGAACGAGTAGGCGTAGATCGCGTCGACGGCGGCGAGCTCGTCCAGCGGCAGCGCGCGCTGGTCCGGGTGCCGGGTGCGGCGACGGGCGCGAGCGCGGGTCGGCGGAAACCTGCTCGGGTGTCAGCCGCACCCGGCGGATCAGCAGCCGGTGTTCGGGGGCCAGTCGGTGGGCGCGTAGTCGGTGACCGCGACCTGCGCGGCGTCCATGTCGATGGCTGCGCGCCAGTCGGTTTCGGCGATACCCGCGAGCAGCCGCCACAGCGGGGCGATGGCGCCGATCGCGAACGCGATCCCCTCGCGGTAGGCGGCGCGGGCCAGGTGCCCGGCGAACTAGCGGGCGTCGGAGCGCAGCGCGACCCGTTCGCGACGGATCCGGCGCGGCAGCCCGGCCAGCGCTCGCTCGAGCAGGCCGGCGGCGGTGGCGCGGGGATCGTCGAGCCCGCTGCCCAGGTCGGCCGCCAGCGGGGTCTCGGTCTCGGCCCAGGTGGCCACGTGCGGGCGTCCCACCCGCTGGCCCTGATGGTTGTAGGCGACACCGTCCTTCTTGCGGCCGTACACCTCCACGTCGGTGGTGTCCAGGTCGATCGTCACCGGGCCCTCGGTCACCGCCGCGGCCCGCTGCACGGGCAGCAGCGCGAGCATCCGCTCGGTCACCGCGGCGACCCCGGTCTCCACCGCCCGCCAGTGCCGGCCGGTGAACCGCCGCGCCAGACCGGCCGCGGTGGTCGAGGCCAAGCCCGGAACCGGTACCAGCGCCTGACCCGCGGCGTCGGCGCGCAGCCGGTCCAGCCCGACCAGGAAATCCTGTCCGGCCAGCTGCGCCGACGCCAACCCGACCAGCAGCTCACCGGCCCCGAATCTCCTGTCGCGCTGCTTGATCGGGCCCACCGTCGCGTCCAGCAGTCGGATCACGTCGAGCCGGTCCAGCAGTTCGGTGACTGCGACCGTGCCCGCGCTGCCGGTCAAACTCGGATCCGGCGCGCCGACCCGAACCCGCTCACACCTGCCCATGTTGTTATTGCGTATCCTGCTCACCAGATAGGTGCCCGCTTCCTGCTCAACAATCAGGCCTTGAACAACCAAATTGTCCCAGGTCACAGCGGCACCCATCGCTCACCAACCGCGCGTGTCACCCGCCTACTCGTGGATACGGGTCAGAGTGCGGTGAGGGGCGAGCTGTTCGACGGCGACCAAGTGAAGCCGTATCCGCCCGGCACGGTGCTTGTGTTACCTGGTGACACTTGGCATTTCCACTGGGCCAAGTCAGGTGATTACGTCATCCAGGTCACCGCCCCGATCTGGCCTCCTCGTCGGGGCCTCCAGTATCGTTAATCTCGGGTCGGCAATGGGAGCTGACCGTATCGATACCCGTGGGGGTTAATACACTGCCAAGTCATAACCCCGAAGTGATCGACACTGTGGCCGTGGCGATACGCCACCGCATTGGAGTCGGCTCCGCGAGGAGATTGGCATCCACCCCTCCATGACAGAAGCGTTCAAGCCCCTCCTAGGGGCAGCATCGTGACCGAGGCATACGTGTTGGGAGGGGTTCGCACCCCGTTCACCCGGTACGGCGGATCGCTATCGCACATCCGCCTCGATGACCTGCTCGGGATGGTCATGACAGGCGCATGCGAGCGGGTCGGCGTCGACCGCGGACAGGTCGAAGACGTCGTGGCCGGTTGCGTCAATCCGGCGCACGAGGGCATGGGCGATCTCGCGCGGTGGGCCGCCCTGGCGGCCGGTTTTCCCGACTCGGTCGCCGGTGCGACCATCGACCGGTACTGCGCCTCATCGCTGAGTGCAGCCGTCATGCTCGCCCATGCCATCAAAGCCGGGGACCTCGACGTAGGGATCGCCTGCGGTGCCGAATCGATGTCCCGTTCGGGCTGGGCGTACATGAAGGGCGACGCAGCTTTCGCACCACGCGGACCGGTCATCCTGCTCGACACAATGTGGGCTGGCGCAGGAGGCCCGCCGAATCCGAAACTGTTGGCCCGCAACGCCTACGTCAGCATGATCGACACCGCCCAGAACGTCGCCGACCGCTACGAACTGACGCGAGAAGAGATCGACGCATTCTGTCTGCGCTCACAATGCAACGCCAAACGCGCCCGCGACACTGGACGTCTGGCCAAGGAAATCATGCCCGTGGAGATCGCGGCCACCAGAAAAACTCCGGCCCACACTGTTGAACACGACGAAGTCATTCGCGACGACACCACCGCGGAAACGCTCGCCGCGCTGCCGGCTCAACCCGGCACCACTCAAATGACCGCCGCCAACTCACCCCCCCCTGTCCGATGGGGCCAGTGCGGTGGTGTTGGCGTCCGGGCAGCGGGCAGTCGAACTCGGCGCCGACCCACTGGCACGGATGGTGTCCTCGGCCGTCTACGCCCTGGACCCCCAAGTCATGGGCCTCGCTCCGGCGTGGGCACTACCCCGCGCCATCAAGCGGGCCGGCCTGACACCCCAGCAGATCGACGTCTGGGAAGTCCATGAAGCCTTCAGCGCCCAAGCGCTCGGCGTGCTTCGCGAACTGCCCACCAACTCGACGGATTCGTGATCCCCGACGAGAAGCTCACACCCAACGGCGGCGCCGTGGCCATCGGACATCCTTTCGGTGCCACCGGAGGCCGATATCTGCTGACCCTGGCCACCGAACTACGTGAACGTGGCGTCCGCTACGGAGCGGTCGGGGTCTGCATCGGATCCGGGCAAGGCGTCGCTGTTGTCTTGGAAAACCCGCACGCTGCCTGCCCGAAGGGTCGTGAATCCGGCTGTCTGCTCGGACATGTAGTGCAGAAGATCCGTCTTGCCGATACCCGCCTCGCCCCGTGAGGTGAGCACGGCGCTGCGCCCTTGACGAACCTGCTGAAGCAGTTGGCGGAGTGCAGCGCACTCGCGCTCCCGTCCCAGCAACGGCACATCCATCGACTAACCCTCCCTCAGGGCAGTCAGATGTTAGTCGCTGATCGCGGGTTCCGACTGATTCATATACCGGGTACCGCCGAGTGCAGCTCGGAGTACGCACGGACGAGCGCCTCAAGGGTGAACCCCCTGTTGAGACCACTCGGGTTCGGCAACACCCAGGCGGTCGTGTCGGCGAACTCCAATGGTTGCCTGCCCCATCCGATCTCGGGCGTCGAGAGCATCGCCGACAGAGCGCGCTTTCCGAGGAAGGCGACGACCCGTGGATGGTATTGGCGCATCTTCGCTTCGAAGGCAGGTCGTGCTCGCCGGAATTCGGCGGAGGTGATTTCGGCCGCCGTCGGCGTCGGGCGAGTCACGACCGCGGTGATGCCGCAGCCGTACTCCAGCAGTCTGTGCTCGTCTTCGGCTCGCAAGCGCGTGTCGGTGAACCCCGCCAGATGCAGGACTGCCCAGAAGCGGTTGCTTGGGCTTGAGAAGTTGTGACCGTCGGCGGCCGCGCTGGATGCCGGGTTGATGCCGCAGAAGACCACGTCCAGCTCCCTGGCCAGCACGTCGGGTTCATACCCACTCATGACGTCAACAGTCTGTCAAAGCTCCGCACAGAGGCGCGGAAAGAGTCAATCCGCCGGGATGCCGGATCGGCTCGCTGACTCACCGGTATCCCACAATCCCGTCGACCAGTGACTTCGACGGGCGCGAACGGGTCGATGGTCGGCAGCCACGAACTCCCAGGAATCTCCAAGAAACGCTCGGCACCAGCCAGATCTTCGACACACGACAATCATCGACCACGATGTCTACCGGTGCGAACCTCACCGATGCCAGCTGGCCTTCACGGTCACGTTCTTTCCCAGAACTCCCTGGCGTTAGACGATATGAGGGGCTGGGCTGAGGCCCCACGCACATGTGAACGTGGGTTGCCGACAGGAAACGGGTCCTGGCCGGTAGAGCCACAAGATGTGGGAGGCCCCAGCGATGAATCAG
>SEEV01000662.1 GCA_004211695.1 Rhodococcus sp. (in: high G+C Gram-positive bacteria)
TACGCGGCGTCGACGAAGGCGCTGCCGCGAACGGTGAGGACCTCGGCGCGAGCGATGCGGGCGACCTGGGTCCAGTGGGTGAGCGCGATCGACGCGATGATCGCGGCCAGGTTGCCGGGGTATAGGGCGACGATGACGATTCCGAGGAGCAGGTGCGGCATGGCGTTGATCCCGTCGACCGTACGCATGGCGAGGCGATCCGCCCACCCTCCCACAGCGGCGGCCACGACCCCGACCGTAGCCCCGAGTGCCGCGGAGGCAAGGGCGCAGACAGCGGCGATCAGGAGCGAGATCCGCAGGCCGGCGGCGACGCGGACGAAGAGGTCCCGGCCCGCGATGTCGGTGCCGAACGGGTGCGACCAGGACGGAGCCTGCCTGGCCGCGGAGAAGTCGGTGAGCCGGTCGTCCACCCCGGCGAGCCATGGGACCAGCAGCGCATACCCGCCGATCACCGCCAGGAACGCCACCCCCAGCCACAGTGTCAGTCCCCCTGATCGGAGGAAGGGTCGATCAGGCATCAGGGTTCACCTTCGGATCCAAAAGGGTGTACGCGATGTCGGCGAGCAGTGACCCGACCAGTACGACCAGTGTCGTTCCCAGCGTCAGTGCCGCCAGAAGCGGGAAATCCAGCTCACGGGCGGACGTGACGACGGCTCCGGCCAGCCCAGGCCAGGAGAAAACCTCCTCGATGATCACGGCGCCGACGATCAGTTCCGGCAAGCGCAAGCCGATCACGGTGGCGAACGGGGCGAGCGCCACCGGAACGATGTGCCGCCACAAAATCACCGCACTCGGCAGACCACGGGCCCGGGCGCCGAGCACCGCATCGGAGGCGGCGGCAGCGCGCACGGACTCACGCACCGACAACAGCAGCCACGGCATCTGTGAGAGCGCCAACACCGCTGAGGGCAGAACGAGATGACGAACAACCTGTCCCACCGTCGGTGCGACACCGGCGTCGGTCAGCCCCGCCACCGGTAACCACCCCAGAGTCAGTGCGAACACGGCAACAGCGGTGAGGGACAGCACGAACGGGGGCACCGCCTGCACCATGGTCGCCGATCCCGTGATCAACCGGTCGACCAGCCCGCCAGGGCGGGCACCAGCACACACTCCGAGCAGTAGTGCCGCGCCGATCGCGGAGGTCAGGCCGACACCGGTAAGCAGCAGTGTCCACGGCAGTCGTTCACCGATCACCCCAGCGACCGGCTGGGAAAAGCTCCGCGACACACCGAGATCACCGGTAACCAGGTCGGACAGCCACTGCCCGTACACCTTCCACCACGGTTCGTTCATGCCCAGCTCGGCCGCGATCCGGGCCTGGTCGGCGCTCGAGGTCGTCAGATAGCGGTCGCCGAGGTAGCTCGCCAATGGATCGAACGGGGACCGGGACGCGACCGCGAACAGCACGGCAGACACAATGCCGAGCAGCGGGACAGCGAAGGCTAGTCGTCGCAGCACCATTCGCCTGACCTTCGCCCGCCGATTGATCGGCGCAGGAACTGGCGCACCGCTGCCGGTGGGCGGTGCCGCGGTGCGG
Source organism: Rhodococcus sp. (in: high G+C Gram-positive bacteria) (assembly GCA_004211695.1). GTDB lineage: Bacteria > Actinomycetota > Actinomycetes > Mycobacteriales > Mycobacteriaceae > Rhodococcus_F. The sequence continues at coordinate 1,541 of SEEV01000662.1, forward strand.
GCGTTCACGGTGACACTCACCGGCGTGTCCAGACGCGCAGATTCCACCACGGCCCCCAGTTCACGCCATGACTGTGCGGTTCCAGAACGGGGGTCGATCCGGTCCAGACGTTTCCGCGTTCGATGTAGGTGTGGTCGAGGAACACCAGCATCACGTAGCCCGGATCGGCGACGTATGCGGTCTGTGCAGTCCGGTAGTCGGCGGCACGTGCCTGCGGGTCCAGGGCCCGGCGGGCATCGTCGAGTGCACGGTCGACAGCAGGGTTCGCATAGTCGGAGGCGTTGTCGTAGGGGGATCCGGCACCAGGCACCGCGAACCGTGAGTGCAGCGTCGAGTACACCTGCGGATCCGGGTCGAACGGCAGGTCACCACCACCGAGCAATCCAGCCTTGCTCGGCAGCTGATCCGGGAAGGCGGAACGGTCGACGGCTTCGACGTCGACCCGGACACCGAGCCTTTCCGCGTCGGAGACGAACGCCTGAGCGAGGTCCCGGCGCAGGGTGTCCTCGGGGAAGTACATGATCGTGAACTCCGCACACACACCGCTCTTCGCGCGGATACCGTCGCTGCCACGCACCCAGCCGGCCTCGTCGAGTAGTGCGGCAGCGCGGGCCGGGTCGTACGGGAAGGTTGCGGTCGGTTCGTAGGCGGCGCCGTACACCTCGGGGATCGGTGTCGAGGCGGGCCGGCCATACCCACCGAGGATGTGGTCGACCATGCCCTGCCGGTCCACCGCCAGGTTCAGAGCCATTCGCACGGCGGGGTCTGCGGTGACAGGGTTGTCGGCAGGTAGTGTGACCCCGCGCCAGTCAGCGGACGCGTTCACCCTTACCTGGTATCCCGGATTGTTCCGAAAGGTGTTGGCCAGCAACGGTGGGACGTTTGTGCCGTCGAGCTCCCCGGCCGCCATCCGCTGCGCCCGGGCGTTGTCGTCCGGCGCGTAGATCACCGTCAGCTTCTTCAC
>SEEV01000011.1 GCA_004211695.1 Rhodococcus sp. (in: high G+C Gram-positive bacteria)
CAGGCGGTTCCTACCCAGGTCGCCTCCCTCGTCCGGCAAGCATCGGAGCTCATGCCCCATGCCCCATGCCCCAGGTGTCATGGCCGTGGAAGACGGTGCGCCGCTGGGGCATGAGCTCCGATGCTTGCCGGACGAGGGAGGCGACCTGGGTAGGAACCGCCTGTCCGAGGGTGTCGCACAGGACGGTGTCGTGTGCCCCGTCGGTGCGGGGGTCGCCGACGATGTCGAGGACGCGCTGCTCCAGGACCTGTCCGTCGAACGGGCAGGTGAATGCGGTGGCGATGCACAGCTGGATGCGGCCTCCAACTTGATGGGTCGTCTCGATCGCAGCGGGCATGGCTTCGAGGCTGCATCGGTGTTGCGGCCGATATTCGCCTGATTGTGGGCATCGGAGGCGGATAGGCAGTATTGGAAGCGACGGGCGCCGGCGCCGGCGGCCCTGTCGACGTGTCGAGGGGTGGCCACCCATACCCAGCAGTGTTCGAGTTCCTCCGCCGTCAGTTCGGCGATGACCTCGAGAGTATTGGCCATCGGCGGCACCAGATCGGGACGCGCGAGTGAGCCGATCTCCAGTTCCGGAACCCCCAGGTCAAGCAAGGTGCGGATGATCTCGAGTTTACGATCTGTGGGTAGCAGCGTGCCGGTCAACTGCAGGCCGTCGCGCAGCGTCACGTCCCGAAGTATGGCATGAGGTTTGTCGGTCATTGTTTGCTTCCGTCGAGGAGTCGAGCACGGACTTCTTCGGTGTGTTCGCCGAGGTCAGGGCCGAGACTGCGGACGGGTAGAGACTTACCGCCGATCACTGGAACGATGCCGGGGAAACCGACCTGTTTCGGTTCACTGTCGCCGGTATCGACGGGGAAGTGCTGAATCATGTTCCGGGCGGCGTACTGATCGTCGGTCGCGATGTCGGCTGCAGTGAAGATTGGACCGGATGGGACACCAGCTTCGTCGAGGATCTTCAGAGCGACGTCGCGGGGGTGATAGGCGGGCCATGCGCCGATCGCAGCATCAAGCTCGTCGCGACGGCGCCAGCGGCCATCGTTGGTGGAGAGGTCGGGGTCGGCGGCTAGGTCCGGGCGTTCGATCGGCATGCATGTAGCGCAGGAAGATCGCGTCACTGTTGCCGGCAACGACCACAGGCTTACCGTCGCTGCAGGTGTAGGCGTTGGAGGGGGCGATGCCCCCCATGCGGCCCCCGACGCGTCGCCGTTCGGCGCCGTAGGCGAGGTAGTCGGGCACCAGTGATTCCATCATCGAGAATATTGATTCGTTCAGTGTGACATCGATGATGCGGTCATCCAAGGGCACCGACTCCCCGGATTGGCGCTCGCGGTGGAACAGTGCCATCATGGCACCGGATCCGGCATAGAGACCGGCAATCGAGTCGCCGATTGACACGCCCGTTCGCACCGGTGGGCGGTCGGGGTCGCCGATCAGTTCGCGGAGTCCGCCGAATGCCTCTGCGACGGCCGCGAATCCGGGCCTGGAGGACATCGGACCGGTTTGCCCGAATGCGGAGATACGGGTGATGATCAGCGACGGGTTTACCCCGTTGAGTACGGCCGGGCCGATGCCACACTTCTCGAGGGTGCCAGGGCGGAAGTTCTCGAGCAGAATGTCGGATTGAGCGGCGAGCTTGACCACATCCCGTCGCCCTGCCTCGGACTTCGAATCGAGCACGACCGACTTCTTGTTCCGGTTGATCGTGCGGAACAGCATCGACGTTGTCCCGGCGTAGAGACGCCAGTTGCGCAGTTCGTCCCCGGTGTCCGGGCGCTCGACTTTGATGACTTCGGCGCCGAAGTCCGCGAGGAGGCGACCGGCTGATGGGGCGGCGATATAGTTCCCCAGTTCCAGCACGCGGATGCCGGTGAGGGGAAGGGATCGAGTCACAATCGAACCTCAGATCGTGAAAGGTGGGGTTTGAATGCTCATGTGGCGAGAAGGCGCCTGTATGACAGTTAATCATACAGCGTTTGGTTGGTTATCGAAACAGTCCTGGATCGGTCGGGATCCGCGGCGGCGAAGGTCTGCCCGGTCCTGTGGGTGCGGCCATCGGAATCCCTCCGGTGAAAGCCCACTGCCGCTGCGTCCGCGCGGCATAGTCGGGCAGTGGGCTTTCACCGCGAGGCGTTAGGTAGTTATCGCGGTTTCGGCTATGTTGTCGGCCGTTGGCTCGCGCTCCGGAGTGGGGGCCGGCCTGCTGCCGGCCTTCGCGGCGGGGGAGTTGTCGACCGGAACGACCAGGGGAGTCGGCCGGGCTGCCCTACGCTGCCGCCAGACCGCGAATGCGACGGCTACCAGGAGCGCGACACCGTTGAACATGTCGTTCAACCACTGAACGGAGGTGAGCAGTTGCAGCCCCTTCACGCCGGTCGCGAGCAGGTAAACGGCCAGAACGGTTCCCCAGATGTTGAACCGGCCGGGTGTGAATTGGGTGGCCCCGAGAAAGACGGCAGCGAACGCGGGAAGTAGAAGGGCCCCACCGAATGTCAGTGACGGCCCCACCAGCGAGGCGTAGAGAACACCGGCGATGCCGCAGATCGTTCCGGACCAGATCAGCGACGCCCACTGCCATACTCCCACCCGAACGCCGGCCAGTCGTGCCGCTTCGGCATTGCCGCCGACCGCGTACATGTATCGTCCTGCCGGCGTGTGCTGTAGCAGGCGCCACGCGATCAGAGCAACGACGAACAGGTATACCACGACGACTTGGAAGCCCAAGACTTCCATCTGCGTCAGGTCGAGCCACTGTGGTGACGTGGGAGGAAGCGGCTGCGACTGACCGGTGACAATGGACTGTACAGCGGCAATTACGGTCGCCGTCCCAAGTGTCGCGATGAACGAGTTGACGTGCAGCACGACCACGATGAACCCGTTGATCACCCCCACCAGCACGCCGCAAGCGATAGCGAGCGCGATGGAAGACCACATCCCCCAGCCGTGATACTGCTGTTGCACGCAGACGACGATCGCAGTGAGATTCACCGTGGCGCCGATCGACAAGTCGTAGACGCCAGTAGCCAAGGGAACTAAGACCGCAATAGCAAGCAGAGCTACGATGGCCTGTTGAGATGCGACCGAGTGCACCGTGCTGGCAGACAGAAAGAGGCCGGGCTTCATCGCCCCGAAGACGACGATGAAGAGAATCAGGATGTATACGCCGCTGGCCCTTTCGAGACCAAGAGCCTTGGGAAGACGGATCGTGTTCATGCCGCACCTGCCGAAGTTGTTGCCAAACATGCTCGTGAAATATTGCTGACTGTCACCTGATCGCCTTCCAAGACGCTGGCTATGCTGCCGTGATTGAGAACTAGGACTCGCTGACACAGGGCGCTGAGTTCCTCGAGATCAGTGGATTGACACACCACTGCCGCACCTTCCTCGGCCGCGCGGACTATTTCGGCGTGCAGGATCGCCCGCGCCCCAATGTCGACGCCCTGCGTGGGTTCGTCCAGCAGAAGAACACGAGGGTTGAGACGAAGCCATTTCGCGAGCAGAACCTTCTGCTGGTTTCCACCGCTGAACTCTTTCAAGGGGTGACCGTATGCTCGGCGCGGTGCAACACTGAGACGCCCGAACCACGATTCCGCCTCGCGGGTCTGGGCACCTCGTCGCCATCCGATCTTGTTCCAGACCGCCGACAGTCCAGCAAGGGTGATGTTGTCATCAGCGCCCATGTCCATGACTCCGCTTTGCCCGATCCGGTCTGGCGGCAAATATGCGATACCCGCGTCCGATGCGCGGTCGGGCCTTCCTGGCGCGAGGGTTCTCGTCCCCACCCGCACTGTTCCACCCAACCGCGGTGATGCACCGAAGATGGCGCCGAGAAGACTGTCACTTCCGGACCCGCTGATGCCGGCCACCCCGAGGATCTCGCCCGGACGACATCTAAGGGTCACATCGGAAATGGTGGGTGTGGCGAGTTGATCCACCTCGAGGACTGCTGAGCCCGAAGGGTATTGGGGTAGCTCATTCGCGATGGCGCGGGTGTCGTCGATCTCCGACCCCACGAGCAATCTCACAAGCTGCTGACGATCGAGCTCCGGCGTATCTACCGTCGTGACCTTGCGCCCGTCACGCAGCACGGTCACCTTGTGGGAAACGGTGAGCACTTCTTCGAGCCGATGCGAAACGTAGAGGACCCCGACGCCCCGGGCAGCTACTGCCTGAACGATACCTAGTAACCGATCCACCTCGGACTTCGGCAGTGTCGCAGTCGGTTCGTCAAGAACCAGCATGCGGACCGGTGCACCGTTCTGTTCTTGCAACGCCCGGGCAATGGCAACTCCGGTTCTTTCCGCCGGCGACAACTCGACTACTAACCGCCGCGGATCCAGTTCGAGTCCTACTCGCGCGAGGTCCTCACGCGCCTGTCGGAGAGCGGCCTTGGTCCGCAAGTTTCCCCAGCGCTGTGGAAACCCTGTCGTCAGGAACAGGTTGTCGAGCGCGGAAGAGGTCGGAACCAGTCCCAGGTCCTGATGGACGAAGCGGCATCCGAGAGCGAGAGCCGAATGGGGTGACCCGAAATGCAGGCGCTCGCCGGCAAGCTCCACTTCGCTGCCTGCCTCGGGTTGATGGTAGCCGGAGAGGACCTTGATGAAGGTCGATTTTCCCGAGCCGTTTCCGCCGACGAGTGCATGTATCTCGCCGTGCTCGACGACGAGGTCGAAGTGATCCAACGCGAGCGCGCCGGTGAAGGCCTTGCTGACCCTTCTTGCCGCGAGGGCAGGCTCGGCGGGGCGTTCATCTGTGGTGACCATGGCAGCCTTCCATCAGCAATCTCCATGCAAAGGGGCGTTTGACGATTGCAATTGTTCGAGCACTCACGATTTGGTGAGGCAGTCGCGCATGGCTATTCGACTAGCCAATGCAACGACGATCGTTAGACAATCCAACGATGATTGGTTGAAGTCTGGCAGAAACACTAGGTCCGGCTGCTTCCGGCTGTCAATGGTCACTCTTCGGCCGGTTCGCCGATCCTCGGCCGCGTGGAAAAGCGGCAGGTGGGTGTGAGGTACATCGCCCGTTGACAGTGTTGTGATCCACGACATACAGTCTCAAACCTGTCAAACGTTGTTTGTTTTAGGAGGGCACGTGGCCATCAAACGCAGTTCACGGCTAGGAAAGGTCGCATTGAGTGCGGTGACTGTGGCTTTACTTGCCGCAGCCGGGTGTTCCAGTACGGCGAGGTCCGAGGATGGTTCGAACAGTGGTGACGCCGCAAGTTCTGGACAGGTCTCGGGCATCGTTGCAGACGCGCAGGCGTCGGTCGACGAGGCCGTCGAAGCGCCGGCCAAGATCGGTGTCACCGAACCGCTGAAATCCTCTCCAGCGCAGGGAGGGTCGATCGTGTATCTCAAGCCGGACGCGGCCGGCGGCGAGCTGCCCATTCCTGGCCTGGAAGAGGCAACGAAGGCGATCGGTTGGGGATTCAGAACCATCAACTTCAAACTGGCTGAACCGGCAACGCTGGTCGCGGGGATGCAAGAAGCGCTGGGGTACAAGCCCACCGCTGTGGTCATCCCGTCCAGTCCGATTCAGGTGTGGCAGAATCAAATTCCCGCTTACGAGCAAGCCGGTGTGAAGATCGTTCCGCTCTTCTTGGGGCAAATCGAACAGAACGAGACGGTACTCGGCAATCTGCAAGGTCCTGCAGACGTCGCGGCAGCGGCCAAGGTTGTCGCCGATTACGTGATCGCGAACTCGGACGGACAAGGCAAGGCACTCGTCGTATCAGCCCCGGATGTCCCTGCCGAAGCCGCGTTCGCGGACACCGTTCACAAAAGGCTCGACGAGTGCTCGGATTGCTCCTATACCGATCTCGAGCTGACCACGCCCCAGCTCGCGGACGGTAGTGGCACCCGGGCGGTCGTCTCTGCATTGCAGAAGGATCCGTCGATCGGATACATCATGAACGCTTACGGTCCGCAGCTGCCCGGACTGCCCGGTGCACTTGCCGCAGCCGGGCTGTCGAACAAGGTGAAGACGGTCGGGTACTACGGTGGTCCCGCGGACTTCGCCGCGGTGAAGGCCGGCCAGGTCGATGCGTATACCAGCGTTCCGTTTACCTACAGCGCCTACCAGGTCGTGGATATTGTCCTGCGGGATCAGCAGGGCATCCCGTTCGAGCCCAACGACGGCGGTGTGCCCGTGCAGCTCTTCGTCGAGGGTACGGACTTCGATGTTGACGCTGCTACAAATTACGACCAGCCGGCAGATGCACTCGACCAGTTCAAGGCTCTGTGGAAGGTTTCCGACTGACAAAGTCGGATGTTCAGAGTGGAGAGGAGAGCGAAGTGCTCTCCTCTCCACTCATATGCGTCGGCGGTGACGAGAGCAGCTGAGGCAGAGCCGATTGCGATACGTGGTCGGCAGTCGATGACGGTAGGCGACTGGACCCACTCGCATAGAGTGGACGAGGCTCCACGCGTAGTCGCCGAGGCCGAGTTCAGCGTGGTGTGTCCGACGTTGTCGAGAGATTCCGCGTCGACTCGATGTTGGATGGTTTCTACGGTGCCGTGCTGCACATCGAGACCCGGCATCGGTGTCAGGACGGCAGAACTGATCCCGCTCGAGGTCGGCGACGGTTCCGCGTTCAAGTCCGCTGGAGAGCTCGCCGCCTACGCTGGTATCGCGCCGGTCATTCACCGATCAGGCTTGACGAATTCGGGTGAACACCTCGCGCGATCCGGTACCCGGATGCGACCCCCAACCCCGCAAACGCGCCGAGGGACGGACGTGCGCGGCGCCCCGTTTGGCGCCGGTGCGACGTCCGCTACACCATGCTCGAGAACAATGCCACTACCAGGCCGCGGTAAGCGCATCCGCTTGACGCAACCACGGGGGACACCGCGTGGTGCGAGTAGTCCTGCCGCGCCGGCAAGGCTCGTCGGCGCGGCAGACTCGCAGTAGACTTTCCACCACCCAACGACGACCGGCCGAAACCAGCCACCGCTGGGTTCCAGGCCCGGTCGGACGAACCTGCTTTATCAACCCGCACTCGCGGAAGCTCGCGAGGTATCCTTAAGCGCAGCGTGATACTGCCAAAGACTCCACTGGATGAGAACGCTGGTAGCAGGATGGTCGACGATGACCCCCTAGAGACACAGCGTCACGTGATTTCCGCCGTTCCCGCGCAGGAATTGGCCGCTGTGGGATTCGATGACGCCGAAGAGATCGGCCGGGGCGGTTTCGGTGTCGTGTATCGCTGCACGCAGACCGTTCTCGACCGCACGGTGGCGGTGAAGGTACTTACCGAGGACTTCGACGAGGAACACCGAAAACGGTTCCTCCGGGAGCAGCGGGCGATGGGCCGCCTGACCGGACACCCCAACATCGTCGGTGTGCTGCATGCCGCGGTCACCGAGAGCGGGCGCCCCTTCATCGCGATGCAATACCACCAATCGGGCTCCCTCGATACCAGGATCCGGCGTCATGGCCCACTCCGAACTGAGGAGGTACTGCAGCTAGGGGTAAAGCTCGCGGGTGCTCTCGAAACCGCGCACGCTCTCGGCATTGTCCATCGGGACGTGAAGCCGGCGAACATTCTGTTCACCGACTATGGCGAGCCAGCACTCACCGACTTCGGCATCGCGCATATCGCCGGTGGTTTCGAGACGGCCACCGGCGTCGTGACCTGTTCACCGGCCTTCACTGCCCCCGAGGTTCTGTCTGGTGCTCCACCCGGAACGGCCTCGGACATCTATGGACTGGGAGCCACCCTGTTCTGCGCGATTACCGGGCATGCGGCATACGAACGCCGCAGCGGCGAGAAACTGGTGGCCCAGTTCATCCGCATCACCACCGAGCCACTTCCTGACCTACGAGAGCAGGGCATCCCCCCCGACATAGCTGCAGTGATCGAACGAGCAATGGCGGACAACCCCCACGAGAGGCAACCCACCGCAGCAGCGCTCGGCGATGAACTCCGCCACATCGAACGGAGCCACGGATTCGTCGTCGACAGCATGGCGTTGCCACCCGGGCGTAGAACTGAGGAGCAACGAGACGAAGGCATACGGGTAGCCCCGCTACTGGCATCGCCTGCGGCGCCCACGCCCAGCAGCAGCGGCGGCAATTTGCCGTTCGAGCTGACAAGCTTCGTCGGTCGTCACCGCGAGCTCACCCAGGCGAGGAAGCTACTGATGTCCTCACGGCTGGTGACGTTGACCGGCATAGGTGGGGTCGGAAAGACTCGCCTAGCCCTTGAGGTTGCCGCCACCGCGAAGAAGACGTTCCCCGACGGTGCGTGGCTGGTGGAATTGGGTGAGCTCCGCGAGGAGACCCTTCTCGCCGACGTTGTGGTGGGCACCCTCGGGCTCAGCGAGCGGTCGACTAAACTCCCGCAACAGATCCTCGTCGATTTTCTTGCTCCACGTCGGTCGCTGCTGGTTCTCGACAACTGCGAACATCTGGTGGACACGGTCGCCAAGCTCGCAGAGTCACTGCTGCACGCGTGTCCTCGGCTCCGGATACTCACGACTACCCGAGAGCCCCTGGATGTAGGTGGGGAAGTGGTGTTGCGGGTGCCCCCGCTCACTGTTCCCGTCCCCAATCACGAGCCAATTGCCGGGCGCAAGTCCCGCAGCGACGCGATGACGTTGTTTGCCGAGCGTGCTGCTGCAGTTGTTGCGGGCTTCGAGGTCACCACCGATAACCAGGTGGCCGTGGCCCGCATCTGTCAGCGGCTGGACGGTCTTCCCCTGGCGATAGAGTTAGCTGCCGCACGGATGCGGGCGATGACACCCGAGCAGATCCTGCAACGCCTGACCGACCGCTTCACGCTGCTTACCCGGGGTAGCCGGGGAGCACCGCCGCGGCACCGAACTCTCAGGCTGTGTATCGATTGGAGCTACGAGCTTTGCACGGTGCAGGAAAGGGTGGTGTGGTCCCGCCTGTCTGTGTTCACCGGGGGTTTCGAACTCGACGCGGCCGTAGAGATCTGCAGTAATGGCCTCGGTGAGGAAGAACTTCTCGATGTCGTGACCGCCCTCGTAGACAAGTCGATCCTCATTCGCAACGAACCCAGTGGTGCCGTCCGGTTCCGGATGCCCGAGACCGTGCGCAGCTACGGCCGCGAGAAGGCAGAAGGCCGCGGAGACTACCCGGAGTTGCGGAGGCGGCACCGTGACTGGTGCGAACAGTTGTGTCTCGATGCCGAGGCCGCATGGATCAGTCCCCGGCAGCTGGAGTGGATCGCCCGACTGGATCGCGAACAGCCGAATCTGCGTGAAGCTCTCGACTTCTGCCTGTCCACGGGAGGCGATGACAACACAAGAGCCGGGTTACACGTCTCCACGGCCCTGCACCTCTTCTGGACCGGGCACGGCACTCTCAGTGAAGGTCGGCGTTGGCTTGACCGACTGCTGGCACAGCCATTCAACGGCCCGGCCAGGATGAGGATCGAGGCCCTCTACGCAAACAGCGTCCTTGCCGCCATCCAAGGAGACTTGCAAGTAGCGACCGCACTGGTTCATGAGGGGGCCGCACTGGCGGCCGACCTGCAGACCGACCTCGCGGTCACAACCCACACAAGGTTTGCCAGGGGTCGTATGGCGCTCTTCAATGGCAACCTGTCGTCCGCTTGCGCCAACCTCGAGGCCGCCTTGGTCGAGATCCGGGCAACACCGCAACTCACCATGCGTGTGCTGGCAGTAGCACTCCTCGGACTGGCATATGAATTGCGCGGCGACCGCGACCAGGCACTGACCTGCTACGAAGAAGTCCTTGACGTCACCGAATCGAACGGCGAATCGGTCTATCGGTCATACTCGCTGTGGACCCTCGGTGTCGCCATGTGGCGGCGTGGTGACAATCGCCAAGCGCGCACGCACATCGAGCAGGGGCTGCGCCTGGCACGTCTCGTCGGAGACCCAGTCTGCGCTGCAGCGTGCTTAGAGACCTGGGCGTGGGTGGCGGAAAGCGAGGGCAGCTGCCGCCGCGCAGCAATCCTGATCGGTGCCGCCGAGAACGTAGGAGCTGTCGCAGGAAGTTCACCCTCGGTGTTTCCCGATATGAGCACCTTTCATCAAGGCTGCGTTGAGCGAGTGCGCCTGTCACTCGGAGACGATGCGTTCGACGAAGCTGAGCGACAAGGCAGAATGCTGAGCGTCGAGGCTGCCATCGACTATGCCCTGGACGCCGTCGAACTTGCCCACCCGGCGTCCGCCGCCGCGACGGAGTCGGGTTTGACCAAGCGGGAACGCGAAGTTGCCGAGCTGGTCGGTCAGGGCCTGACGAACAAGACGATCGCGGCCAAGCTGTTCATCTCCATCCGTACCGTACAGGGGCACGTCGAGCACATACTGGCCAAGCGGGGCTTTACGTCTCGTGTGCAAATAGCCGCATGGGTGGCCGGGCAGAAGAACAGGCCGTAAGTCCAACGGGGTCTCTAGGCGCATCGGACTGGCGAACCACGGTGTCCCGTACCGCGACGAGCACGGTCAGATCGGTCGACGCCGCACGATGGGGCGTCCGGGGTTGCAAAACCACACATTGTTGGATTAATGTGCCCCTCATCACAGGGTGATTGCCGTGTGGAGTGTTGCGTCAAGAACACGCCAGGTCCGCTGTGCCGACTTGGTTCCGAGACGCCTCGAACAAAGCGACGAAAGGCAACGAAGGTGCGTGGCTTGCAGGGCATGGTGTGTCTCATCGCTGGAGGCGGCTCGGGTATCGGTGCCGCGACCGCCCGCCGAGTCGCCGCGGAAGGAGGGCTCGTCGCCATCGGTGACTTGAATCTCGAAAAGGCCGAGGGGACCGCCGACGAGATCGTGAAGAGCGGGGGTGTCGCGCTCGCGCTCGATTACGACCAATCGGAGGAGAAGTCCGTCGTCGCCCTCGTGAGTCGGACGGTTGAGCATTTCGGTCGCCTAGACGGTCTACACGGTAATGCTGCAGACCTGAGCCCGGCCACGCTCGGTGAAGACCGCAACCTTCTCAAGATGGATCCGGAGGTCTGGATGAAGACCTTGGCCACGAATCTCGTCGGCAACGCAATTCTCGTCCGTGAGTGTCTCCCCCACCTGCTCGAGAACGGAGGTGGGCCGGTTGTGCTCACATCGTCATCGGTCTCGGCGTCTGGTGAACCCACTCGTCCCGCGTATGCCAGCTCGAAAGCTGGTCTGAATGCACTTGTTCGGCACATCGCCTCGAAATGGGGGAAACAGGGTATCCGAGCAAATGCAGTCTCTCCCGGTCTCGTCCTGAGTCAGGCAGCGCAAGAGATGTCCGAAGACTGGTTCCTAGACAAGAGTCTCGCTCAGATCCGCAGTCACAGGCTGGGAGTTCCCGAGGACGTCGCCGCCACAGTCGCATTTCTCCTGTCCGACGACGCCGCCTGGGTTAACGGTCAAGTGTGGGGGGTCGACGGCGGCCACGTGTTGCGTGACTGACGGGCCGTCACCGCCTAACTCGCGCAGAAGCAATAACGACGAAGTAGCACGTGGCCGTCAGGTTGGCGGAGGTCTGTGATCGCTTTCGTGTAAGTGCGGCAGACCGATGATCGCGGTTTCGACCAATAGGAAAAGGAAGCTGAAGATGTCCGACAAGGTGACATTCACCGACGAAATGATCGCGAAGGCCCGCCAAGAGATCGGCCGAGAGCGGCCCGCCCGCGCCCACTGGAACGAGGTCACCGCGGACGCCATCCGGCACTTCGCGCTGGGGATCGGCGACGACAACCCGCTCTGGCTGAGCAAGAAGTATGCCGCAGAATCCGTGGGTTCCGTACTGGCGCCACCGACGTTCCTGTGGACGTCCTTCATGACGCCGATGTTCTTCCCGAGTGAATCCAAGGCCCGGAGCACGGGCGGGGGACTACCGGGCATGCAGGCTCTGTTCGCAGGTTGCCGCTTTCGGTTCAACCGTCCGATCAAGCCCGGAGACAAGCTGCGGGCGACCAGCACGCGGCGCGGAATCGTTGATCCAAGCGCGCGCGTTGACGGAGACTGCACCGATCCTCGCACAGATCTCGACAGCGCCTACGCGGCGATGGACTCATACAACCCCAACCCAGGGGGCCGGGCTGTGTTCCAGATCGAAACACACGCGTGCATCGACGTGGAGACGGGGGAAACGATCGGCGACCTGATCGAGCATGCCGCCCGCGTAGAACCCGAGGCAATCGACCCGAAGCTGGGTAAGTGGGGATCGTTCGAGCCACGCAAGTACACCGAGGCCGAAATGCGGCGGATCGGCGAGCAGTATGCGCAAGAAGCCGGCCACCGGAGGGGCGCTAGCCCCCGCTTCTGGGAGGACGTGCAGATCGGTGAGCAGCTTCCGCGGCTGATCAAAGGTCCGATGACCATCTTGAGCTATACCGCCTTCTTCGCCGGGTTCGCTGCATTCTTCAACTTGACAGATCGAGTGCTCTACAACTTCGCCAGTCGGTTCGGTGAGTCGGTGAAGGTCGACCCCGAAACCGGCATCTGGCTCCTGCCCGAGGAGATGCACTGGCACCCGGAGATGACACGACTGCTCGGCATGCCCTATGGATTCGATGTCGGTTCACAGCGCATCTCTTGGCTTGCGCACCTCGTCACAGACTGGATGGGAGATGCGGCCTGGATGACCTCACTGGACGTGTGGTTCCAGCGTCCGATGTTCCTTACGGAAGCCGCTTGGATCAGCGGCCACGTCGTCTCCAAGGACGCGGGTGCAGCCGGCAACCAGGTGGTGATCAAATTGTCCGCGGAAACATTCGATGGAGAACTCCTTTCCACGGGTACTGCGGTGGTCTCGCTGCCGACCATGGGCGAACCCGGCCCTGTTTGGCGATCCGACCTCCGGGAAGGAAAATAGACGTGGTACCTGCCCGTTTGAATGTCGTGGTATTGGGTGTGCGAGATCTCCTCACCATGCGGACCTTCTACCAGTCGTTCGGTTGGCGTCCCAGGCCGCGCAACGGTGAATTCGCTCGATTCGACCTTGCCGGAGCCACGCTGATGCTCTTCCCGCTCGATAAGCTCGCCGACGTGGTCGGACTTCCCCCGAGCGATGCCGGTATGTTCCGCGGCACCGTCAACGCCCTCGTTGCCGAGACCGACAGTGAAGCCGAAGAGATTTTGGCAGCCGCCGCCGATGCCGGGGGTCGCGTGCTCGCAGAGGTCAACGACCGGCAGTGGGGTTCACGTACCGGATATTTCGCCGATCCGGAATCGAACGTTTGGGAGGTGGCGGTGGTCCCCGGCGTAGCCTTCGACGATCGAGGTGGACTGATCTGGCCCGGTCGGTCCGTCTGAGCGACCAAAAAATCCCGCCAGCATTCCATGGAGTGGCGAACCCAGGGCAATTGCATTGGGGTTGGCCCGCGCACCGGACGTCGACGAGGACGAATCGTTCGATGTGAAGGGGGCCGGTGACAAGCCCCGGGCTCGCGGCATCCACGCTCTGCCGGCGCGGGTGGGGATGACATTTCAGTCCGGCAAGCTCACGGATGCTGCCTGCGCACTGCCCTCGCTGTTTGCTTGTTATCCAACCACTTCGAGCCGGTCTCGCCAGGTTTGGCTAACCACGTAATCCGGTCGCGGAGTACTCGGGCCCCCGGAGTCCCGTGGACCCCTCAACCCTTCGATCGAACGCATGCTCGTCCCCGCCCACCAGCAACATCACGATTGCCCCTATAACCGATCGCTGATAGATTAATGTGAGCGGCGCAACATTTAAGGAGTCCACGGTGTTAGAAGCCACTGTCTTTCCCACTCGCGAAGAGACCGTTATCCGCTATCTGCTCGAGCGCAATGCCGCTGAGGCCCCGAGCGAGACGTGTGTCAGTTTCGAGAGCGGCACGACGTGGACTCGCCTCGACTGCCTGCACGCGGCTTACGCATCCGCCAACCAGCTATACGCCGCCGGCGTGCGCCAAGGCGACAGGGTCGCGGTCTTCCTGCCGAACGGCGAGGACTTTATTCGAGCATGGTGGGGGCTCTGCGCGCTCGGGGCAGTGATCGTGCCGATCAACCCGATTTTCCGCGGTGCCATGTTGCAGCGCGTGCTGGACATCGGAGAACTCGCCGCAATTGTTGTGGACGCAGAACGCCACGATCTCGTCGCAGGGAAGCCCGGATCACCGGATATCGTTGTCGGGCCCCAAGATCTCTACGGCGAGGACTATGCGCCCACGCCGCTCGCCAAACCTGTCGAGCCGTGGGATCCCGTCGCGCTGATCATGACCTCCGGAACAACCGGCCCCTCCAAGCTAGTCACGGTCACTTCGATGTATTTCGCACATGGTGCCGCCGCTTTCTTCGAGCGGGAAGGCCTCGGCAGGGACGACGTGATGCTCATGGATCTGCCCATGTTTCACATGGCAGCGCTGTGCTATACCGGAGGTTCGCTTCTCACCCGTACGAGTGTGGCAATCCGGGACAGGCCCGTTCTCGAGCGGTACTGGGAAATTGCCCGTGACGTGGGTGCCACCGCATGCATCTTACTGAGCACAATGTCGAGCTACCTCGTCTCGGCCGAGCCCCGCCCCGCCGAGCGGGAGCACCGCATCAAGACGGCCTGTATGTCACCTCTGCCCGCGGATCCGGAGGAATTCAAGCGACGCTTCGGCATCGCGAAGCTGTGGACCACGTTCGGCATGTCAGAGGCACCTTCGGTAATGCGAGGGGTCGAAGGAGATCCAGGCTCGACCGAACCGGGATACGTCGGCCAGCCAGATCGTGGATACGAGGCTCGCCTTGTCAACGAGAACGACTTGGAGGTCGAGGAAGGAACTCCAGGCGAGTTGATCATCCGCACCGAACTCCCATGGGTGATTACTCCCAGTTACTTCGGTGATCCCGTCACTACGGTCAAGGCGTGGCGTAACGGGTGGTTCCACACCGGTGACGTGATGCGCAAGAGCACCGAGGGCGCGTACTTCTTCGTCGACCGCGCGAAGGACGCGCTCCGGCGCCGCGGCGAAATGATATCCGCGTTCGAAGTCGAGCGCGTCGTCATTGGATACGCGGGTGTGCGGGAGGCCGCCTGCGTGGCATATCCCTCGGACGCCGGTGCCGAGGACGAGGTCAAAGTCTTCGTTGTCTGCGACAACGCGATGCCCGACTGGGCCGAGCTGCTGAGATTCTGTCACGCGAACATGCCTCACTACATGGTTCCTCGATACTTCGAACTGATCGACGAGTTACCCAAGACACCGACCCTGCGTGTTCAGAAGCACCTGTTGCGAGAACAAGGCAACTGCACCAAGACGTGGGATCGCGAGGCACACGGGCTCTCCGTCACCCGCCGCGGCATCCGCGAGTCTCGCGAGACCACCACGGGACGCGCCTCCCTGGCTGAGATCTAGATCTGCCACGAACCGAATAGGCTCGCTGACGTTCCCATTCGAGGTGGGACTTCACCGGTGGAATGCCGAAGGCGTGAAGGTGCCATTCCGGAACCAGAAAATTGGAGTAGAGATGGCCCGTGCGTATGCAAGCACCGTCTGCAACGCCGATGTCGAAACGGTGTGGGCGCTGGTCCGCAACTTTGAGGCGGTGGGCAGGTGGATCCCGGGCGCGAAGTCTTGCCGCATCCTGCCCGCCGGTGACGCGGCTGCGCCGATCCGGCGCATCGTTCTCAGCGACGACAGCACGATCGACGAGGTGCTGGTAACCCTCGACGATATTCATCGTCGACTGCGGTACGTGTTTGTACCGCCATTGCCACGCGGAATGCGAACCTTCCTCGGGACTGCCCACGTCCGACCGGTGACCGATGGAGCACGCACCTTCGTCGAATGGAGCAGTGAATTCGATTGCGATGCAGGATGGGAGGACAAGATGGTGAGCAACATCTCCGGACAACTCACGCAGATCCTAGCTGCGGTCACGGCCGAAGCGGAGACTACGGGAGCGTGCCATGACGCTGTCTGACGAATGTGGTTGGGATGGTGAAGAATGGGACCGCGTCGTCGACGTCATCGTCGTCGGCACCGGCGCGGCCGGCGGTGCCGCGGCCGCCGCGGCGAGCCGGGCGGGCGCCTCCGTCCTAATCTTGGACAAGGCGGAGTTTCCGGGGGGAACCACCGCGCGATCCGGCGGAGGTATGTGGATCCCCAACAACTTCACCCTCCGGGAGCAAGGTCGCGCGGATGACCGCGACCGGTGTATCCAATACATGGCCCACAGCGCCTACCCCGCCCACTTCCGCGCCGACCACCCGACGTACGGCATCGCACCGGAGTTCTTGGACCTGATCGAAGGCTTCTTCGATCACGCCGCCGAGGTCGTCGACGAACTCCGCGCGGACGGAGTGCTCACACTCGACGCCTACCACTTCCCGGACTACTACAGCGACCTGCCGGAAGCGGTGACCTGGGGGCACGCGATCGTTCCGCGGCTTCCCGCAGATTGGAAACGGGGCGACCCGGGTGGTGGTGAACTACTAGCTGACCAGCTACGCAAGGCGGCCGAGAAGCGTGGCGGCGAAACGCTACTCAACTGCCATGTGGTAGGCCTGCTGCACAATACCGACGGTGACATGATCGGTGTCGAGGCGCACCTCAGGCGCAAGACGGTACTTCTCGGTGCCCGACGCGGCGTCATCTTCGGATCGGGTGGGTTCCTTCACAACCAGGCCATGACGGACTCCTTTCTCAGGGGCCCGATCTTCGGCGGAGCCGCCGCGGCGACAAGCACCGGCGATTTCATCGCAATGGCAACCCGCGCCGGAGCCACACTCGCGAACATGAGTCAGGCCTGGTGGGACCAGTTGGTGGTTGAACAGGCCGTGCACCACCGGGTGACAAGCCGAGATGTGTTCTATGCCTACGGGGATGCCATGCTCATGGTCAACAGCCGCGGCAAACGAGCGCTCAACGAGAAAGCGCCCTACACTGACCGCGGTCAAGCGCACTTCTACTGGGACACCGGGCGTCACGAATACCCGAACCGATTGATGTTCATGCTCTTCGACGACACGGTCCGTCAGTCCGACCTTCGCTCGGACCCCGGAATTCGGGGGAGTAAGATGGGTCGCTATCCGGTCCCGTTCCCGGGTGAGGATCCCTCGTATGTCATCTCGGGCAACACATGGGTCGAGCTGATCGACAAGCTGCAAGACCGTCTGACGAAGCTAGCACCAGAAATCGGTGTCGTCGACCTGAGCGAGGATTTCCTCCCAACCCTCGAAGACACCATCGAACGCTTCAATCGACAGGCCCGATCCGGGTCCGACCCGGATTTCCGGCGAGGCGAGACACTCATCGAAAAGGCCTGGTCATCCACGACAAGAGTTGACGCACTCAACGACTCCCTGTACCCGATCGGAGACAGTGGACCGTACCACTGCGTGATTCTGGGTGCGGGTGCGTTGGACACGAAAGGTGGCCCCCTCACTGACGTTCAGGGACGCGTCCTGAACCCCCAGGGGACGCCCGTCCCTGGTCTGTATGGCGCCGGCAACTGCGTGGCTTCCCCATCGGGGCAGGCGTACTGGGGCCCGGGAACAACGATCGGCCTCGGACTCACATTCGGCTACCTCGCTGGTCGCCATGCCGCTACGCAAACAGGTCGTCAGGGCGCGATAGTCCCGAACTGACATTCAGCTCGTGTGATCTACCGGGGCGTTTGTCAACTCCGGATAACGACCCTCAGACGCGAGCCGACTTTCTGACCCGCCAGTTCCTAGAAGCGCAGTGAACAGGGGGCACATGCTGACATCCGGTTGACGCCGGTCACGCCGTCTGGGCGCACGCTGTGGCTCGATGGCCGGGCGTTTCGAGCGGTGGCTGAGCTGCGCACTCGTGTCGATATCCGCGGATGATCGGCCCCGGCATGGTTACCCGACACGGCCATCGACGACAAACAGGCAGTTCCGGTAAACCGTAGCGTCGAGAGTGATGACACGGACCCGATTAATCAAGTAGTGTTTGGTTATGCACGAGCATGATGACATTGTTGCGCGTGCGACAAGAAGCCGCGCGTGACTATACAAGCCCACCGCGCAGGCCACGGAGATTCCGCCGAGTAGGCGGCCAGATGAAGGATGACACATATGATTCACCATCTCGCAATCACCCCTCGAGACTTCGAGGCCTCTCACAAGTTTTACACCGAGGTCATGGGCTTCGAACTGGTCAAGATCGTCAAGCGGCAGGCCATGGGTGGGCCCGACGCAGGTTGGACGAAGCACGTCTTCTACAGCACCGGAGATGGCGGCTTCTTCGTGCTATGGGAGCTCCATCTCAAGGGCATCGATCATGGCGATGACTGGGATCCCTCCATCTCGACGGGAGTCGGCTTGCCGTGGTGGGTCAACCACATCGCCTTCACGGTCAAGGATCTCGAGGAACTAGAGGCCAAGAAACAGCACCTGCTTGCACAGGGATGCAAGGTGAGCGAGGTTGTTCACGAGTTCATCACGTCGATCTACACCAAGGATCCCGACGGCAACATGGTCGAGTTCACCGCCGACACCAGGCCGCTAGATCAGCGCGACATCGACGAGGCCTTCGAACTGCTGACCGACAATTCTCCCGCAGTGCTTCCGGACTACCCGGGCACCGTCTACCTGCCGGATGGCCGCGTGATCGAATCGGTCTCGTCTGAGTAGGTAAGGTCAGAGTTCGACTCGAATCCGAAGGTCGCGAGCGGCGGGACGGTGGGAGATCGCGGCGGCAAAGGCAACCTCTAGGTGCTGCGAGCAATCGACGCCGAGTGAGTGGAGCGACGTCTATCGCAACCGTTGTCCAGTACTAGATCCAGCCACTGCTGGAGATGACGTAGGTATCGCGAGCCTCGGCAAAGAATCTCCGCAGTGCGCACCGGCATCGGTAGTCGAGGTCGTCCGGAGTGATCGCGTTGATCCACCGTGCCCGACGTCTCTGGCCTGGCGAGGTCGGACCGCGACCGGGGCGGTACGTCAACCAAGATCACGGCGGTGCGTTTCCTCGCTCGACCTCCCGGACCGCAAGCAATTGGTTCCGGACTCTTGACCTCCGACGTATTCAAACATAGTTTGATTAATGACGAGGGCACCGCTCTGAGAGGCATCTGGAGGACCGATGCGGACACTAATTCAGCACAGCAAGGGACGGACTAGTCGTCAGGCGCACCGAGACATCGGAGACCTGCGTGACGATGAACTCGGCCGCGGAGGCTTCGACGGCCGGGAGGCAGTACTCTACCGCCGCAGCGACCCAACCGTGTTTCGCAGTGACGGCCGATTCAGGCAGACGTATTTTTCGGCACTCGACCAGAAACCGAGCGACCTGACCGACGACCGAGGAACGCCACTCCGCCTCTTCTACAACGACGACGTGACGGTCTGGCTGACGCGACGCGCGCGTTCCATGCCATTCCTGCTACGCAACGTCGATGGTGACGAATGCTGGTTCATCCACGAGGGCACGGGCCAGGTGGAGACGGAATTCGGTCCGCTCGACTTCGAGCCCGGCGACTATGTGGTGATCCCGAAGGCAATCACTCACCGATGGGTTGTCAAGGACGGACCAGTGCTCGCGCTGGGATTCGAGACGGTCGGTGAACTTCGGGCCCCGACGTACCCGGGACTGGGCCGCCACGCACCCTTCGATTCTGATGTCGTGCGAGTGCCCGAGCCGGCACAACACGACAGCGCCGCGACAGAAATTGAACTGAGAGTCAAATACGACGGGGAGTACTCGACACTCCTTCTCGAGAATCACCCGTTCGACGTCGAGGGCTGGAAAGGGGACTACTTCCCCTTTGCCTTCAATGTGCGGGACTGGAACGTCATCATGTCGGACAGCCTTCATCTGCCGCCCTCCATGCATGTATTTCTGGTTGCCGAAGGCATCAACATCATCAACCTCCTTCCCCGTCCCTTCGAAAGCGTCGAAGGCGTAGAACGAATTCCGTGGTACCACCGCAACGCAGACTACGACGAAATCACCTTCATACACGGAGGCGATTCGCTCGGTAGGCCACTCGACAAAGGGTCGATATCACACGACCCTCAGGGGATCCACCACGGATTTCCCCAGCGAGCGCGGGACAAGTCAAAGCGCGAGTGGGACAAGCACGACCGCATCAACTGGCAGATCATCATGCTCGAGTCCCGGCGACCACTCAAGCTTGATCCCCATCTTCTCGCCGGAGGACAGAGCAAATGACCACATCACCCAGCCCAGGGTCGGTCGATTCGTCAGCGGCCTATGTCACGTACACCCGCACGCCCTACCTGGTGGTCTCACGCGAGAAGGTTGCGCGCAAAGACGTATATGGCTCCATCGATGACTACGTCGTCCGGCACGCACAACTGCTTCGCGGAGAACAGGATTCCGACACAGTCTTCGTCGGAATGCACCCCATTGGGTCGCCCGGATATCTGCCCGCCTTCTCTCACCTAGCACGCCGCGGATACCACGTGATCGCCTGCGGGACTCGCTACACCCAGGGCGATGCCGCACTACAGATCGAAAACGCGCTCCTGGACCTGGCAGCATGTGTCCGTGACGCAAAGGAGCGTCTGGGATACTCGCGTGTCATCCTGACCGGATGGAGCGGCGGTGGCGCGCTGATGGCGGGCTATCAGGCCGAGGCGGAGTCCCGCAGGATTACAAAGACGGCAGCCGGTGAAGAAACCCTGCTCGCTACCACGGAGCTGATCGCAGGCGACGGACTAGTCCTGATGGCTGCACATCGTAGCCGGCACAAGCTGATCACCGATTTCCTCGATCCCTCCATCCTCGATGAGGATGCACCGTTCGACCGCGACATAGAGTTGAACATCTACGATGAACGGAACCCTAACAAGGCGCCGTACACGGCTGAGTTCATCGCGCACTACCGTGCTGCCCAACGAGAGCGTAACCGGCGCATCACCGCACGGGCCCTCGATCGGCTCGAGCAGCTTCGCGCAGCCGGTCGATCTGATGAAGAGTCGTGTTTCGTCGTGCACGGGACCATGGCTGACCTCCGGTGGCTCGACAACAGCATCGACCCGAACGACCGAGCGGCCGGTTCGTCCTATCTCGGCGATCCGCGTCTGGCGAACGACAGCACAGCAGGACTTGCCCGGTTCAACTCCCTGCGCGGGTGGCTCTCGCAGTGGTCACTCGATCGCGCACAGGTGGACGCTGTGGATGGCGCCCCCCGGATCACTGTCCCAGCGCTTGTCGTCACCGCCAGCAAGGATGACGCTTGCCCCACAACCCACTGTCGGGACTTCTTCGCGGCCCTCGCGAGCACGCAAAAGGAACTTCACACTGTCGAGGGAGCCAATCACTACTTCAGCGGCCCCGACAAACAGAATCTGTTGGATGCTGCCTTCGATCACCTTGATCAGTGGCTCGTCAACGTCGACTTCGCCGACGCATCACGACTCGCTGGCACCTCTCTTCCGTCCGGGAAAACTTCTCGGATCGTTTCGACGACGTAATCCAAGGAAAACCGACATGACAGACTATTCGTACCTGCAGTGGAAGGTCGAGGACCACGTTGCAACGGTGTGGCTCGCGCGACCTCCGGTGAACTCAGTGAGCCAAGAGATGTATCGCGAGATCGAGGACCTCTTCACCAATCCTGATCAACTGGGCGACGTGAAAGTGATTGTTCTCGCCGGTCAGGGGCGTCACTTCTGTGCAGGGAACGACCTCGGCGAATTCGCAACCCTCAGCCCGGAAAACTCCGACGCGCGGATGGCCGAAGTCCGAGCGGCATTCTTCGCCGTTCAAGACTGTCGACTCCCCGTCGTGGGAGCGGTACACGGGGCTGCGCTGGGAACGGGTCTGGCACTTGCTGCTTCGTGCGACTTCGTCGTCGCAGCCGAAGATGCAAAGTTCGGCACTCCTGAAGTAGGCGTGGGTGTCATGGGCGGGGCCCGCCATCTCGCCCGTCTCGTTCCCGAGCCCTGGGTGCGGTGGATGTACTTCACTGCCGAACCGATTCGCGGGGATAAGCTGCTCGAGCTTGGAGGTGCCATCGAGGTCGTCGAGCGAGATAGGGTTCTCGAGCGAGCGCAGTCCCATGCTCGGCGGATTGCGAGCCACAGCGTCGTCATGCTGACGCTCGCCAAGCGCGCGCTAAACACAATCGAAACCATGGACCTGCAGCCGGGCTATACGTTCGAACAAAGCCTTACCACCGAGATCTCAGGACATCCCGACTCCGTTGAGGCAGTCCGCGCCACGCTGGAACAGCGTCCGCCCAACTACCCGTCCGAGGTGTCGGGATGAGCGCGTCCGTGCAATCGCCCTCCGTGGCTGATTTCCGCGCCCGTGCTCGCGCTTGGCTCGAAGAGGCCGAAATCCCGCAACTGCCGGCAGGCTATGAGGGAAAGGCCCAGATTCTGCGCGAGTGGCATCGCCGGCTATACAAGGCGGGGTTGGTCGGTATTACGTGGCCGAGTGAAGTGGGTGGCCTCGGGCTCGGTGTCGAGCATCAACTGGCCTTTAATGAGGAATTGGCACGGGTACGGGCGCCCCAGCCGGTGGGCTCGATCGGTCTCGAAGTCGTTGGCCCCACAATCCTCAAGTACGGCAACGACGCCCAACGCGAGCGCTTTGTTCGACCGCTTTTGGCGGGCGATGAGATCTGGTGTCAGGGATTCTCAGAACCCAACGCTGGCTCCGACCTAGCTTCGTTGCGTACCGCAGGCGTGATCGACGGCGATGAAATGGTGGTCAACGGTCAGAAGATCTGGACCAGCTGGGCTACCGATGCCGATTGGTGTGCAGTGCTGGTCCGCACGGATCGGACAGAGGTTGCTCATCGAGGCATCAGCTACGTCCTGGTCGATATGCGGAGTCCCGGCGTCAGTGTGAAGCCGATCGTGATGCTCAACGGTGATGCCGAATTCAACGAGCTGTTCTTCGATGACGTTCGTGTGCCTCTCACCAATGTTCTGGGCCCGCTTCACGGTGGTTGGAAGTTGGCTATGGACACCCTCGGCTGGGAGCGGGCAGGATATTCCATGAGGCGGCGTATCGAGAATGAGGTCGTCTTCCGCGACCTACTCGATGACTGTCGGGCCGAGGCCGAGGAGTTCTCCGATGCGCAGGCTGCCGACCTTGGTCGTGTGTATGTGCAACTGAAGGCCTTCGAAGCCTTGGCCGCCCGCACGGCCGCCCGCCTTGCTGCTGGGGAGGTACCGACACCGCTGGACTCGGTCGACAAACTCTGGTTGACCCGAACCGAGCAGGCACTCACCAGTGTTGCGTTCGATCTTCTCGGAGCAGCTCGAATGGCGCCGCGTGACGCCGGCGGTCGACAGAGGGTGAAGCGGTTCTTGTACGGGCGAGCCGGTTCTGTCTACGGAGGCTCGTCTCAAATCCAGCGAACACTCATCGCCGAGCGTCTACTCGGCTTGCCGAGGGGACGATGATGACCGACATGACGATGAGCGACGAATTCAGTCGCATGGCTGATGATTTGATTCGGCGTGAGCTCAACAAGTCCACAGTGAAGGCGCAGGCACGACAGGCTGCCTGGTCGGATGACCTGTGGTCCGCGACCGCGCAGGCCGGATGGTTCGACGTCCTGCTGGCGGAGGAATTCGACGGTCTAGGGCTGAATGCCGACACGGCTGCTGGACTGTTCAACATCATTGGCCGGAGGCTGGTACCGGGACCCTACATCGACCACATCGTCGCGATTCCGCGTCTGTATCCCTACGCCGGTCCGAAGGTGCGCGCTCGACTCGACTCTGCCCGCAGCGGAGAGTCGGTGGTGGTACTCGTGGACGCCCATGCTGTCGGCCAAGAGCTACCGGACTTTGACGAAGGTCATCTGTCGGGAAGAGTTGACCTGATCCGGTTCGCGGCATCGGCAGATGCATTTCTAGTGCTGGCGAACCAGCAGAATCACGGCGTCGTTGCGGTTCTCGTCGACGCCGGCGCAGGCAATCTCGAAATATCTCCCCGCGAGTCCTTCGACCCCGCATCGATGTACGCCGACTTGGAGTTCGACGCCGTGGTGGTCGACCCGGACAACCAGCTCCAAACCAGTCCGGAAGACTTCACCAACGAAATCGAACTCCTCCGAGGCACCATTGCGATAATGCTCTCGACGGAGCTTGCTGGGCTTTCCCGGCACCTTCTCGACGAATCAGTCGCTTACGCGAAAACACGCGAACAGTTTGCACGCCCGATTGGCGCGTTTCAGCCAGTGCAGCAGATTCTGGCCGACATGACGATTGCAGTGCTTGCATTGGAGGCGTTCACCATCGACTGCGCCCGACGGGAGACGGACCTACGGAAATCGTCGGTTCTCGTGAAGGCATTCGCCTCCGAAGTGGCCAGAGAGGTCGGTGAAGGGGCCCTTCAAGTTCATGGAGGCATTGCCTTCACCGCAGAGTTCGAGCTGAATCGATGGTTCCTACACGTACTTGCGCTCCAAGATCTGTATGGTGACGACGCTGCGATTTACAGCAAGGTGGGGCGAGACCTCCTGCACGGCGACCAACCCGTCTGAGCCTGAGGCGCGAAGGACCCTTCCCAAGCGCTACACAACTGCTGGTTCCCCGACGCCAGCCGGTGTGTACAGCCGGTGGCTAGCCCGCTCTCGAAGTCGGCCACCGGGTCGTAGTGACATATGTCGTCGGCACGGCCGACCTAGGCGCGAGACGTGATACCGCCGCAACACGACGCGAACGTGAATCCTGTTCGACAGCAGATCAGCTCGTCCAAATGCGTTTGCCTCAGTCGGAGGTTTGAGCGGGCATTAAATTTAAGTGCTTTGTTCATCCAGTCACGGCTTGGGCAGGCCAACGTGACCACATCGACCCCCGAAGGAAATCGGCATGTCAACCCGGGCACTGGGAAAGTCGGTATCTGGTCGCGGCGTTGTCCGTGACAAGGACCGCCGAGTCGTCGC
This sequence comes from Rhodococcus sp. (in: high G+C Gram-positive bacteria), assembly GCA_004211695.1. GTDB lineage: Bacteria > Actinomycetota > Actinomycetes > Mycobacteriales > Mycobacteriaceae > Rhodococcus_F. Next base: position 24,792 of record SEEV01000011.1, read on the forward strand.
CGACTCTGCTGCTGCACTCGATGACATGGGCTACCGGGCATTCCGGGTGCCCGGTGGTTTCGGGGGGCCAGTGTTCGACGACATCGACGCAATCCTCCCCGTCTCCCCGAATACGACCGTCGCGACCGCCGTACTCAACGTCTGGATGCACGAGGCGCCAGAGACCGATTCGTGGGTCGCACGAGTACGAGCAGACCATCCCAGTCGAATGATCCTCGGACTTGGGGCCAGCCACGAGATTGCGCTGTCGCGTTCGGGCCGCAACTACTCGCGGCCCCTCGGCAACCTGCGCGCGTACCTCGATCAGCTCGCAGAACAACAACCCGTTCCGGTGCAACCGCACGAGATGGTTCTCGCGGCTCTCTGACCCCAAAATGCTCGCGCTGGCGGTCGAACGCACCGCCGGCGTTCATGCTTATTTGGTCAACGCCGAGCACACTGCAATCGCGCGGCAAGCGATCGGTCCGCGGACTCGCCTGTGTCCCGAAATCAAGGCGGTGCTCGACAACCGCCCTGATCGGGCGCGCCCGATCAGCCGGGAACACCTCAGCTTTTATCTGGCGTTGCCTAACTACACTAAAGACCTGCTTCGCCTTGGTTTCATGGACCTGATTGGGAGGCTGGCGGAAGTAGTCGCCTGGTGGAAGGCTTGGTGGCATGGGGTACGGTCGACGACATTGCCAATCGGGTGAATGAGCATCTGAACGCAGGGGCCGACTACGTCTGTCTCCAAGTTCTCGAGGACAGTAATCCGAAGGATCTCATGCAGTCCTGGCGTGAACTCGCCCGGCCGTTTTGAGCTGACACCGAGCTCGGCGTAGAGCCTCGCAGGGGGATGAGTGTGCCGTATCCGGCGCCCCAAGTCGCCAACAAATTGGTCTCCCGGTGCTTGCCATGCCATCCGTCCTCTACAGGCGGGGAGTAGGGTTGCCAACCAAAAGCCAACGAAGTTAGATTAACTGTGTGGTTACGTTGGCGATCCTCGTTACTCCGTCCGAGGGTGCGGGTGAGTGATCGTGCCGCACGGGTTGGGGATCGCGGCGACGTGTACCGGATGCCTCTTTACCGCAAACACGGCCTACGCACTTCCAAGGTTATTGGTCGGTGATACCGAGCCCATGGGAGAGCTTCATGCCATGAGGGGAGGGCGAAACGTACGCACGCCCAGATGTAAGCCTCCGATGTTGGTGCCTTCTGGTCCAGGAATGCCCCGTCAGTGGCTCACGGACTGCATGGTCGACTCGGTGCCCATCGTGAAAATCGCGGTCATCGGAACTCCCGACCGCAGATTGGACATCCACGTGTTGCTGGCAATTCGCGTGGTTCAGGTCGACCAGGCGCTTCATCACGAACGGCTTGAAGCCGTCCGATTGGGCAAGGTCACGCCACGTTTGTCGAGAGGGGCTGCACCCAGACTCCGGTGCTTGGGCGCCCATCGACTTCAGACTGACCCTTGGGGTCTGTTGTTGGTTCACCCGAAGGAAAGAGGTGATGTGCAGTGTGTAGATTGACCGGTGCACTACCTGCGGAAGCGACAACGGTGCGGCCCGTCGATCGGCAAGCCACCGAAGCTGTGGTGGGGCCCCTCCGGGCCGCGGGCGACGTGACGGTCATGGGGGCCGGATTTATACGCGTCGCACTACCCGACGCCGACTGGTCCATCCGTCTCCACCTATGCCGATCGCGCCACGTGTTCGTTCAATGGCAAGTGACCGTCCGTGAACAAGGGCCCGACCTGGGGACCTGGTGGACACGCGACGAATGCATCCTTCCGCTCGACGGCTGTCGCCCACTCGGAGAGCAGTTGAGGTCATTGCTGTCCCGGGAAATGGCCTGCTATCGACGGATGCTCAGAGAAAACGCAGACTCAGTTGCGTCCTGACGCCTCGCGCGGTGCCCGTCTATAAGATCGACCTCGATGTAAGTTCACGTCCCTAACGGTGATGTATTAAACTGGGTTGGCGCGAGTCCGCCCACTCGCGCCTGCATCCTGGACCCGAGACAGGCGACCGCCGTCGGTGAATCACCGCGCACCTCCTGAGGAGATTGAATATGGCTCGTCCAAAGACGCCACTCATCGACCGTGGAGTTGTGTTGGATACCGCGCTGAAATTGATCGATGAGTCGGGTGTAGATGCGCTCAGCATCCGCCGTCTGGCCGACGAACTGGGAGTCAACGGCGCGTCTCTTTACCACCACTTCACGAACAAAGACGCCATCCTGGTAGAGGCGACGGAGCGCGCTCTCAAGCGCACACCGATGATCATCCTCGATGTGCCTGATCAGGACTGGCGCTCAATGCTGCTGTCGGGTGCGACGCAACTGCTCGACCTCCTTCAGTCGCATCCGGGTTTGGTGCCCATCATCATCAAGCGGCGGTCGATGGGAATGGCCAACCGATCGCTCGAGGTAGTCGCCGGGCGCCTACAAGATGCGGGCGTCCCACTCGAAGCAATCTTTCCCATGTTCGAGGCCGTCGAGCGTTTCGTTCTCGGGTGGGCCACCCGCGATATCGCCGGCGAGGCCGTAGACGGCTCGCCAGATCAGCGTCCGACACCCAACCTGGACCTAGCACTTGCGGCCAACTCCTTCACTAGTCGCCAACTCTTCGAGACCTCGATTCTCGGCATCCTGAACTCGATCAGCCAGACGGCCCAGAGCCGCGCCGACATCATCGTTGAGGGGATCCGATCCCCTTCAAAGCCATCGCGACGGAGGGTATCCACGAAGTAGGGCTGGCGCTGTGTTGGGCTTTGGGGTGCGCGTCCAGCTACTCGCCCCGCCGCCGGATCACCAGCCTCCGTTCAGGTTCCCGATCTGGTCCGCACCGCACCCTCCCGCAACTCCGCGGAAACCATCCTAGTTCCCAACTCGATCTCCATGATTGAACCTGACCGGAAAATGCTGAAGGTGAGTGGCAGGCGATAGCATCCGGCGTAGCTTGCGGAGCCGGATCAGGTACGACCGGCTCATCGGCGCGGTCATTGGTCAGGCCCAGTCGGGCTCCGCGTCTTCGCGACGATGCTCGCCGTCGTCGGTGCGCCGGTGTTCAGTCGAAATTGCCGTCCAGGTCGGCGACGTAGGCGTCGAGCGACAGTCGAATAGTTCGTCGTGCATGGCGCTGCGGGCATCGCCCGGTGCCCGCGCATACTACGGACAAGCACGCGCCCGCAGCCTCGCTCTCACCCCGCGCTGCGCCAGCTCGTCGGCATCCTGTACGGCCGCCTCAAACCCGGACCGCGTACGACGAAGCCAGTGCCTGGGCACATCAAGGCCTGGATAACGTCTCGGCCGATTGACATCCAAACTGCTGGGATGTCTAGTTCGGAAGTCTCGGGGAGAAGCGGGGAGACAGGTGTCAGGGTCAGAAAACTCTGCCGCGCAAAGATCTGTGTGCTGGCTCCTACTCCAGATACTTCCTGCTTGCAGCTCGCCGTGACCAGCGCTGGTTCGACTGTGCGGGCTACGGTGCCGGCGGCGTTTCGTCCGGTCATCGCCCAGGGAGGGCTTGGGGCGTTGAACACCACCGGAGAATATGCGTTCGCGGTCGTACGGCGATGACCGTACCGGATCGAATGGCAGCCTCCTAGCTGCAGGGGTCTCGCACCTATTGCCATCCCCGTCGGGTTGGTAGACGTCGGCGCACCGGATAGCACCCCCAGGTCTGTGAAAGTGCCGCCCGGCTGTAGCCGGGCGGCACTACGTGATCAATGACACAACGAAGTTCATTGATCATGGCATGTCGGTCTCAGGAGATAGCGAATTCGTCACTGCCGTGAGCGTGACCCGATTGACTCTCCACTACGGCGTCCATAGGGGCAACCTCATTGCGCACGTGCCGCCACAGGGCGAAGGCGGCGACCGCGCCGATCAGCATCGGCATTGCGGACCAGTAGTACAAGGTCTGGGGTGGAACGAAGTCGAGGGCGTACCCGACGGCGAGTGGAGCCGAGATGGAGAAGAGGCGTCCGATGCCCTGCATCCATCCGATTGCCGTTGACCGGGCTCGCACCGGGTACAGCGGCGGCACGACCGCGCCGGACGCCGTGAGCGCGATATAGGTGAACAGGCCCACCGCGACGGTCAACGCGATCACGATCGACGGGTGGGCGAGAAATGCGGCGAACGCGGTAATCGAAATGGCAGCCGCGAGTAGAGCAATCCACAGCAGCTTTTGTGCCGAAGTGGTCAGGGCCCCCACACCGAAGACTAGCCCTCCTACCAGCCCTCCGAGGCTGAGAATCAAGCCAGCCGTCGTGCCGAGATCGACGCTGCCACTAGAGATCTTCACCAGTTCCGGAGTCCATGTATTAGCGAAATAGAAGGAGGACACCAGGCATGAGTACATGACCCACGTCAAAAGTGTCCGGTAGTACATCCCATCCTCGAACAAGCCCCGGATTGAACCGGTCGATGCGGCCTGCGGGGGCAACACAGGCCGTACCGATGCATCGATGGCCGGATTGCGGAGCTTGACGGTAATGGCGGCGATTTCGGCCCGGGCGTCGGCTGTGTCGCGTGTGACGAGGAAGTCGATGGACTCGGGGATTAGCTTCGCTGTGACAACGAAGGCAAAGGCAGTAGCGACTGCGCCGAAAGCGAAGATTGCCTGCCAAGCCCCCGCGAAGGCGCTAACGAGCATGGTGCCGACGAAACCGCCCACCAGGGCGCCGAGAGGGAAGCCGACCGAGTACACGCCTACCATCGCGTTTCTGCGCTTTTCAGACGAGTATTCCTGTACCAGCACAATAAGGCTGGCGGCCATTCCGCCGATTCCGAGGCCGGTGACGAAGCGCGCCGCGGTGAGCGCCTCTACATTGGGCGCAATCGAGGACGTCGCCATCCCTACGAAGTTGATGATCAGACACCACAGCACGAGCTTTCGGCGCCCGTATCTATCGCCGAGCGGAGCGAGCACGAGCGATCCTAAGGCCATGCCGGCGAGTCCGGCACTGAGGAGATAACCCTTCTCCGCGTTGCTGTCGAAGAATCCCTCGGGAAGGTGAGGTAGCACAAAGCCCATAACGAATACGTCGAATCCGTCGATCATGATGACTAACAGACACGCTGCCACGGCAAGATATTGAAATCGGCTCATCGGCGATTTCTTGACCGCAGTCAATACGTCCATAGTGGGGTCTCATTTCTGACAGGCAATATGGGACTAGGTATTTCAATCACGCCGACACCTAACCGGCCCCGGACCCGGCTTAGCAGTATGGACGGTAGGGGACCGTGCCGACACGTGCACGTCCGAGTCGAATCGCGGGTTCGGGTGGAGAGTGACACAACGAAGACCGCGCGAACCGGTTCGTCCTGCCTGACAGGAAGAACCGGTTCGCGCACGTGTGTCGGAGGTCAGGTCAGCGATCGAGGCGCCTCGGGGTGTTTGCTTCGAATCGGAATCGTCACGATGCAGTCGACAGAGTCCCGCAGCATGGGGCCACCGATATAGTCAGCGTCGTAACCTCTGGAAATGGTCCTCAGGGTCGACGTCTTGGGTGACGGAGACTTACTCCTCGATCGAAATGGCACGTTCAGGGCAGGTCTCGACCCCGAGTTTGGCAAGTTCCGCATCCGCCGCGGCAACCTCAGCCACATCAATAGTGACGAACCCTTCGTCGTCGATCGGGTACACGGCAGGTGCCACCGCGTTACACATTGCATGCCCCTGGCACCTGCTCTTGTCGACACGAACTTTCATTATTCGGCTTCTTTCCTATCCGGACCTACTTGGCGAGCGTCAAACGCAGCTTGTCGATTCCGGTTTGTGCTCCGCCGCCGTGCTCGGTGATTGCGTCAGGCTCCTCCAGCGAGTACTGCGGAAACCGCTTATGCCATTCCTCGAGGGCCACCTTCAGCTCGAGGCGGGCGAGGTGGGACCCCACACAGCGATGGGCGCCGGCGCCGAAGGTCAGGTGGCGAATTACATCCCGGTCGAAATCTACGACGTCAGGATTGTCGAAGACATTGGGATCCCGGCCGGCGGCGGACGTCGGCAGCAGGATCATCTGTCCGGCCTTGACCTGTATGCCGGCGAACTCGGTATCGGCGACGACCTTGCGTGCGGTGGCAACGTTCGGGAATGCCCGCAGCATCTCTTCGATGGCGTGCGGGATGATCTCGGGGTCGTCGATTATTCTCGACCGGTTCTCAGGATGGCTTGCGAGGTGATGGAAGATGGCCGCGAGTTGTGCCGCTACGGTGTCGAGACCAGCGATGAATAGGAACATGCACAGGTTCTGGAGATCCTCGTCCTTGGCGGGTTCGCCGTCAATCGCCCATTCCAATGCAGCCGAAATGAGGTCGTTGCTTCGTAGCGACGGGTCCGCGCGGCGGGAGGCGATCACCTCACCGAAGTAGGTGGCCACCTCGACCATCGCCTGCCGAGCGCGGCTTCGGTCGGGATCGTTCTCGGTCGTGGCGTGCATGATCGTGTTCTCCCAGACCATGAACTGGTCGAACTTTTCCTCGGGCAGCCCGAGGATCTCCATAAAGACGTAGTTGGGGAAGGGGACGGCGAACTCCTCGGTGAAGTCGACCGTGTCCTTTCCCTCGATCGCGTCGATCAGGGCGATGCACCTGGCACGGATTCCCTCTTCGTACTCACGCACTCGCGCAGGGGTGAAGAAGGGTGCGAGGTTCTTTCGCCACGCCGAGTGAATCGGCGGATCCAGCTGTACGGGGATCATGAGGTACTCGGGATCCGGCTCGATAGCGATGACCGAATGGCTGCTGAACCGCTGCGGGTCCTGAAAGGCTTCGGTGAGCGATTCTGTGTTGGTAGCGATCAGGAAACCGGGCAGGCCGTGGTGCGATTCCGCCTCGACCACCGGGCCCAGCTTCGCCAGTTCGGTCATGCGTTCGAATCCGGAGTTGACGGGGCAACCACCCTGCAGATAATCGAACTCGACTACAGGGCACTTGGCTTGGGTGTTCTCGACGGACATTGTCTGGACTCCTCTGGGTATGGCGGGAGGGCGAGGTGCTCTTGACGAGGTGCTCTTGACACTGCTGGATCGGATGTACATAACCGATTAGCGGTGGTGTGTAACGACCGAACCAATCACCGATAGATTAGAGTGATGCGCCTCACGTGTCAACGTGAGGCGGCGCGAGGCCGCCGAGCCCGTCGGAATTTACTAGGCAAGTTTTCGGTTGCTGACCTCAGTGTTTGCAGCATTGGTGAGGATCGTTCGGTGGGGGTTGCTCATCTGGTGTCTCACGGGGGCCGGCTGGGACGGTGGGGATTCGGCGCGGGAATTCGGCGGTCGTGCGATTGTGTTTCGTTGGTTCCAACGATTCGGGGTCCGCGAGCATTGCAGGTGGCTGCCCGGTTCGCCCCGACCGTTGTCGACGTCCCGGTGCATGGGCCGCATGTGCGCTGGGCAGGCCACTGGCCTGGGGCTATCGTGGATTCTGGTTCGGCCCACTCGGCCGCTCTCGCGGCGTCGGAATGGTCGGACCGAAGGCCTGATTGATCGATCCTCGAGGTGGCGGTCAGTCCTCGCTCACCCTCATGCAGATTGACATGTGACGACAGTCACCGTTAACCTAACAGTGTCGGCTTTAGGGTTCGGTGCCGACCTGTCGTCCCGACGAGCTGGCGGCCCGCTACGCCTGTTTCGTATCACTCTGTGCCGCAGTGGATCCTACTAGCCCATTGCTTGGCTCGGAAAGGAATCGAGTTGCACATCTATAAAGAACTGTTTATTGGGGGTCGGTGGACGGCTCCGTCAGGCAATGACACCATCGACGTGATCTCACCGCACAATCAGGAAATCATCGGTCAGGTACCGTCGGCGACCGAAGCCGACGTCGATGCTGCGGTATCCGCTGCGCGATCGAGTTTCGACGCTGGTGTGTGGAGCAGGAAGCCAGTCGGCGAACGGCTGGCGACATTGCTGCGACTGCACGAGCTGTATGAACGCCGGGTCGACGAATTCGCGGAACTCCAGACGGGGGAGATGGGCGCGCCGATCACGTTCTCGAAAACCGTGACCAGTGTGTCTCCCCTCTTCACCCTCGGCACCTTCTTGGATGTTGCAAAAAACATGCAGTGGGAGGAACTGCGCCCGGGTGTGTCGGGCCTCGACATCATCGTGCGGCGTGAGCCGGTAGGTGTAGTCGCAGCAATCGTCCCGTGGAACGCGCAACAGTTCACGCTGATGACGAAGTTGGCGCCGGCGTTGATCGCCGGTTGCTCGATCATCATCAAACCGGCACCAGAGACGCCACTCGATACGAATCTACTTGCCGATCTGATCCGCGAGGCGGGGGTGCCAGACGGTGTGGTCTCGGTGCTCCCGGCCGGCCGTGAGGTGGGCGAGTATCTGGTCTCCCACCCGGGTGTGGACAAGGTGTCGTTCACCGGCTCGACGGCGGCAGGCCGAAAAATCGCGTCCATTTGCGGTCAGCAGCTCAAGCGCTTCAGCCTCGAACTCGGCGGGAAGTCCGCTGCCATCATTCTGGATGACGCCGATCTCGAATCGACCGTCGCCGGATTGAAGTTCGCGTCGCTCGCCAACAACGGACAGATGTGCGTCGCGCAGACCCGAATCCTCGCGCCGCAGACACGGTACGCCGAGGTCGTCGACGCGATCGGTGAAATGATGTCCTCGCTCGTGGTGGGTGACCCCTTCGACCCGGCCACCGAGGTAGGTCCGCTCGTCGCGCAACGCCAACAGGACCGCGTGAACGGGTACATCCGGCTTGGCCAGGAGGAGGGGGCCAGGCTCGTCATGGGAGGTACCGATACGATCGCTGGTCAGGAGCGGGGCTGGTACGTCCAGCCGACTCTGTTTGCGGATGTCCGCAACAACATGCGGATCGCCCGGGAAGAGATCTTCGGCCCGGTCCTGTCGGTAATTCCGTATGGTGACGAAGAAGAAGCCGTCAACCTCGCAAACGACAGTGAGTACGGACTGTCAGGATCCGTTTGGACCGCTGACAATGATCGAGGTGTCGACATCGGCCGACGCGTCCGGACCGGCACTTTCAGCGTCAACTCGGGAATGATGGATCTCAAGGCGCCGTTCGGCGGTTTCAAATCCTCAGGCATCGGACGCGAGTTGGGTATCGAAGGACTGCACTCGTACATCGAGTACAAGTCGATTACCCCCACGCCGGCGCCCTTAGACGAGTAGGCGCTTCACCCATCGGACGTCCGACCAATGCAAGTCAGGCGCGCACCATCTGGGCCTCAGGGTCACCGAGACGATCGACGTTGTGGCAATGCGTTGGTATTTCTGGCCGGGTGCCCTACCCACGGAATCTGCAAGGCCACCAGTAAGTCCTCCAGCGAGGGCTTGAACGAAAGCGAGTCAACATGAAATCGAAGGCCGCCATCCTCCGGCAAGCACCCGGTAAGTGGCAGATCGAGGAACTCGAGCTGTCCGAGCCCGGTCCCACCGATGTTCAGATTCGGATCGAGGCGGCAGGGCTCTGCCACTCGGATGACCACTTCACCACTGGTGACACCCCGGCCGAGCACTATCCCCTCATCGGTGGGCATGAAGGTGCCGGGGTTGTCACGGCAGTCGGCTCCGACGTCCGGTCAGTGGAGGTCGGCGATCACGTCGTCACGATCTTCATTCCCAGTTGTGGAAAGTGTCGTTGGTGCGCCGCCGGAATGGGCAACCTGTGCGATGAAGGTGCCCGCATCATGGCGCCCGGAGGTGGCAAGGACGCGTTCAATTTCCACACCAGCACCGGTGAGAATGTCGGCCAGATGGCATTGCTGGGCACCTTCTCTCAGTGGACGGTCGTTCCCGAACAGAGCGTCATCAAGATCTCGAAGGACATTCCGTTCACTTCGGCGTGCCTCCTCGCGTGCGGTGTACCGACGGGCTGGGGCGCCGCAACGAGCGCGACCAACGTCAGCGCCGGCGACACCGTCATCGTGATGGGCGTGGGTGGCATCGGCATCAACTCGGTCCAGGGGGCTCGCCACGTCGGTGCGGCACACGTGCTGGCTGTAGACCCCGAGCCGCTCAAGCGCGATACCGCACTCACCCTCGGCGCCACAGAGGCGTTCGAGAGCATCGAGGCGGCTGCTGAGCGTGCCCAACAGCTCACCAATGGTCAGGGCGCAGACTCCACCCTCGTTTCGGTCGGTGTACTGACGAGTGAAATGCTCGCTCCGGCTTTCGGGTCGATCCGAAAGGGCGGCACCCTGGTCCTGACCTCCCTCGGCCGGTACGACGAGGCAGGCATTCCGATCAACCTGATGGAACTGGCACTCTTCCAGAAGCGCATTCAGGGGTCGCTGTTCGGTGCACAGGCTCCGCGGGAGGTAGTACCGCGACTGGCCGCGTTGTACCAGACCGGGGCCCTCAAAATCGACGAACTGGTCACCCGCACCTACGGACTCGACCAGGTCAACGAGGCGTACGAAGATATGCACGGAGGCAAGGTGGTGCGCGCGGTCATCGACATGACTCACTAACCCAAGCGAACACGCGGATCAGCCAACGGTTCCCAGGCTGCGCGAAGTCGCCAGGGCACCTCGATGCACCGCTGGGACTCGCAGAAAAGGATCGGGAGCGCCTTCCCGCGCAAAACTTTCTGCGAGTCCCATGAACTCCCCTCATCGGGTGCGCCGCGCGCGTGTGTCCCGAGAACAGATAAGGCCTGTAACCATGGCTTACGTAGTCACCCAGCCCTGCTGCAACGAAGCGACTTGTATCCCGGCGTGCCCGGTGGACTGCATCCACCCGACACCGAGCGAACGCGAACACATGGGCACGTCCATGTTGTATATCGACCCTGCCACATGCATCGACTGCGGCGCCTGTGCTGATGTGTGTCCGGTAGACGCAATCGTTCCGGTCGAGGATCTTTCACCCGAGAACGAGCGGTTTGCCGATCTCAACGCGGCGTACTTCGAAGACAAGCCCCTCGTCGCAGCCTCCGAGGTGGTAGAGAGTCGTGTTGAGGTTGTCGCAGAGCGCGGACCATTGCGAGTTGCGATCGTCGGATCCGGGCCGGCTGGCTGCTACGCGGCCGAAGAACTAGCTTCTCGGCGCGAACTCGACGTCGAGGTGACATTGTTCGAACGTCTTCCGACGCCCTGGGGTCTTGTCCGAGCCGGAGTTGCGCCGGATCATGCCCGAACCAAAGGCATCGGCGGTAGTTTCCAACGCACGGTGTCGCGCAAAGGTGTACAGCTTTACCTTAACGTCGAGGTGGGCACCCACATCACACACGACGAGCTCTTACAGCATCACCATGCGATTCTCTACGCGACCGGCGCAAGCAGCGCTCGCCGACTGAACATTCCTGGAGAAGACCTTCCCGGAAGCGACGCGGGCCGAAACTTCGTCCTGTGGTACAACGGGCATCCCGACTATGCCGACTTGGATTTCGACCTCTCGTGCGAGAGCGCCATTGTCATCGGGAACGGCAATGTCGCATTGGATATCGCCCGGATCCTGACCAGTGACGTCTCGCGGCTACTCTCCACCGATATCGCGGACCACGCACTCGAAGCATTGGCCGCGAGTCGAATCCGCAATGTCTCGGTTGTGGGTCGACGTGGTCCCTCTGGTGCGGCATTCAGTACGGCGGAACTTATAGGCCTCGGCAATCTTCCAGGCGTCAACGTCTACGTCGATCCCGACGAGCTCGACGCTGACGGGTCGCGGGATACTCAGGGTGCAGAAGGTCGACTTCGATCTGCCATTCTCGCCGATTACGCGAACCGGACACGGGACGAGCATGCCCGGGATCTCGAGCTTCGGTTCTTCCGCTCACCAGTGGAGGTATTGGGTACCGACCGCGTGTGCGGAATCAGACTCGGGATCAATCATCTCGTCGATACAGATGGTCGTCCGACTTTGGCTCCGACCGGTGAATTTGAAGACGTCGACTGCGGGCTTGTTTTGCGGTCAACCGGTTTCCGGGGCCGCCCTGTCAACGGTATTCCGTTCGACGAGACCGAGGGGACACTGCTGAACCGTGAAGGTCGTGTAATCGATGCCGACACCGGTAAGGCTATTCCCGGCATGTACACCGCTGGTTGGATCAAACGCGGATCGACCGGGGTAATCGGAACCAACAGAGGTTGCGCGAAGCAAACAGTGAGCCTGCTCCTCGCAGATCATGCGGCCGGGAAACTGCCGAATCCGACCCGAACGCTCGAGGATCTGGCGGAATTGATCCATTCACGCCAGCCGCGGAGAATCGATTTGAAGGGGTGGAAGACAATCGATGCACACGAACGCCAGGTCGGACGCGAGCGAGGTCGCCCCCGGGTCAAACTAACTCGGATTTCGGAAATGCTCGACATCGCCGGTGTGTGATTCGCAAACTCTCTCCGAACCCCTGTTCGGTCGGAAGGGCTTGATCTGTAACGTGATCCCTCACCGCTCGGCCGTGCGTCTGATGCCTGCCCCGGCATCACGCGTCCGCGTCTGCACAGCGCTCGGAATGAGCGCATCAGGAATGAAATCTACTGGCATAACGGCGCCCTATGTTGGCTGTATCGCGGTGGTGAGTCATCGTCGTATTCGATGCCCGCGGCGAGCGGCTCTGGGCAGATTGGGTGGCGGACAGTGCAACGAATTGTGATCGTGGGTGCCGGCCTGGCGGGTTTGCGCACTGCCGAGGAACTGCGGCGAGCAGGGTACGAGGGCGACTTGGTCCTGGTGGGCGAGGAGCGGCACCTGCCATACGACCGGCCACCGCTGTCGAAGGAAGTGATGCGGGGCGAGAAGAGTGACACCACTCTCGAGCCGCGGGAGTTCTTCGACGAGCGGGGTATCGAACTCCTGCTCGGACTCGCAGCGACAGCGGTCGATCCGGACACCCGCACGGTGACCCTTGTCGACGGCAGCGTCGTGGACTACGACGAGTTGATCGTCGCCACGGGCCTCGCCCCGCGCCGCATTCCCGGCCTTCCCGACCTCGCCGGGGTGCACGTCCTGCGGTCCATCGACGAGAGCCTGGCCCTTCGCGCGGACCTCGATCCCGGCAAGCGGGCACTCATCGTCGGCGCCGGGTTTATCGGGTGTGAGCTGGCCGCAAGCATGCGCTGCGCGGGACTGGACGTCGTCCTGGTCGAACCGCAGCCCACTCCGCTCGCCTCGGTGCTCGGCGAGAAGGTCGGAGCTCTGATCGCCCGGCTCCACGTCGGCGAGGGGGTCGACCTCCGTGCCGGGGTCGGGCTCACCTCGCTCACCGGCACTGGCACCGGCACCGGCACCGGCACCGGCACCGGCACCGGCCGCGTCAGCGGCGCGGTGTTGTCGGACGGCAGCGAGGTGGACGTCGAGGTCGTCGCGATCGGTGTCGGGTCGGTGCCTGTTACCAAGTGGCTGGGGGGAGCGGGTGTCCAACTCGACGATGGCGTCGTGTGCGACGGCGTCGGCCGCACCGCAGTCCCGCACATATGGGCAGTGGGCGATGTTGCCGCGTGGCAGCTGCGGGTCGGCGGCCGCAAGCGCGTGGAGCACTGGAGTAACGCTGGCGAACAGGCCAAGATCCTCGCCGCCGCGCTCACCGGCGCCCTCGAGAGCCCCGCGGACCAGTTGCCCTATTTCTGGAGCGATCAGTACGGCGTGAAGATCCAGGCGCTGGGGAGCGTGACCGCCACCGACGACGTTCACATCATTGCCGATCACGGTCGCAAGTTCCTCGCGTACTACGAGCGCGACAGCATCCTCACCGCGGTTGTTGGAGGTGGCATGGCGGGCGGTGTCATGAAGATGCGGGGCAAGATCGCGGCCAGGACACCGATCGCAGAGGTCCTCGGAGCAGTGTCGGTGTGAACCGGGCGACCACGGGCGGTTCCTCCAGCGAAGCACGTCCAAGCGGTGTGCTTGTCCGGGACGACGTGGGCGTACTCGCGAGGAGTCCGGTTTTATCTCCGGCTGCCGTTCTCGTGCCGCTGAACGAGAACGTTAGTAGTGCAGCACTACTAATCCCGAATGCACCGATTTGTTGATCTTGTCGCTGTGAGTACGTTGTGCGGCGGGACTGCGTGTGGGCGTGGATGATGTGTCCGACCTCTTGTGTCGGGGTTATAGGTCGTTCGATTCGGGGGCACGCCGCTCACGGGCGTTCCCGTGGCTATTCGCTTCGCGCCCGCTCTGGAAGCTAGTGCGTCATGGTTCGATCGACAGGCAGCAAGCCGAAGGAGGTGCCGGTGCGCGAATAACCTAACAGTGATTGGTACACTAATGGCTCCGCTCGGTAACCGGTCGGGACGACTGTCCGATGTATCGGCGCCGGGCTAGCGGCCCGCAGAACGGGGCCCGGCCTCGCCGGTGCGCGCTGAGGTCAGACTCGGACGAGATGAGGCTCATGCGCAACGGGTGTGATTTGCCCTCGTCTGACTACCGCCTGGTTGGAGGTCGTCAGTATCGAGCTGCCAGATTTCCACAGCTGGTGGCCAATTCACTGTAGACGTACAGCGAGAGCGCTCCGCCCGGTTGTACTGCGACTCGTTGACCACAAGTAGTCGATCCAAGAGAACGGAAACCGATGTCCGACACACTCACGTACAAGATCCTGCGCCGGCACCTGATCGCCGGCGAGTTGGTTACAGGCCAGGACATCACCGTGCGTCCGGATCAGATCCTCATCGAGGACGCCACCGGAACCATGGCGGCAATGCAATTCGAAGAACTCGGCGTCGACTCGGTGCAGGTCCCGCTCGCAGTGATGTACGTCGATCACAACGTGCTCCAGATCGACGACAAGAACATGCAGGATCATCGTTACCTGCGGACTTTCTGTGAACGCTACGGTATGCGGTATTCACCAGCAGGGCACGGGATTTCGCACTACATACACCTCGAGCGGTTCACCAAACCGGGCGAGCTTCTCCTCGGCGCCGACTCGCACACCTCCACCGCTGGAGCGGCAGGCATGTTCGCCACCGGCGCCGGCGGCCTCGAGGTCGCCGTCGCGATGGGTGGCTACGGCTTCGACTTCCCCTGCCCGCGGGTTATCGGCGTCGAACTCGTCGGACGGCTCCGTGACGCTGTCGAGCCGAAGGACATTGTCCTGGAAATCCTGCGCCGATACGATGTACGCGGAGGCCGGGGCGCGGTGTTCGAGTTTCACGGGGAGGCCCTCGAGGCCCTCACCATCAGCGGCCGCGCCACCATCGCCAACATGATAATCGAGACCGGGGCTACCACCGCCATCTTCCCGTCGGATCACCAGACTGAGGCGTGGCTGACTCAGCAAGGGCGATCAGACGACTTCACGCCGATATCGGCCGACGAGGGCGCGGTCTACGATGAGAACATCCGCATCGACCTGTCCTCGCTGGTGCCGCTCATCGCCGTCCCGCACTCTCCGGGCAACGTCCTGCCCGTCGCCGAACTGCCCACTACCCCGATCTCACAGATCTGCGTCGGCTCGTCTGTCAACAGCTCTTACGACGACCTCGCCACCGTCGCCGCCGTCCTGCGTGGACGCACCATTCATCCGCGCGTCCAGATGACAGTCACCCCCGGATCGCGGCAGATCCTGCGGACCATCATCGAAACCGGCGTGTACGAGGATCTGATGGCGGCGGGGGCGCGGATGCTCGAACCGGTATGCGGGCCGTGCGTGGGAATTGGGCAGGCGCCGCTACAGGGGGCTGCTTCGCTGCGCACATTCAACCGCAACTTCCCTGGCCGCAGTGGCACCGCTGAGGACCAGGTGTACCTGTGCAGCCCGTCGACGGCAGCTGCCAGTGCCCTCACCGGCTTCATCACCAATCCGTCCGGCCGGGAAACGATCCAGATCCGTCCCGCGAAGGCGCAAGACACCGACTTGCACGACGCGCTGATCACAACACGTCTACCTGAGGGAACCCGGTCAGGAATCGAGGTCGAACGCGGCCCTAACTTGGTCTCCCCGCCGCTGCCCGAACCGGTGTCGGACGACATTCAGGCTCGGGTGCTGATCCGCGTCGGTGACGACATCTCGACGGGGGACATGGCCCCGGACGGCGCGATCGCAATGTCGGTGTGGTCGAACATCGCTCTCTGCGCACAATTCATGTTCGCCCGCCTGGACACCGGCTTCCACGACCGGGCACAGGAATGGGGCGGCGGCATCATTCTCGCCGGCGACAACTATGGACAGGGCTCCTCCCGCGAGCACGCCGCACTCATCCCGGTCTACCTCGGGGTGCGGATCATCGCGGCGAAGAGTTACGCCCGCATCCACCGGCGCAATCTCATCGCATCCGGAATCGCACCGCTCGTCCTGCCGACCGACGCTCCCACCTTCGAGGTCGGAGCGCACTGGAGGATCAGAGGCCTGCGTCAGGCGCTCCTTGGGGGAGCCGACAAAATTGCGGTCGAGGCTTCCGGGCAACAGATCACTCTCGCCATTGATTTGACTGCTGGCGAACGAAAAGTGCTCGCTGCCGGTGGCCTCCTCGCTCATATTCGAGCGGGAGGTCGAACTGCGGTTGATCCGCATGCTGCGGATTCTCACCCCCTCGTCGGATCTCGTCCGTGAACGGACAGGTCTTGACGGGGACGGCTCTCTAAGCAAGAATCAAACACTGATCGGTTACTATATTGCGGCTATGCCGCGCCAAGGAGGTCAACGATGACGACTGTGACCGCGGACAGTTCAGCCCACGGCTCGAATGTGCTTGCTCAACCAGTCTTGGACGTCGATTCGCATGAAATGATTCCCCTGCACTTGTGGCCGGAGGCCTTCGGAGAAGCGGCAGTAAAGTTCACCGAGTTGGCAACCAACACGGGTATGGTCGACAATCTGGGTGAGAACTCGATGCGCCGCGACGACCTCGGTGCCGACGACGACGAGATCAATCCAGAGACCGTATGGAAGATTAAGGGGCCGGCAGCGCCTTCAGCGATCAAAATGTCACGACGGGCCGAGGTGCTCGATGTGATGGGCGTTTCGCGTCAACTGGTTTACCCCAACTTCGCACTCATCGGCGTCATGCTGGCGTGCAACCCCGAAGCACACAAGTGGTTCGGCTACGACCCCGCCAGCGTCGATCGTGTCCAGCTCGGTCGCGAAGTGATCGCGGGCCACAATGACTGGGTGCTTCGGACGATTCAAGAGGTCGACAGCGATCGAGTTCGGCCCGTGGGGCTGATTCTGACCGAATCGCTGGAGCAGATGATGGCGGACACGCAGCGACTCATCGATGGCGGTGTGCGCGCGCTGATGATCCCTGGCGGCGAGCCGCCGGCCGGAATGTCCCCGGCCGACGAGCGACTCGACCCGTGGTGGAAGCTTGTATCCGATGCCAACGTTCCCGTCACGTTGCACATTGGAACAGAGTTCCCCTTCCTGGCGTCCAACAAATGGTCTTCGCGAGTTCCGCAGTTCAAACGGGCCGATTTCGCCTCGCTCGAGTTTCCGGTGGAGCCGTACTTCGGCGCCACTATGAACTTCATGCACGAGAACTTCCTGACGGTCCTCGTCATGGGTGGAGTCTTCGAACGCCACCCGAACCTGCGGTTCGGATCCCTGGAAATTACCGCCCAGTGGATTGGCCCGCTAGCGGATCGACTGGATTTGTGGGAAAAGCAGTTCCACAAGCGATTCAGCGGCGTACTGACGATGAAGCCTTCCGAGTACATCAACCGCAACGTTCGGATCGGCCCCTTCCCCTTCGAGGATGTCCGCTCCTACTTTGAGCGTTACCCGTATCTGTCGGACGTGTACTGCTTCTCGAGTGACTACCCGCACATCGAAGGCGGCAAGGAAGCTAAGCGGACGTTCTTCGAAAACCTAAATCCTATGGGGGATGACATACTGCGTAAGTTCTTCATCGAGAACGGCGAACTGTTGCTGCCAAGCACCGCAAAGGTCTAACCACACGCACGACACCACGCCGCCTTCCTGAACGCACGGCCACATGAACCCTGACGGCTCTCGGGAGGCGGCAAGTCGCTCAGGAGAGCGCCGAGCCCAATCTTCAGATTCGCGGTGCTCTCCTGAGATGGCAACTCGGGGCGGAGTTGGTTCGACGTTGCACGCTCGCCTACACACGGTCGTGACATCAGGTTGAGCGAAGTCCTCGGTCTCCTCACTGTGCACTCGAGGTCGCGGAGTTTCCACCCAGTATTGTCGGCCGCCGGTCCTCAGGGCTCCACGGCAGGTGGTGGAGCTGCACGCGGATCGGTGTTCATATGTCGGAGAACATCAAGGTGGCGGGGCTGCGATTCTGCCTTGCCCCGGTCGAACCGGCAGGCCAGTGCGGACTGGTTACCTCCAGGGATGGCTTGAAAAAGGGATTCCGTGCGTCGAGCTCACTGTCGCTGTCAAACCGCGGCAGACGGGGCGAATCCTATGAATACCAATCACTGTTTGATAAAGTGGTTCGAGACACCAGTTGAACAACTGGTGCATCAACGAATCGGTATTCGGTCAGGTCGCGGCAGAACACCGATTGATCACGTCGTAAGGGAAGGGCGGATATGAGCTCACTCAAGTCGAACGAACAGGAGGCTCTCGACCGGAGCCGATTGGTTCGGGAAGTTCTCGGCCACTTCGCCACCGGTGTCGCCGTGATCACCGCGACCTCAACTGACGGCGAGCCGGTGGGGATGTCGGTCAACTCATTCACCTCGGTATCGCTCGAGCCCCCACTCGTACTGTTCTGTGCGGGGCGCCAGTCCGGCACCTGGAAGAGCATTCAGGCCTCCGGCCAATTCTGCGCAAATATCCTCGACATCACCCAACAGGATCTCGCGGGCCGGTTCGCCTCCAGGACGGCCGACCGCTTCGCTGGGGTGGAGTACAAACAGGGGGTAACTGGCTCACCGGTACTCGCAGGTGCGAGCGCGTTCGTCGATTGTCGTATCGTCTCCGAGCTAGACGGGGGGGACCATGTCATCGTCGTCGGCGAGGTCCTAGACCACGGGATGAGCCACGACCCCACTCCGCTTGTCTTCTATCGAAGCAGGTACTCGGCAGTGAGCGGCGAGGGAATCTCTACCGCGGCGATTACTCAAGCCCGCCTATACGTCCAACAGAAAGTCGCTGAGTTGCCCTCAGCTGCAACACCTATCGAACGGCTCGGCACCGCAGTCTGCGCCTTCGTCATCTCCCTCCTGGCAATGAGCAAGGAAATCCGACATGCCCTCCGCAACCTCTGGTACGCCCGCGTTGACGTTCGCGACGAACTCATCGCCGAGGAGCATGCCTTCTTCATCCTCTGGGATGAGCTGTTAGCTGAGGTGCTCACATTCGGGGAACTGCGTGATCGGTTGCCGCTCGATATTGCACGTCAGCTTTGCATGGGCACCCTCGGCTGGGTAGTCAACTGGTGGACACCCGAGTACTGCACCCCAGAGGAATTGGCGAGCATGGCTCGCGAGTTCGTGCTTCACGGATTGATTTCGAATTTGCAACAGCACGGCACGGCGGGCGACAGTTTGATCGGACCCGTGTGACCCACCGACTATCGCAGCAAGGCGGGTCTGCTTAGGTCTGGTGAATAACCCGATCGAGACCGCGGCAGTGGTGTGTCCATGTTGTGGAGACTCCGCAGGCGAGTCTGCGTCGGTGCCAGAGTTGTGGCTGAATCTGCTAGGACTGCAGCGATGACGACCGAACCGCGAGCGCCCCGCGGACAGGCCGAACTAGCCGACTACTTGAGCTCGTGGTGTGGCGACCTTGATCAGGCCATGTATCGGTGCTCAACGGTGGAGCGCGAACTGCGCTAGGCAGTTGAGGTGTCTGGGTACAACGTCGTGGTGACTCGGCTCGGTAGGAGAATTTTCCTTAAGCATCGTATTGTGGCACCCAACGTGTCGAGGTCGATGATGTGGAAGGCCAAAACTGCGAGACCATCATGGCTTCGCCGAAATCGCACCGCTCGTCGGATCGTAGCGACCGGGCCGCAGCACTTCTTCTGGGGTGCTATACCGGCTTTCGTTGACAGTCGGCCGGTTCGTTGACGCGGGCGCCGAGTGTCTAGCGGGGCGTCGTCCGACAACGACTGGGATGGAGGGTGAGCCGGGTCGGCGACACGGGGTGGTGGCGCCGAGGATGCGGGGATCTTGATGCGGCGAGAGCGCACGGCCGCAGGTGGGGAGATCCATCGCTGTCGGTCGTGACCAGCCTCAGAACATCCCCTGCCCATCAAAGGATTTGGTTTGGTGAGTCGGGAACGTTCGAGTTGGCACCGCTACTGCCCCGGAAGGGGGTGTGATGTGTCGGCGCCACTGGGGACAATTGCCGGATTCTCGACGGTGCGGAGTGCGCACGACATTGTCAGAGAAACATCCGGGTGGCCGTCGACGACACGAGGTCGAGTTCTGGTCAAGATCCGACAGGCTTCCGGGAAATGGACACCGTGCGACCCACTTGCGCAATCAGATTGGCGCGTCGACGAAATGTGCGTCGACTAGGCCGAAGTTGCGGTCTGGTGGACGAGCGAACCCCCAGTTGAGCTGGGGGTTCGTTGGTTTCGGTTGTGGTTGTTCTGGCTACTTGACCGCCAGGGGGATGGCGGTGTCGAGGAGTTCGAACGCGCGTCGTTGGGTCGGGGTGGGGACGGCCAGGGTCGCCACGATCGGTCCGACCTCGCCGTATTGGAGGTCGTTGCGGGTC
>SEEV01000210.1 GCA_004211695.1 Rhodococcus sp. (in: high G+C Gram-positive bacteria)
GCGGAGAGCGGCTACTTCACGATGGGCCGGTGGGGGCTTCCGGTGAACATCTTCGCCGTGCTGTGGGGAGTGGGGATGGCGCTCAATCTGGCGTGGCCGCGCCCCGAGGTGTACGGCACACCCTGGTACAACACGTGGGGTGCGTTCGTCTACATCGGCATCATTCTCGGGTTGGGTCTTCTCTGGTATGCGGTGAAGGGGCGCAATCACATAGGATGCCTGGCCTCGCACGCGGCGTCGTCGAAGGACGAGGCGTCTGAGAGTGAACTGTCATGACGGACACCGTGTTCGACTACGTGATCGCCGGCGGTGGCACCGCCGGGTGCGTCCTCGCCGCACGGCTCAGCGAGGACCCGTCGGTGACCGTCTGCCTCGTCGAGGCCGGGCCGTCGGACGTCGGTGACCGCAACGTCCTGGACCTGTCGCAGTGGATGCACCTGCTGGACTCCGGATACGACTGGGACTATCCGGTCGAGCCCCAGGAGAAGGGCAACAGCTTCATGCGGCACGCCCGCGCCAAGGT
Source organism: Rhodococcus sp. (in: high G+C Gram-positive bacteria) (assembly GCA_004211695.1). Taxonomy (GTDB): domain Bacteria; phylum Actinomycetota; class Actinomycetes; order Mycobacteriales; family Mycobacteriaceae; genus Rhodococcus_F. Next base: position 524 of record SEEV01000210.1, read on the forward strand.
GCTCGGTGGATGTTCCTCCCACAATTCGTGCATCGCGTTCTGGCCGCCCGGCGAGACACTCGACGACTGGGCGGCCGCGGGTGCCACCGGCTGGGGAGCGAAGGATGTGCTGCCGCTGGTGGCGCGGGTGGAGAACAACGACGCCCCCGGCGAGCAGCACGGACGCAACGGTCCGGTGCGGTTGCGCGACGTCCCGCCGAACGACCCGTGCGGGGTGGCCCTGCTCGAGTCCGCGGCGAAGGCCGGGTTGCCCACGGTGCAGTTCAACCGCGGCACCACCGTCCTCGATGGGGCGGGGTGGTTCCAGATCAACGCGTCCGAGGACGGCACCCGGATGTCGACGTCGCACGCCTACCTGCATCCGATCCTCGGTTCCCGCCCGAATCTGGACGTGCGCACCGACTGCTGGGTCAGCGAGATCCTCATCGACGATTCGACGGCGGCGACGGGCGTGCGCTACCAGCGACCCGATCTGTCCGGATACGACACGGTCTCGGCGCGCCGCGAGGTGATCGTCACGGCCGGGGCCATCGACACGCCGAAACTGTTGATGCTCTCCGGGATCGGGCCCACCGTGCACCTGCGGGAGATGGGTGTGCACGTTCGGGTCGACTCGCCGGGGGTCGGCCAGAATCTCGACGATCACGTCGAGGGGCTGGTGTTCTGGGACGCGTCCCGGCCGATGGTCGAGACGTCGACGCAGTGGTGGGAGATCGGACTGTTCGCCACCACCTCCGAGGGGCTGAACCATCCCGACCTGATGATGCACTACGGCAGCGTGCCGTTCGACATGAACACTCTCCGCTGGGGCTACCCGACCACGGAGAACGGCTTCTGCCTCACCCCCAACGTCACGCAGGGACTGTCCCGGGGAACGGTGCGGCTCCGCTCCCGCGACTTCCGGGACCGTCCGCGGGTGGACCCGCGGTATTTCACCGATCCCGACGGCCACGACGAGGCCGTGATGCTCGCCGGGTTCCGGCTGGCGCGCCGCATCGCCGAGCAGGAACCCCTCCACAGTTGGATTGCCCGGGAACTGGCGCCCGGGCCGGAGGCGGTCACCGACGACGAACTGATCGACTACGCGCACCGGACGCACAACACCGTGTACCACCCGGCCGGGACCGCCCGAATGGGTGCGGCCGGCGACCCGATGGCCGTCCTCGACCCGGAATTGCGGGTGAAGGGCGTCCGCAATCTGCGGGTGGTGGACGCGTCCGCCATGCCGAAACTGCCCTACGTCAATCCCAACATCACGGTCATGACGATGGCCGAGAAGTGCGCCGACCTGATTCGCGGAACCTGATCGGACGGCGTACCGGAGGCCCAGGTGAACCGCTGGGTACTTTGAAGTCCTACTATCTCCCCATACTGGTAGTGAGACGGAAGGGCACGTCATGAATTCTCCCGAACCGATCGTCGTTGTCGACGGCGCGAGGACCCCGATCGGCAGCTTCGGTGGCGCGTTCAAGGACGTGCCCGCCCACGAACTGGGTGCCACCGCCGCGAAGGCCGCCCTGGGACGCGCCGGGGTGCCGGGTGAGGACATCGACGAAGTGGTGATGGGCTGCATCGGTCAGGTCGGACCGGACGCCTACAACGCCCGCCGCGTCGCCCTGGCCGCGGGACTTCCCGAGAAGACGCCGGCGTACACCGTCAACCGGCTGTGCGGGTCCGGTCTGCAGGCAGTGTGGTCGGCGGCGCAGCAGATGCGCTGGGGCGGGGTGAACTTCGCCCTCGCCGGCGGCGACGAGAGCATGTCGCGGATGCCGTTCTACGACTTCTCCGCCCGCTCGGGTTACAAGCTCGGTGACCGTAAGCTCGTCGACGGCACGGTCGCGATCCTGACCGACCCGTTCGGTGGCGTGCACATGGGCCGCACCGCCGAGGCCGTCGCCCGCAAGTACGACGTCAGCAGGCAGCAGCAGGACGAGTTCGCGGTCGAGTCCCAGCGCCGCGCCGCCTCGGATGCGGCCAGGGCCGCGTTCGCCGAGGAGATCACCCCCGTCGAGATCGGTGGCCGGCGCCCGAAGACGATCGAGGTCGACGAGCACCCCAAGCCCGACACCACCCTCGAGACCCTGGCGAAGCTGCGGCCGGCGTTCGAGGAGGGCGGGTCGGTGACCGCGGGTAACGCGTCCGGTATCAACGACGGCGCCGCGGCGCTGGTGCTGGCCACGGCGTCGGCCGCGCAGGAGAAGGGCCTGACCGGGCTGGTCACCCTGGAGGCCGTCGCGACGGCGGCGATGGACCCGGCGCTGATGGGGTACGCCCCCGTGTTGGCGCTGCAGAATTTGTTCGAGCAGACCGGCACCACCCCCGGCGACATCGACGTGATCGAGCTGAACGAGGCGTTCGCGTCGCAGGCGGTCGCGGTGATCCGGGACGCGAAGCTGAACCCGGAGAAGACCAACTGAGAGACGGGGGCGAGCGATGAAGAGGCACATTCCGTCCTGGCACGACGACGAAGTGAAGGCCCTGTCGGAGCTCGCACTCGGGTTCTTCGAACGCGAGGTGGTCGCGCACAACGAGAAGTGGGACGCCCAGCACCGCATCGACCGTGAGGTGTGGATCGAGGCCGGCAAGCTCGGATTGCTGTGCTGTTCGATCCCGGAGGAGTACGGCGGCGGGGGCGGCACGTTCGCCCACGACCTCGCCGTGTTCGAGGCGCAGGGCTATGCCGGCGACCTCGCGCTCGGCATCTCGGTGCACTCCGGCATCGTCGCGCACTACATCCACGAGTACGGCACCGAGGAGCAGAAGAAGACCTGGCTCCCGGGGATGGCGACCGGGGAGATCCTCGGTGCCATCGGCATGACCGAGCCCGGTGCCGGATCGGACCTCAAGGCGATCAAGACCACCGCGATCCGGGACGGTGACGACTACGTGGTCAACGGGTCGAAGACGTTCATCACCAACGGCGCGTCCGCGGACGTGATCGTCCTGGCGGTCAAGACCGATCCGAAGGCCGGCGCCAAGGGGGTGGCGCTGCTGATCGTCGATCTGCGGGACTGCCCCGGTTTCGTCGTGGGCCGGGTTCTGGACAAGGTCGGTCAGCACGGCGCGGACACGTCGGAGTTGTCGTTCACCGACGTCCGGGTGCCGGTGTCGAATCTGCTCGGCGAGGAGGGGCAGGGCTTCGGGCAGTTGATGGCGCAGTTGGTGCAGGAGCGGTTGATCATCGGCGCGCAGGCGTCCGGTGCGATGAACCGTGCGGTCGAGGACACCGTCGCGTACACGAAGGGCCGGGAGGCGTTCGGGCACAGCCTGTTCGAGTTCCAGAACACGGCGTTCGAGCTCGCCGAGTGTCAGACCATTGCCCGCACGTGTGCGGTGTTCCTCGACCATTGCATCGAGGCGCACCTGCGGGGTGAGCTCGACCCGTCGGAGGCGGCGATGGTCAAGTACTGGCTGACCGAGCAGCAGTGCGCCGTCATCGATCGGTGCGTGCAGTTGCACGGCGGCTACGGGTACATGCGTGAGTACCTCATCGCCCGTATGTACGAGGACGCCCGCGTCCAGAAGATCTACGCGGGCGCCAACGAGGTGATGAAGGGCATCATCGCGAAGTCGCTGTAACCGCCGGCTCGCACGACACGTCGTACGCCGCCTCGTCGAACCGGCCGAGCCGCCGCCGCATCCGGTCGGTCGACCACGGCCAGTTGAAGCTGTTGCGGCCGTTGACGTCGAGGAAGTAGCTCTGGCAGCCACCGGCGTTGTACACGGTGGTGGCCAGGGCCTCCTGGACCTGGGCGTTGAACGCGTCCTGCACCTCGCGTCGTGGTTCCATCCGGGTCCAGCCGTTGCTCCGGGCCTGCGTGACGGCCTGGATCAGGTACTCGAGTTGCGCCTCGAGGATCATGAACGCCGAGGTGTGTCCGGTGCCGAGAGCGGGCCCGAGGAGGACGAACGCGTTGGGGAAACCCGCGACGGTCGTGCCGAGGTAGGCCTGCGGGCTACCCTTCCAGTGATCGTCGAGGCTGCGACCCTCGCCGTCGAAGACCTTGGAACCGATCGGCATGTCGAGGATGTGGAAGCCGGTGCCGAAGATGATGGCGTCCACTTCCCGTTCGGCGCCGTCACTGCCCACCACGACGTTCCCGCGCACCGACTGCACCGCGTTGGCATGCACCTCGACGTTCGGGCGGGTGAGTGCGGGGTAGTAGGTGTTCGAGAGGAGCAGGCGTTTGCATCCGAGGGTGTAGTCGGGTGTCAATGCCTTGCGCAGCTGCGGATCTCGAACCTGCGCGCGCAGCTGGGCCTTGCCGATCTGCTGGATCACCCGCAGGATCCACGGATGCCGGAATCCGAGCCCGAGCGACTCCATGATCGTGTACTCGATGCGTCGCAGCGCCCGGATCGCACCCGGCACGCGGCGCAGGATCGCGCGCTCGACGCCCGGCAGGGTGTGATCGGGTTTCGGCAGCACCCACTGCGCGGTGCGCTGGTAGAGGTGCAGGGCCCCGACCTTCGGTGCGATGGCGGGGACGAACTGCACCGCCGACGCGCCGGTTCCGACGACGGCGACGCGCTTACCGGTGAGATCGTACGAGTGGTTCCAGCGGGACGAGTGGAAGACCTCACCGGTGAAGGTGTCGAGTCCGGGGACGTCGGGCACGAGCGGTTCGTTCCACGGTCCGGCGGCAGCCACGACGGCGTTCGCGGTGAACGTGCCGGCGAACGTGTCCACCGTCCATCTTCTGCTGCGCTCGCTCCACTGGGCGCGCCGCATCTCGGTGCCGAATTTCACGTGTTCGGGGACCCCGTGTTCGGCGGCGGTGCGCTCGATGTAGCCGCGGATCTCGTCCTGTCCGGCGAACAACCGCGACCACTCCCGGTTCGGTGCGAACGAGTAGGAGTACAGGGCAGAGGGGACGTCGCACGCGCAGCCCGGGTAGGTGTTGTCGCGCCAGGTGCCGCCCAGTGCGTCCCCCTTCTCGAGGATGGCGAAGTTGTCGATTCCGCTCTGCTTCAATCGAATTGCGGCGCCGATGCCGGAGATCCCGGCGCCGACGATGAGAATGTCGTAGTGCTTCATGCGCGTACTCCGTTCGCGAGCTGGGCTCGGGTGCTGACGAGAGAATGTTCGAGGGTGGCGAGGCGGCGCCGGCCGTCCATGAAGTTCGGCCCCATGACGGCGAGATCCTCGGCGGTGGCGTCGAGCCGTATCACCCGGGTGCCGGCCGCCTCCAGCTTCGCCTGTTCGGCGTCGAGTCCGGCGCTCATCCAATTCCGCAGCATCAGGCGCTCGACGCGGGCCGCGCCCCGCCCGGCCATGCGGCCCGTCGACGCCATGGGTGCCAGCACGATCACCTCGTCGAGTTCGAGGGGCAGCGCCAGGTCGGCGGATGCGGTGGACGCCGCACCGCCGTCGACGAATCGGCGGCCGCCGATCGGAACCGGGGGATACCAGCCGGGAATCGCCCACGACGCCCGCAGTGCCTCCGACAGAGTCGCGGTGGGCGCACCGGGTGACCCGAACGCGACGCGCTCTCCCGTGTCGTAATCCATGCTCACCAGCCACGTCGCCGGGTGGCGGACCCAGCCGGAGTCGACGGTGAACCGCCGTGCGAGCCGATCGAGCCAGGCTGCCTCGCCGCGTCCGCGGGGGAGGAGTCCGCTCGCAGCGGTGACGGGAGGGAGGCCGCGACGCAGCAGGCCGGGCGAGCCGAGTCCCGGCATCGGGAGCGGCGGAAACCGTCCGGGTGCGGCGGCGAGGTGACCGTCGAGCGCCGGGTGGGTGGCCCCACCGAGCTGCATCGCGAGCAGGTCGTCGACGCCCACCCCGCCGCCCAGCATGGTGACGAGTTCGGCGCCCGCGGACGTGCCCACGAGCACGTCGGCATCGCGCGGGTCCCAGCCCAGCGCGTCGCTGACGGCGACCAGCGCCGCCACCGTCCACGCTGCGCCGAGCGTGCCACCGCACCCGATCACCAGCCCGCGGCTGTGTTGTCTGTCACTCGAAGTCATATACAGAAGCTAGCAGAAACCAGATACCGGCGGTATATGAAAAGTAGAATATTCTCTGAAGTCCTCCGACGAAAGGGTGAACATGGCGCGAATGACCAGGTCGGAGAGTCAGGCGCAGACGCGGGCGCATCTCGTCGCCACCGCACGCGACCTCTTCCTGGCCGACGGCTACGCGGCCACGTCACTCGAGAAGGTGGCCGACGAGGCCGGGTATTCCAAGGGTGCGGTGTACTCGAACTTCAAGAACAAGAAAGAACTGTGCCTCGAAGTGCTCGGGCTCATCCACGCCACCAAGGGGCAGGAGATCGCGGAGGCGCTCGGCGGCGGCGACACGGCCGAGGAGCGACTCGCGGCATTTCAGACGTGGGCGGAGAAGACGCTCGGCGACGTCGGATGGACCATGCTGGAATTCGAGCTGATCGTATTGTCCCGTCACGATCCCGAACTCCGCGATGCGCTCACCGCCACCCTCGGCGTTGCCCGGCAACTCACGGTGACGCTGCTGAAGTCGTTCACCGACTCGCTCGGTGTCGTCCTGCCGGTGCCGGCAGAGGAAGCGGCGGGCAGCATCCTCAGTCTCGGTGTCGGACTGGGCATTCAGCGCGCCATCGACCCCACCATCTCCGCGCAGGTGGTCACCGACAACCTGCGCGTCCTGCTGTCCGTGTCGCAGCCGGCCACGGCTTCGCGGTCCGTGCGGGGGTGAAATCGGCGCGAGAAGCCGATCCGAGCGGCGGCGCGCGCGTACGGTGAATTCATGAAGCGGTGGAACGCCCTGGCAATTCCGGCCGCCGCCGCGGCTGCGGTCGCGTCGTACGACCTTGTTCAGCGACGGCACGCGCTGCTCCGGAATTTCCCCGTGGTCGGCCACGGCCGATATCTGCTGGAATCGCTCGGCCCGGAACTCCGGCAGTACATTACGACCGGCAACGACGAGGAACGTCCCTTCACCCGAGACCAGCGTCGCTGGGTATACGCGTCGTCGAAGCGGGTGACCGACACATTCGGTTTCGGCACGGACAACGACATCGAGTTCACCGACGGTTACACCATCATCAAGCACCGGACGTTCTCGGAGATTCCTCCCTCGTCCGTGGCTCACGCCGACGAACATCTCGCGATTCCGTCGGCGAAGGTGCTCGGCGCCGCCCGCGGCCGGGCGCATGCCTTCCGCCCGCGCTCCATCGTGAACATCTCGGCTATGAGTTTCGGGGCGCTGTCGTCCGCGGCCGTGATCGCTCTCAACCGTGGTGCCGCTGCCACCGATTGCCTGCACAACACCGGCGAGGGGGGAATCTCCCGATACCACCGGAACGGTGCGGATCTGATCTTCCAGATCGGGACCGCATATTTCGGCTGCCGCGACGAGGACGGCCGGTTCGACCTGGCGAGGCTTCGGGCGCTGGTGGAGTCGGCGCCGGTGCGGGCAATCGAGATCAAACTCAGCCAGGGAGCGAAACCGGGCCTCGGGGGTCTTTTGCCGGGGGCGAAGGTGACGCCGGAGATCGCCGAGATCAGAGGTGTACCCGAGGGACGCGACTGCGTCAGCCCGTCCCGGCACACCGCCTTCCGTGACGTCGACAGCATGCTCGACTGGGTCGAGCTCCTCGCCGCCGAGACGGGGCTGCCGGTCGGGATCAAGTCCGCGGTCGGCGACCCGACGTTCTGGGACCTGCTCGTCGAGGCGATGCGCAACTCTCGGCGGGGTGTCGACTTCGTGACCATCGACGGAGGTGAGGGCGGCACCGGCGCTGCGCCACTGGTGTTCACCGATGCGGTCTCGCTGCCGTTCCGTAGTGGCTTCGCGCGCGTCTACGCCAAGTTCGCGGAGGCCGGTCTGACCGACGACGTCACGTTCATCGGTTCCGGCAAGCTGGGCCTGCCCGACAATGCCGTGGCGGCCATGGCGCTCGGATGCGACCTGGTCAACGTGGCACGTGAGCCGATGCTCGCGGTCGGGTGCATCCAGGCACAGAAGTGCCATACCGATCGGTGCCCGACGGGTGTGGCGACCCAAAACCCCTGGCTCGAACACGGACTCGATTCGGCCGTCAAATCGGTTCGGGCCGCGAACTACCTGCGGGCGTTACGCCGGGACGTATTCAAGGTGGCCGAGGCATGTGGTGTCGCGCACCCCGGCCTGATCACGGCGTCGGACGTCGAGGTCGCGGACGGCAACCGCCATTCGATCACGCTCGCCGACCTCTACGGTTACCGGACCGGCTGGGGACTTCCGGGTGACGCCGACCGGGCCGAGATCACCCGCCTGATGAGCGCGGCCGCCGCCGTTCCCGCGGGCGAGACCGGCTCACCCGGAGCGAACACGGCACCCTGACGGCGTGCTCGTCCCGGCTAGATCCAGTCGCGTCGGCGGAAGAGGACGTAGAGCAGGCTCGCGGACGTGACGATCACGATGGTGCTGACGATCAGCCCCGACAGCTGCCCGACTCCGGGAAACTCGACGTTCTGGCCGAACCACCCGGTCACCGCGGTGGGAACGGCGATGATCGCCGCCCATCCGGTGAGCTTCTTCATGACGGTGTTGAGCCGGGCGTCCTGGAGCGACAGATTCGTCTCGAAGACGGTCACCACCATGTCGCGCAACGAGTCCGTCCACTCGGCGGCCCGCGTGACGTGGTCGTACAGGTCGGTGTACAGGCCGTCGAGAACGGGCGACTGCTCGCGTTCGGATTCGGCCCGCCCTCGCATGATCGCGCCCACCACCTCCCGCATGGGCAGCACGACGCGACGCAGTTGGACCAGTTCCTTCCGCAGCCGGTACGTGCGTCGCTGCACGTCGCGGGTTCGGGCGGACTCGTCGAAGAGGACCTCCTCGAGCGCTTCGATCGCGTCGTCGATCGTCTCGATGGTCTCGAACTGCCCGTCCACGATGACGTCCAGGAGTCCGTGGAGAAGTGCCAGGGCGCCGGACCGCGGCGTGAGCAGGGCGGGATCGTCCTCCCAGCGCTCCACCACCTGGGACATGTCGAATCGGTCGTCCCGACGCACCGTGACGATCGCGTTGGACAGCACGAACGCCGACACACGGCTGATCCGAAGCCGCGATTCGAGCACACCGAGTGTGTCGATGTCGTCGGTGTCGAACCAGGTGGCATAGGCGGTCACGAACGCGTGACCCGCGTAGCGCGTCGCCTTCGGCCGCTCACCCCGGGCGACGGCATCCTCGATGGCGTTCGGATCGAGCGAGAACTCGGAAGACAGCTCCGTCAGACACTCGTGGTCGGGATCGCACAGGTCGACCCATACGAGCGCGCCCTCGTCCCGCACCCGTTCGGACACGTCGGCGAGCGGGAAATCCTTGCCCACGCATTCTCCGTCGCGCCACACTCGGGTCTGCACCAGATTCAGGCTCACCCGTCCAGTGTGCCCAACCGTTGCGGAAGGCAGGCGGTTATGACGCGCGATCGGACGAATAACCCCACAGCCAGTCGGTGTACTTGAAGCTCGACGTGTCGCGGGTGCGGAACAATTCGTTGCGTGCGATGCGGGCGGTGCCGTCCAGGTGCCACAGCTCGCCCCACATGCGTCCGGTGGTGAGGATGCGGTTGCAGCGTGGCGCGCGTTCGGTGTTGACCTCTTTCAGGATCTGCGGCCATGCGGAATTGCCGCCGCCGGCGGAGAAGTCTTCGGCCGCATAGTCGGCGAGGCATTTCGCGTCCTCGATCGCCATCACCGCTCCCGAGGCCAGGTACTGCAGCGGCGGGTGTGCGGCGTCGCCGAGGAGGATCATCCGCCCGTCGACCCAGTTCTCGATCGGTTCACGGTCGTACATCGGCCACCAGCGGTCCTTCCACAGGTAGTCGATTCCGCGGCGGACGTTCTCGTGGCAGTGCGCGTAGGCCTGCTCGAGTTCCTCGGGGCCACCCCAGTTCTCGACACCGGCCTTGTAACCGGGGGATTCGAATACCGCGACCTGATTGAGCATCTCGCCGCCGCGCAGCGGGTACTGGATGAAGTGGCAGTGCGGTCCGATGTAGCCGACCACGTCCTCGATGTCCTCGGCGAGTTCCACGTCCTGATAGGGGGTGGTTCCCCGGTAGGCGGCGTAGCCGGACGACACCGGTTCGTCGTTCGAGATCTTCGCCCGGAGGCGGGATTTGAGACCGTCCATGCCGAGGGCGATGTCGGCCTCGTGCGTGTGTCCGTCGTCGGTGGTGACGAGCACCTTGTCGCCGTCGGTGACCACGTCGGTGACGGTGATGCCGTTGCGCAGTTCGGCGCCCGCAGCGCGGGCCGCGTCGACGAGCGTCGCGTGCAGGTCGCTGCGGTGGGTCACGAAGTAGGGTCCGCCGTACCGGGCCCGGAACTCGGCGCCGAGGTCGATCTTGGTGAGCACCTCCGCGGTGATCGCGTCGCGGAACACGATGTTCTTCGGCAGGAAGGCACGCGAGAGAACGTCGTCGAGCACGCCCCAAGAGTCGAGGATGCGAGCTCCGTGCGGTCCCACCTGCAGTCCGGCGCCGACCTCACCGAACTCGGCGGCGCGTTCGAACAGGGTGACGTTCGCGCCCTTCCGCGCCAGGGCCAGGGCGTTGGCTGCGCCGCCGATCCCGCCTCCGGCGATGATGATGCGTGCGTCCTGCAGGTTCGACATGAGAGTTCCTTCGTTTCGAGCGTTCGAGGCAGGTGAGTGGCAAAGCGTGCCGGGGCACACGGCGGCACTCACGCGGGGGAGGGGAAGCGGCGCCAGATCACGGTGAGCAGCAGTGCGGCGACGAGGGCACTGGCGCCGAAGAGGACGAAGTTCGAATCGGCACCGAGGCCCGCGGCGAGCAGCAAGCCACCGATCTGCGGTGCGGCGACGGCACCGATCCGGCCGACGCCGAGCGCCCAGCCGAGGGCCGTGCCCCGCAGATAATCGGGGTAGTACGACGCGACCGCGGCGATGATCAGGCACTGGGTTCCGTGCGTCCCGACTCCGGCGAGAACGAAGATGACGTAGACCAGCGCGACCGGTGGATTCGTGAGCAACGCCAGCAGGGCGAGACCCGCGAGAAGTGCGGCGACGACGCTGGTGGGGATCGTGCCGAATCGTACTCCGCCCCAGGCGGTCACGAATGATCCTGCCACGGCACCCAGGTTGAGCGCGAGAGCAAACGTGAGCGCGCTGCCGAGATCGGCGCCCTCGCCCTGCATGAGTTTGGGCAGCCACGTGCCGAGCCCGTACCAGGCGAGCAGGGTCACCACGGTGGCGAGCGCGAACATGATGCTGACGGACCGGAACCGGGTACCGAGCAGTGCGCTGAAGCCCGTTGCCGGCCGCACCTCCGTCGAGGTCACCGCGGCAGTGTGGTCGGGCAGCGTCTTCCATGCGAGGGGGACGAGCGCGACGAGCGGGATCAGAGCGAACAGGAACATCGGCTCCCAGCCCCACTTCGGGATCACCGGGATGCCCAGAAGCGCGGCCACCGATCCGCCGATCGGCACCCCGGACATCATCATCGTGGCGACCGCGGCACGCCACTTCGCGGGGACCAACTCCGCGGCGAGCGCATTGGAGGTGGGGACGAGGCCGCCCAGTCCGAGGCCCGCGATCAGGCGCAGACCGCCGAACATCACCGGACCGGTGGCCAGGGCGCACAGCGCGGTGAAGACCGACAGGACGACGGCGCATCCGATCACCGCGTTCTTGCGTCCCACGACGTCGGAGAGGCGACCCGCGAGCACGGCGCCGATCATCATGCCGAGGAACGCGAGGCTGCCGAGAGTGCCTGCGGTGGCCGCACTGATGCCCCATTCCTTCTGCAGGCTCGGGATGACGTTGCCGTAGACGATGAGGTCGTAGCCGTCGAAGACGACGAAGAGCCAGCAGACGACGACGGCGATCGCAGCCTTGCGGTCCAGGCCGACGCGGTTCACCGGTGGCGCTACGGAGGTGGCGGTAAGGGGCATGCATCGAGGGTGATGCGGCGCACAGCACGGGTGCAATAGAGTTCTGCTGTGCAGAAAAAGCGAACGATCGAGAAGCCGACGTACATGTTGGAGTCCGTCGACAATGCACTGCGCCTGCTGCAGATGCTGCGCGACGTCGGGGGACTGCGGCTCAAGGACGCCGCCCAGGAACTCGGCATCGCGCCGTCCACCGCGCACCGGCTGCTGGCGATGCTGGTGTACCGCGGATTCGCCGTGCAGGACGAGAAGCGCATGTACCACCCCGGGTCCGCGATGGGCGCCGGCCCCGCGCAGCGCGGGTGGACCCGTGAATTCACCGACCGGTGCAGGCCGCACATGGAAGCGCTGGCCATCCTGTGCGGCGAGACCGTCAACCTCGTCATCCGCGTCGGTACCCAGGCCCGTTTCCTGTGGTCAGCGGAATCGACGGGAATGCTTCGTGTCGGGGATCGGCAAGGTCAGGTGCTGGATGCCGAGCTCACCGCGGGTGGCCGGATCCTCCTCGCGGAACTGCCCCCGGAGACTCTCGAGCAGCTGTACCTGCGGCCTGCGGATCTTGCCGACGACGACCGGGAGTGGGGAGATCGGCGGCTGACCGCGGAGGAGTTCCAGCAGTTCCGGAAAGAACTCGCGGCTGCCCGGGCCGTCGGGTTCGCGCTCAACGTCCAGCAGACCGAGGAGGGCGTCGCGGCGTTCGGTGTCGCGATCCGGAACCGCGCGCGGACGGCAGTGGGAGCGTTGACCGTGGCCGTGCCGATCACGCGGTTCCGTCAGCACTCGCAGGGACCGCTGGTGTCGCAGATGAAGAACGCGATCCGTGAACTCGAGGTGGACATCGCCGACCTCGAACCCTGAGTCAGTTCTGCAGAGAAGAATCTTCTCCCCGCGGCGGCCGCCGCCCTCCTAGCGTCTAAGCCATGACCGCCACCGAACCGCACATCGACGACGCACCCCTCGCCCAGCTGTACCGGGATTTCGAGAGCGAACACCTCAATCCGTTGTGGACCCAGCTCGGTGATCTGATGCCGATGACGCCGACGTCGCGGGCGGTGCCGTTCGTGTGGAAGTGGTCGACGCTGTATCCGCTGGCGCAGCGGGCCGGGGACCTCGTTCCGGTCGGCCGGGGTGGGGAACGCCGGGCGATCGCCCTCGCCAACCCCGGTTTGGGTGGCGTCCCCTATGTGACGCCGACGCTGTGGGCGGCGATCCAGTACCTCGGCCCGAAGGAAGTGGCGCCGGAGCACCGGCACGCGCAGAACGCGTTCCGGTTCGTCGTGGAGGGCGAGGGGGTGTGGACGGTCGTCAACGGCGATCCGGTGGCGATGCGTCGCGGCGATTTCCTGCTCACCCCGGGCTGGCATTTCCACGGTCATCACAACGAGACCGATCAGCCGATGGCGTGGATCGACGGCCTCGACATTCCGTTCGTGCACTACACCGATACCGGGTTCTTCGAGTTCGGGTCGGAGAACGTCACCGACGACTCCACCCCGGACGTGTCGCGGTCGGAGCGGTTGTGGGCGCATCCGGGGCT
>SEEV01000211.1 GCA_004211695.1 Rhodococcus sp. (in: high G+C Gram-positive bacteria)
CCATCGATCAACGCCTCCACCGAACGATCCGGAGCACGCCGCAACTCCAACGCCTCCGGCGCCGCCTCGGCCACCACCGGAACGATCTTCACCGCCTCCGCCAACAGATCCCGGGTATCGCGCGGCATCGCTGTAGCAGTCACTTTGTCCTCCGTATTTTGATTCGTTGATGCGGCTTCAAGAAGCCGCACATCTTGGTGTACGTCCAGTTTCGCGAGGCACTTGCATCGATTTCCTCGATCCCGAGCCTCCGGGAGAGTCATTACGCCAGCTGTGTGCGCTAGACCACACTATGCTGACATATGTTATAACGTCAAGACCTGAATGACTTTCGCGTACAATTTCCTTCCCGAAGCCTCCGTTGTAATATTCTGCGCAGCAATGGATGTGGTGTCTTTTCGGAGTTTTCTCGGTACGGAGCGCACCGCGCAGTGACGCCCTCGAATGCGGCCCCGTGCGCGGTGACGACGCCGCGTCCGCGTCGCCGCGACCTCGAAGCAGCGAATGCGGTTGCTTGCGTCGACATAGAACGGCATGCGAGTAGGTGCATCCAAATCGACTGATAATCAATGTAATAGAAACGATCCTGGCTGCTCGCCAGCGTTATCCGGGAGCGGCGGCTGACGGTCCGCTTTTCACAAATCCCTATGCGGCGGCCGAACTCGTTGCGCCGCCGGTCACAACAACGCGACCGACAGTGTGCCTATTCGGATGAGATTCACTTGCCGGACTCGGAGGCGCGGCCGGCATGCACGGTGACGATTCCATGTTGGTGCGCAAATCTGGCCGCTTCCTCTGAGTCGGCCAGTTCCGTTGGGGAATAAATGCTTTCGAGTTCAGCGAACACTGCGCCGGAATGGGACGGATGCGCCCAATCGGTCAATTCCAGTGCGAGAGCGGGGACGGTCCGGGCATTCCGGTTCGATGCCATGACGCGGACGGGGACGAGGTGGCCCGGCCGCGTGAGACCATTCGGTTCGGTGGTGGGATCGGCCAGCACGCGCGCTGTACGGGCACGGTCTGCACCGGATATTCCCGTGGTCGTTCCCACAGCAGCATCTACGGCAACACACTGTCCGCGGGCGTGTGCGGGAGCATACCGATCCGAGGGAATCGCCTCGGCGAGGAGGAGTCGGTCGCACACCATCTCGTGAAGGGCAATCTGCACAAAGCCACTGGTATGGCGGATGATGAAGGCCATCTGCTCAGTGGTGACGGTGCCGGCGCATGCCATTAACACGATGCGTGAATCGTCAATCATCACGATCGTCTCGCCTGCCGCCAGGGCTCGACTACCGCTTTCGAAGCCGTCGTGCTGCGAGTCATGTTCACGGGTTTCGATCATCGAGGTTGTCATGGCGTCGTTCCGTTCTGTCCGGTAGGGGGATTGGCATGCCGTCACGGGTGCTCTGCGCACGCGGTGATTCCATCCTTGAGCACAAGGGCAGTCCACGTTTCGAGCGCTCGTTCATCGAGCGAATGCCCGATAAGTTGTTCGATCTTTTTCAGGCGATAGATGACGGTGTTACGAACCACGTAAAGTTCGTTGGCTACCGCGAGAGGACTGTGCTTGAGGCGTAGGTACGCTTCTGCGGTCTGCCGCAATGTCAAGCTCTGCGGGTCGTCGGCGGCGAGCTCGCCGAGCTCAGCTTCGAGAAAGCCGCGGGCCTTTTCCATGTCTTGCACCAGGACGGACAGCAGGTGCACATCAGCGAAGTCGACGCTGCGCTTCCTCAGTCCCGGCAGGGCGTCGAGTACTCCTCGCGCCTGCTGCGCCTCGTGATGAGTTCGTATGAAGCCTGCCAGTCCTTCGTGCGCTCGTCCGATCACTACCCGTACCGGGGCGTCACCGTCGAGGTCGACGTCGACGTCGACGTGCAGCGGGAAGGGCGACCGTGGGTGATTTCCCCATGCATACAGTGTGGATTGACCGTGTGGGACCAGGAGTACTTGTTCCGCGCCGCAGGCCCTGAGCGCGGAATCGGCGATCTTGTTCAATCTCGAGTTCCGCCGCAGGTCGTTGGTATCGGACCACAGGATCAGGCCGATGTGATGACTGTGCGCCAACGAGTATTGGAGTTCTTTTTCTGCGCTCGAGAGGTCATACCCTTCACGACCGAGAAGGGCTCGCACGACCTGCTCACGTGCAGCGGCGGTTGTCGTCATCCACCGCCCGTATTCGGTCTCGTACTCGCGTCCGATGGCGTCGGAGAAGCGGTCGATGAAGCGCAGCAGAACCTGCGAAATCAATTGAAGCTGAACCGGTTGCTCTTCCACGGGAACCATTTCCATGCACGCACGCATGTACTCGTCTGCGAGCCATTGGTGGCCCTTGCGGACAGCCGCCCAAATCGTCAACAGTGAGACTCCCCGTTGAACCCACTCTTGGACTGCCCGAACCGTATCGTCGTTGATCTCGGGCATCTGGAAGTCGTGGCCGTCGATTGCCAGCATGGTGATGATCGCCCCCGATTCGGTGCCAAGACGAACCGTGGCCACTTGAGCCGGCCGGTCGCCGAACTCGGGAAAGATCTCGACACACCGCTGCGCGAGCTCCTTTCCCACCGCGACAGCCCAATCCAATGCTTCCCACCCAACCTGGCCAGCTGCCAGTTCGAGTAACTCGGTCGAGCAGACCGATTGGATCCGCTTCGAGTCGCTCACTGCGAGCCGGCTGACCCAACGCCCTTCCACGGTGGCCATCACCTGCTCCTTCGGCTATGTGCCGTCAACATCCGCCTCACGATCGGCTCGCAGGCACTCCGGCGGTACTGTTCATCCAATCGACGGCAATCCACCGGGTGGGATTGACCTGGTCCGATTGGCGTCTCGATCGACATCTTGAAGACTACGTGACGCGTAACACATGCCTCTAGGACTCAACGCCAAAATTTGACGGTAGGCATTGCGCGGTATTGTCCTCGGTGGATCCCCACCCGGCGATCCCGGGTTCACGTGGAGGCGTCATCCGGGGTTTGCGCCTCGGGTGACGCCTCCGCGTGAATCGGACTCTGGTCAAATGGTGTTCAGATCGACATGGTGCCGGGCGAACTCACTCGGCCTTGTTCACCAGGACGATCTTACCGAGGTGTCGACGCGACTCGAGGTGCTGGTGAGCTGCGACGATGTCATCGAGAGCCCACGTCGAGTCGATGACCGGCCGAATTTGGTGTTTCTCGACGAATTGAAGCATCTGACCGAAGTCTGTCGGGCTGCCCAGCGTGGTGCCCAAGATCGTGAACTGGCCGAAGTAGAGGCTCGGCACCTCGAACGTCGCCGTTCTGCCGGCGCTCGATCCGAATACGGCGATCCGACCACCCGGCTTGAGGCATCCGAGGGCCTCGGCCAGGTTGGCGCCGGTTCCACTGATCACCACGTCGACTCCACCGCCGGTGGCCTCGACGACCTGCTCGACCCAGTCCGGATCGGTGTAGAGGAACCCGCGCTCCGCGCCGATCGCCCGGACGGATTCGATCTTGTCGATACTCGACGACGTCACCAGCACGTGTGCGCCGGCCGCAGCACCGAACGTGACCGCAAACGTGGACACTCCACTTCCGGCGCCGAGGACCAGAACGGTCTCACCTTCCTGCAGGTCGGCACGAGTGAACATCGCACGGTAGGCGGTCAACCCTGCACAGGGCAGGGCTGCGGCCTCCTCCCAGGACAGGTGCTCCGGCTTGGGAAACAGGTTGTCGACGGGAACGGACACCAAATCCGCATATGTTCCGTCGGTGCTATCACCGAGGATGGCAAAGTCCTTCCCCGGTGCCGTCTCGGCGCTACCCCAATTCAGGCAGGGGTAGATGATGGTGTCGTCGCCGGTGTCGAGCCGTGTTCCTGCACCGTCCATGCCCAGGATGCTCGGCGTCGTGAAACCTCGTCCGGTTTGGCGGAGAATCACGTCGTGCCAGTTCAGGGAGCTCGCACGCAGCTCGACCAGCACCTCGCCGTCGTTGGGGGTGGGATCGGGAACTGTTTCCACGCTGAGCTGGTCGGCGTCGCCCCAGCTGTGCACTACTGCCGCTTTCATCGATTTCTCTCCTCAGGTTGTCCGAACATCCGAAGCAGTCCGTGGTTGGTGTGACGACGTAACCGACTTCATCGGTTCAGGAGCAGCCGGGTGGTGAACACCTCGTCGCGGCCACCCTCCACGGTGAGTGGTCAGTCGATTCGTCCTATGTGCGATCACCGACACGCATCGAGCTCAACGAGCCGTGTGCGTCGAACGGAGTCGAGTTGCTGGCATCGTGAACGCCGCTGCCGTACATCTTCGGCATCGCGTTTTATGTTATAACACTGCGCGGTGGCGGGAACTGCAAACCCGGAGGCGCCGGCGCAGCGCCGGTCAATATTCGATTTGGCGCAGAGCGCAAACATGCGCCCGATCTCCTCATATTGAGCCCAAGAAATATGTGCTCCGCATCACAACAATGGAGAAAGGGAGATCGCATCGCGGTCCGGAGCATCAGAAGGAAGTGGCAAGTCGGATGAACGCCATAGCAGCCCCCATCGACCCGGAGGCGCGAGAGGGTTCGCCGCGTTCAGCAGGGCAGCCGGACTCGATGGGCGATAATATGCCCCGATCGGCACCGCGGGTATCACTCGATGAAGAGATATGCCTCGGAGTCGAGCGGGCCCGACTGGTCGCGGTCCAGGACAGCAGCGAACGTGAGTACACGTTCTTGATCGTTGGGACGATCGCACACATCGAGCAAGCGTCCGTGCGGGTGGTCGACCCCGAACGAATCCTCATTGAAGGTGGACGCCCTCACGCCGGACCGGAAGTTCTGGTGGGCGTCTCCACCCCCTTCGTTTCTCGCGCATCCGTAGCGAGGGACATCGCTCGGCTACTACATCGTGGTGGCCCGGTATTCGATCGGATCGCAGCTCGTCAGGCGCCCGCATCACCCGATACACCCACCGGCCCTCGTCGATCGTTCGTGAGACCTCCGGCAAAAACGTGTGACGCAAAGCAGATTCGGGAACGTCGCCCTTCAGGGCCGATCGGCGCGGCAGCTATGCGGAAACCTCGACGGACCGAGTCTTGGCAACCCGCGTGACCTCTGTTATAACGTATTACACGCAGTGATCCGTTCCACACTGACGCGCCGCCAACCTCGGACCGGCGCTCGTTATGAGCTTCAGCGAGTGAGTCAGGTATCAGCAACCCTGTGCCACATCGGTCTCAGCGCCGACTGGCCATTGGACACCCAAAGGAGTCAACGATGACCGCCACACCCAAGTTCGCACATGTGGTGCTGCAGACGAGCCGTCTCGAAGAGATGCGCGATTGGTACTGCACCGTGCTTGATGCTCACGTCGTCTACGAAGGGCACGGTCTGTGCTTCATCACCTTCGACGAGGAGCACCACCGCGTCGCACTGCTGGGCGCACCCGTCGAGCTCGCGCCGCGCAACCCTGGTGCCGCCGGCATGCACCACACCGCGTACACGTTCGATACGCTCGACGATCTCCTGAACCGGCACGATGCTTTGAAGGAGAAGGGAATCGAGCCCAAGGTTCCCATCCAGCACGGCGTGACGACGTCGCTGTACTACCAGGATCCCGACGGGAACTTCGTCGAGCTACAGATCGACAACTTCGCCACACCGGAAGAGGCAACGGCCTACATGAACGGCCCTGAGTACGACGGCAACCCGATCGGGGTTACGTTCGATCCCGCGCTCATGCGACAGGCCATCGTGCAGGGCACGCCGATCGAGAAGATCACCACCCATTCGTGGGCAAAGGAGACCAGCCCCGACCTGCCCGATCCCATGGTCGCCCTGACCAACTGATCGACTCCGGGCCCGGACGAGCGCTCCGGGCCCATTTCACGACCGGCACCGTTTCATCATCAAAGGACTTCCCATGCGAGTGGCAAATCAATCCGGGCGCCTCAAGATCGTCGTCGACGGTCGCGCGGTCGATGTCGAAGAAGCCAGCGACCACAAATTCTCCGCCGATCCCCACGCCGTCCTCGACCGGTGGGACGAGTTCGTCGAGTGGGCGAAGTCGGTCGACACCACCGGAGGATCACCGGTCGTCGAATCGGAACTCCAGGCCCCTGTCCCCCGACCCGGACAGATCTTCGCGGTCGGCGTGAACTACCGCGATCACGTGGAAGAGGCTGGCCTGCAGTTGCCGGAGACTCCTTTCGTGTTCACCAAGTTCCCCGGGGCAGTTACGGGTCCCTACGACGACATCGAGCTCCCACCCGGCTCGGTCGACTTCGAGGTCGAACTCGTTGCCGTCATCGGTCGGCACGCCCGGCACATCGATGCCAGCAATGGCTGGGACTACGTCGCAGGGTTGACGATCGGCCAGGACCTGTCCGAACGAGAACTGCAACTCTCCGGGCCGGCGCCGCAACAGTTCAATCTCGGCAAGTCCTTCGCCGGCTTCGCGCCCATCGGTCCTGTGCTGGTCACACCGGACGAGTTCGCTGACCGCGACGACATCGAGGTCAGTACCATCCTCTCCGGGCAAGAGATGCAGAAATCACGCACCCGCAATCTCATCTTCCCCATCCCGGAGCTCGTGGCCTACTTGTCCACGATCCTGCCCTTGCGCCCCGGTGATCTGATCTTCACCGGCACTCCGGGAGGCGTGGGATGGGTTCGCGAACCCAAGCGCCTGATCGGCCCGGAGGACGAACTCGTCACCCGCGCCGAGGGTATCGGCGAAATGCGCCACCACTTCGTTCCCGTCCGCGACGGCGACCTCACTTCCGCTAGAAGGAGCACCACCCATGCCTGACATCACCGTTCCGGTCCTCATCGTCGGCGGTGGAGGATGCGGCTTGTCGTCCTCGATCTTCCTCTCCGAGCTCGGCGTCGAGCATCACCTCGTCGAACGTCACAGCGGCACCTCTCACCTTCCGAAGGCGCACTATCTCAACCAGCGCACCATGGAGGTCCTCCGTCAGTACGGTGTAGCCGACTCCATCTACGAGGTAGGCACCAAGCCGAAGAACATGGGCAAGACCCGATGGGTGACCTCGCTCGGTGGCGACGGCGAACTCGACGGCCGCACGCTGTTCTCCATGGAGTCCTTCGGCGGCGGCAGCCTCGAGGCGAAGTACGCCGTCGACAGCCCGTGCCCGTCGAGTAACTACCCGCAGATCAGGCTCGAACCGCTGCTGCGCGAGCACGCAGAACGCCGGGCCCCGCAGTCGATCCACTTCAACCGCGAACTGTTGACCTTCGAGCAGGACGACGACGGCGTCCATGCCCTCATCAAGGACTTGGACACGCAGGAGACGTACACCGTCCACGCCAAGTACCTGATTGCCGCCGACGGCGGCAAGACCGTCGGTAATGCGCTCGGGGTCAAGATGGAGGGTCCGAGCGGCCTCCTCGACATGGTCAGCACCCACTTCACCGCTGATCTGTCGCAGTATTGGGAAGACGATGTCCTGATCACCTGGCTGCTCAACCCCGAAGGCGCCGGTTCGTGGGCCAGCGGAGCCATGGCCGCGATGGGACCGACCTGGGGCAAGAACTCCGAGGAGTTCGTCCTCCACTTCACCTTCCGGCCCGACGATCCCGCCCGGTTCGACGAGGAGGCGATCGTCC
Organism: Rhodococcus sp. (in: high G+C Gram-positive bacteria); assembly: GCA_004211695.1. Classification (GTDB taxonomy): domain Bacteria; phylum Actinomycetota; class Actinomycetes; order Mycobacteriales; family Mycobacteriaceae; genus Rhodococcus_F. The sequence continues at coordinate 7,581 of SEEV01000211.1, forward strand.
CCCGCCTGCGCGAGCTCCTCAAGCTGCCCGATCTCGAGCTCGAGATCCACCACGTCAGCCACTGGATCCTCGAAGGAGTGCTCGCCGACAAGTATCAGGTCGGCCGCGTGTTCCTCGCCGGCGACGCCGCGCACCGCCACCCGCCGACTACCGGTCTGGGACTGAACACGGCTATCCAGGACGCACACAATCTGGCATGGAAGCTCGCGGCCGTACTCCGTGACGACGCCGCGCCCGCACTGCTCGACACCTACGAGGCCGAACGCCGCGTGGTCGGGATGCGCAATGTCGACTGGGCGATGTTCACCTTCCTCAACCACCTGGTCATCGACTCCGGTATCGGGGTGATTCCCGGACAGCCCCTCGAAGCGCAGATCCAGGTGTTCCGGGACTATTTCTCCGACACACCCATGGGCGAGACCCGCCGAGCGCGCGCCGCGGAAGTCATCAATACCCAGCGCACCGAATTCCAGGCCCACGACCTCGAGATCGGCTTCTCCTACCCGAGCGGTGCACTGGTCCCGGACGGAAGCGAAGCCCCGCCGCGCGATCCGCTCGGCACCGTGTACTTCCCCACCACCCGGCCCGGGCACCGGCTCCCCCATGCTTGGATCGGCCACTGCGAACAACAGATCTCCACGCACGACCTCACCGAGAACAGTGCCTGCTTCGTGCTGATCGTCGGAGCGGAAGGCGAGACGTGGGCTAACGCAGCCACGGTGGTCGAGGAAAAGTTCGGCATCCGGCTGAAGATCGCCCAGATCACCGAGAGTGGACCCTTCACCGACAGTCAGGGCACATGGGACGCCCTCCGCCAAATCGACGACTCCGGCGCCATCCTGGTTCGCCCGGACAACCACGTCGCCTGGCGCAGCACCGGTGGCAACGCTGATCCGGTCGGGGAACTCACACGCGTCTTCGGCACCGTGCTCGCACGCTGACCACACCCTCCGAAACATGCTGCTCACGGACGTGGACACACCCGGCGCCCGCGTCCGTGAGCTCCCGAAACCCAGGTGAAAGGAACGACACCGATGTCCGAGTCTGGACGTGAGGTGCTGTGGTCACCCTCGGCCGAGCGCATCAGCGCATCCCGACTGGCGCAGTACCAGCGCTGGTTGGCAGCTGAAAAGCAGGTCGAAACCACCAATTTCGACTCCTTGTGGCGGTGGTCGGTCCACGACCTCGACGGATTCTGGTCCTCGATCTGGGAGCACTTCGACGTGATCGCCTCGGCGCCGTCGACCGCGGTGTTGACCGATCGGACAATGCCTGGGGCGCAGTGGTTTCCGAATGCCCACCTGAACTGGGCCGAAAATCTCCTTCGCGACAGCGAGCGCGATGGTGCCGCGATCATCTCGGTCAACGAGAACGGGATCAATGGTGAGCTGTCCCGGCGAGAACTGGTGACGCAGGTCGCCAACCTCGCAGCACACTTCCGCCAGGTCGGGATCCGCCCCGGTGATCGAATCGCAGCGGTACTTCCAAACATTGCCCCTGCGATCGTGTCCGTGCTCGCCGCCGCCAGCGTGGGAGCGATATGGTCCTGCTGCGCACCGGATTTCGGGCTCAAAGGACTGACGGACCGATTCGCACAGATCGAGCCAACCGTGTTGATCGGCGTCGACGGCTACCAGTTCAACGGGAAACGAATCGACCGGATCGACCTGCTCGCCGACCTCCGGGAACAGCTCCCGTCCGTCCGTCACACCATTCTGGTCCGCAATCTCGACGAGGCGGTCCCGTCCCCGGACGGCGTCGCAGACTATGCAGATCTCGTTGTGGGCGATGCACAGCCGCACTACGAACAAGTACCGTTCGATCATCCATTGTGGATCCTGTACAGCTCGGGTACGACGGGCCTCCCCAAGGGCATCGTGCATTCACACGGCGGCATCCTGCTCGAGGCGCTCAAGGCCAACGCCCTCCACTACGACCTTGGTCCCACCGACCGAGTGTTCATCGCGGCGAGCACCGCCTGGGTCGTGTGGAACATGCTCGTCGACGCCATGGCCACCGGCGCAACCCTCGTCACCTATGACGGAAGCCCGACGTACGGGCGACCCGACCATCAGTTCCGGATCTGCGCCGAGCACCGTGTCACCCGGTTCGGCACCGGGGCGGCGTACCTGACCTTGTGCGAGCGGGCCGGCACGCGGCCCGGGGACGAGTTCGACCTTTCGGTGCTGCGTTCGATCATGTCGACCGGTTCGCCGCTACCGGACACCACCTGGCGGTGGGTCTACGACGCGGTCACCGACGATGTGCATCTGGGTTCCGACAGCGGTGGTACCGATGTGGCAACCGGGTTCATCGGAGCCAACCCCTTCTGTCCGGTGCGGACGGGGGAACTGCAAGGCCCCTACCTCGGAGTCGATGTTCAGGCGTGGAACGAAGCAGGCGAGCCGGTGACGGGCGAGGTCGGTGAGATGGTGATCGCCGCTCCGATGCCATCCATGCCGATCTACTTCTGGAACGACAGCGATGGCCACCGCTACCGGGAGGCCTACTTCGACGTCTACCCCGGCGTCTGGCGGCACGGAGACTGGATCACGATCGATGCCGACGGGGCGTGTGGCGTTCACGGCCGGTCGGATTCAACCATCAACCGTGGCGGAGTGCGGATGGGTTCCGCGGACATCTACCAAGCGGTCGAGACCCTCCCCGAGATCGCCGAATCCCTGGTGATCGGTGCCGAATTGCCCAACGGGGGGTACCACATGCCACTGTTCGTCGTGTTGCGCCCCGGGTACACACTCGACGAGGCACTGCTTGACAAGATCCGCACCACCATCAGAACGCAGGTCTCCCCACGACACGTGCCCGACGAGGTGATCGACGTACCGGCAGTCCCGGTGACCCGCACTGGTAAGCGACTCGAAATCCCGGTGAAGAAGTTGATCCAGGGTGTGGCGCCGCAGGTGGCGATCAATCGCGCGACCGTGGCCGACCCAGGAGCACTCGACTGGTACATCGGCTACGCCGAGCGATTCCACCACACCGACACCGGACACGCTGCCGCCCGCAAAGCGTGACCCCGCCCGGGTCGCCGCGAGGAGATCAGAGTACGTGGTGGCCCGGCACGACCGTCTTCCTGGTGCCACCACCGGTGGTGGTTGTACACCCCCCGCGGAATCGACGACAGAACAGGCTCTGGGCCGCAAGGAATCTACAAGCGTGCACGCAACAGTTGGGATCAGACAATGACACAGGTTCGGCCACAGACCACGCCCGATATTCACACGACGGCGGGAAAGCTCGCCGACCTGCGTAATCGTCAGGCCGAGGCGCAGCACCCGAGCGGTGAAGCCGCGGTCGAGAAGGTGCACGCCAAGGGCAAGCTCACCGCCCGCGAACGCATCACCGCGTTATTGGACGACGGCAGCTTCGTCGAACTCGACGCCCTCGCCCGGCACCGCAGCGTGAACTTCGGCCTCGCCGACAACCGCCCCGTCGGCGACGGCGTCGTCACCGGCTACGGCACCATCGACGGCCGCGACGTGTGCGTGTTCTCCCAGGACGCCACCGTCTTCGGCGGCTCGTTGGGCGAAATCTACGGCGAAAAAATCGTCAAGGTCATGGACCTCGCCCTCAAGACCGGCCGCCCCCTGATCGGCATCAACGAAGGCGCCGGCGCCCGCATCCAGGAAGGCGTCGT
>SEEV01000663.1 GCA_004211695.1 Rhodococcus sp. (in: high G+C Gram-positive bacteria)
AATGATGACCCGCCAGGATCGCTGCCCATGTTGAATGCCCTGCTCACCACGTACCTCCGCCCGTACAAGCGGGAACTGACGGCGGTCGTCCTGTTCCAGCTGGTCGCGACCGCGGCCGCTCTGTACCTGCCCAGCCTGAACGCCGATCTCATCGACAACGGCGTCACCAAGGGCGACACCGCGTACATCCTGTCGACGGGCGTCATGATGCTGCTCGTCACGGTCGTGCAGATCATCTGCTCGATCGGTTCGGTGTTCTTCGGTGCCCGCGCCGCAATGGGTTTCGGGCGCGACGTGCGCCGCGCCGTGATGCATCAGGTCGGGAGCTTCTCGTCCCGCGAGTTCGGCCGCTTCGGCGCGCCGTCCCTGATCACCCGCAACACGAACGACGTGCAGCAGGTGCAGATGCTCGTCGTGATGAGCTGCACCATCCTCGTGATGGCGCCGATCATGTGCGTCGGCGGTGTGGTGATGTCGATCCGTGAGGACGCCGGGCTCGCCTGGATCCTGGCGGTCACGGTGCCGGTGCTCGCACTGTCGATGGGCTTCGTGATCTCGCGGATGGTGCCCGCGTTCCGGGAGATGCAGACCCGCATCGACGGGGTCAACCGGGTGCTCCGCGAGCAGATCACCGGCATCCGGGTGGTGCGGGCATTCGTCCGCGAGCGCTCCGAGATGCAGCGGTTCGGCGACGCGAACGAGCAGCTCACCCAGACCGCCCTGCGGGTCGGCAGGCTGACCGCGGTGATGTTCCCCCTCGTGATGGTCATCGCGAACATCACCAGCGTCGCCGTCATCTGGTTCGGCGGTCACGAGATCAACAGCGGCACTATGCAGGTCGGCTCGCTCACCGCGATGCTCAGCTACATCATGCAGATCCTGATGTCGGTGATGATGGCGTCCTTCATCGCGATGATGGCGCCCCGTGCCACCGTCTGCGCCGAACGCATCGGCGAGGTGCTCGCCACCGATTCCACCGTGGTCCCGCCCGCCGATCCGGTCACCGTGCTGGAGAACCCCGGCGTAGTGGAACTGCGCGACGCCCAGTTCAAATTCCCCGGCGCCGACGAACCCGTGTTGCGCGACATCAGTTTCCGCGCCGAACCCGGCAAGACCACCGCGATCATCGGCGGCACCGGCTCCGGTAAGACGACGCTGCTATCGCTGATCCCGCGCCTCATCGACGCCACATCCGGTGCGGTCACCGTGTCCGACACGGACGTGCGTCGCATCGACCTGGACGTCCTGCGGTCCGGCATCGGGCTCGTGCCGCAGCGGCCGTACCTGTTCTCCGGCACCGTCGCCACCAACCTCCGGTACGGCAAACCCGACGCCACCGACGACGAACTGTGGCGGGCACTGGAGATTGCGCAGGCCGCCGACTTCGTGCGCGCCATGCCCGAGGGACTCGACACGCCCATCGCGCAGGGCGGCACGACCGTCTCCGGTGGCCAGCGGCAGCGCCTCGCCATCGCCCGCGCGCTGGTCCGCCGTCCGTCGATCTACCTGTTCGACGACTCCTTCTCCGCCCTCGACCTCACCACCGACGCCCGGCTGCGTGCGGCGCTCAAGCCTGAGACTTCGAACGCATGCGTCATCGTCGTCGCCCAACGTGTGTCGACCATCGTGGAGGCCGACCAGATCGTGGTCCTCGAGGACGGCGCGGTGGTCGGAATCGGCACGCACGACGAACTACTCCAGACATGTCCGTGTTACGTCGAGATCGTCGAATCCCAACGATCGGTCCAGGAAGCACTATGAGCGATCGCGCAACCACCACCGCCGAAAGGCCCGCCGGCCCGCGTATTCCGGGACCGGTCGCACCGGGCGCCCCGGGGTCCAAGCCGCACGATCTGTGGCCGTCCACCAAGCGGCTGCTGAGGCGACTGCGTCCGCACCGCATCGCCGTCGGCGTCGTTCTCCTCGTCGCCGCCGTGTCTGTGGTGCTCACCTCGATCGCGCCGCGCATGCTCGGTCAGGGCACCAACCTGATCTTCGACGGCATCATCGGCAAGCAGTTGCCCGCCGGGATGTCGAAGGAACAGGCCGTCGCCGCACTGCGGGCCGACGGTCAGAACACGTTCGCCGACATGGTGTCCGGCATGGCCGTCGTGCCCGGTGTCGGTATCGACTTCAGCGCCCTCGGCCGGGTGCTGGCGATCGTGCTGGCCCTGTACCTGGGGTCGGCGGTGTTCATGTGGCTGTCGGGTTTTCTGCTGAACATCATCGTGCAGGGTGTCGTGAAGAACCTGCGCGCCGAGGTCGAACGGAAGATCCACCGGCTTCCGCTGCGTTACTTCGACTCCCACTCCCGCGGCGACCTGCTCAGCCGCGTCACCAACGACATCGACAACGTGTCGCAGTCGCTGCAGCAGACGATGAGCCAGCTGATCGTGTCGGCGATGACGGTGATCGGCATCCTCGTGATGATGATCGTCATCTCGCCGCTGCTCGCGTTGATCGCGGTGCTGACGGTGCCGCTGTCG
>SEEV01000212.1 GCA_004211695.1 Rhodococcus sp. (in: high G+C Gram-positive bacteria)
GGTTCGGACGCCGCCAGCATGCGCACCCGCGCCAAGGCCGACGGCGACGACTGGATCCTCAACGGCTCCAAGTGCTGGATCACCAACGGTGGCAAGTCCAGCTGGTACACCGTCATGGCTGTCACCGACGCCGACAAGGGCGCCAACGGCATCTCCGCGTTCATGGTCCATGAGAACGACGAGGGCTTCGTCGTCGGACCGAAGGAGAAGAAGCTCGGCATCAAGGGTTCGCCCACCGCGGAGCTCTACTTCGAGAACTGCAAGATCCCCGGCGACCGCATCATCGGCGAGCCCGGCACCGGCTTCAAGACGGCGCTGCAGACCCTCGACCACACCCGTCCCACCATCGGCGCGCAGGCAGTCGGGCTCGCGCAGGGCGCCCTCGACGCCGCCCTCGCGTACACCAAGGACCGCAAGCAGTTCGGCAAGTCGATCAGCGACTTCCAGGCCGTGCAGTTCATGCTCGCCGACATGGCGATGAAGGTCGAGGCCGCGCGCCTCATGGTCTACACGTCCGCGGCCCGCGCCGAGCGTGGCGAGAAGAACCTCGGTTTCATCTCCGCCGCCGCCAAGTGCTTCGCCTCCGACGTCGCGATGGAGGTCACTACCGACGCCGTCCAGCTGTTCGGCGGAGCCGGCTACACCACCGACTTCCCCGTCGAGCGCATGATGCGAGATGCGAAGATCACTCAGATCTACGAAGGCACCAACCAGATCCAGCGCGTCGTGATGTCGCGTGCACTGTTGAAGTAGGCGGCTACGCCGCCCGTGCGTGGTTGGAGAGTCTCTGGACTCGCTGACCACGCACGGCTACGTGAGGAGATTTTGTGGAACTAGTAGGCGTGATCGGCGGCGGCACCATGGGTGCCGGCATCGCCGAGGTATGCATCAAGGCCGGCAGCTCGGTTCTCATCCTCGAGACCAAGCCGGAATTCGCCGAGGCCGCGCAGGCCCGCGCGGGGTGAAGGCAGGCAAGCTCGACCAGGCCGACGCCGACGCCGCACTCGCCCGGGTGCGCGTCACCCTCGACATCGAGGACTTCGCCGACCGCGACCTCGTCATCGAGGCGGCGCCGGAGATCGAGTCCCTCAAGGTCGACATCTTCCAGAAGCTCGACAAGATCGTGAAGCCGGCAGGCATCCTGGCGTCCAACACGTCGTCGATCCCGCTGATCAAGATGGCCAACGCCACGCAGCGGCCCGGTCAGGTCGTGGGTGTCCACTTCTTCAACCCGGTGCCGGTGATGCCGCTGGTGGAGATCGTGGTCAGCCTGGTCACGTCGGAGGAGACCGTCACCGCGGTCACCGACTATGCGAAGAACACGCTGCGCAAGAAGACGGTGCGGGCCGGCGACCGCGCGGGCTTCATCGTGAACGCCCTGCTCATCCCGTACCTCACGTCGGCAGTCCGGATGCTCGAGTCCGGGTACGCCACCGCCGAGGACATCGACGAGGCCATGAAGGGCGGCTGCGGCTACCCGATGGGTCCGTTGACGCTGATCGACACCGTCGGCCTCGACATCACCCTCGCCGCGGCGGAGTCGCTGTACGCGGAGTTCGCCGAGCCGCACTACGCGCCGCCGACGCTGCTCAAGCGCAAGGTGGACGCCGGACAGCTCGGCAAGAAGTCCGGCAAGGGTTTCTACGACTACAGCTGATCTCGCCTCTCCGGGAGCCCGTCGCGTAACCGCGGCGGGCTTTCGCCGTTCTTGACGGCGTAGCCCATGTAGGAGATGGCGGTGCTCCTGATCTGTCCGAAGTCGAGCCGGCGGCTCAACTCCCCGTAGCTCATTCGTGGTCCACCGGCCCGGGCGAGGTCGATCAGCCGGAGCGGATTCTTCGACCGCGGGCCGAGACCGACGACCTCGCCGAGCCGCAGACCGTGCCGGTCCAGGACCGACGTCAGCTCGGCCGGTCGGATACACATCGACCAGTCGTGGATGGGAGTGTCGAACATCCGGGTCATCCGCCACTCCTGCATGATCTTGATCGCGACGAGCTTGCTGAGGACCGTGCGGTTGATGGTGTCGAACAGGTAGAGGCCCCCCGGTTTCAGCGCCCGCGCGGTCTCGGCGATCACCGCGTCGAGATCCGACACGTGTTCCAGGACGTCGCAGCAGTAGACGACGTCGAACGCGGCATCCGGCACCGGCAGTCGTTCACCGGACCCGACCCGGTACTCGATGTCGAGCGCCGAGCCCGCCGCGTGGCGGCGCGCGGTCTCGACCGACACCGGGGACGGGTCGACGCCGAGCACGCGAAAACCGATGTGGGTGAACTCCTCCGCGAGGAATCCGCCGCCCGAACCGACGTCGAGGGCGCGGAGTCCGCGACAGTCACGACCGACCGTCGCGTCGAGCACCGTGCGGAAGTAGGCGAATCGTGCCGGCGTCAGGCTTCCGTGCAGCAGGTTGAGCGGGTTGTCCTCCTCCCACCACGACTCCCCCACACGGTTGTAGACGTCGTTGTCGATGACCAAGCGGACCACCCCTTCTCTGGCGAGATCACGGCGACGACGTCCAGCCTTCTCCTGCGCGTCGGTCACTTCAAGGGCGATGGCCTTAGCGACTGAGCGGATATGCAGACTACATACATTGTGCACCATGCATAGCATGTGTATGGTGCATAAGTTGTTATCTTGCACAGTTGAGGAGATTCGCGTGGACACTCCGACGCCCGCCGTCCGCCCGGGCGGCCTCGTCGCCGTGCTGGCATTCACCGGTATCGTCGCCGCACTCATGCAGACCCTCGTGGTCCCGCTGATCGGCGACCTGCCGCGACTGCTCGACACGACCGCATCGAACGCGTCCTGGGTGATCACCGCTGCGCTGCTCGCCGGCGCCGTGGCGACACCGGTCACCGGACGCCTCGGCGACCTGTACGGCAAGCGGCGCATGATGCTGATCTGCACGGTGCCGCTCGTGCTGGGCTCGGTGGTCTGCGCACTGGCGTCCTCCCTCGTCCCGATGGTGATCGGTCGTGGACTGCAGGGCATCGGTGTGGGCATGATCCCGCTGGGCATCCGCGCGCTGCGCGACCTGCTGCCGCCCGAACGCCTGCACTCCTCCATCGCGCTGATGAGCTCGTCCATGGGTATCGGCGGCGCCCTCGGCCTGCCCCTCGCCGCGACGGTCGCCGAGAACTCCAACTGGCGTGTGCTCTTCTGGGGTGCCGCAGGTCTGAGCGCGCTGATCGCCGTGCTGCTCTGGCTCGTCATGCCGGCCACCCCCGTCCACGGCATCAGGGGCCGCTTCGACCCCATCGGCGCGGTCGGACTCGGTATCGGACTGGTGTCCCTGCTCCTGGCCGTGTCGAAGGGCGCCGACTGGGGCTGGGCGAGCGGCACCACCCTCGGCCTGTTCGCGACAACGGTCATCGCATTGACGGCATGGGGTTGGTGGGAACTCCGCACTCCCGAACCCCTCGTCGATCTGCGGGTGATCGCCGGACGTCAGGTGCTGCTCACCAACGCGGCGTCCGTCGTCGTCGGCTTCGCGATGTACGCGCAGTCGCTCATCGTTCCGCAGCTCCTGCAGCTACCGGAGTCCACGGGGTACGGCCTGGGGCAGTCGATGCTGGCCATGGGCCTGTGGATGGCACCCTCGGGCCTCATGATGATGGCGGTGTCCCCCTTCGGCGCCAAGCTGTCGTCCGCCCGCGGACCGAAGGTCACCCTGCTCGTCGGCAGCCTCGTCATCGCGCTCGGCTACGGATCGTCGGTGTTCCTGATGGGATCGACGTGGGGCCTGGTCGTGGTGACCTGCATCTGCGGCTCGGGCGTCGGCCTGGCCTACGGGGCGATGCCCGCGCTGGTGATGAGCGCCGTGCCGCAGTCCGCGACGGCCTCCGCCAACAGCGTCAACACACTGATGCGCTCGGTCGGCACCTCGGTGTCCGCGGCCGTGGTCGGAGTGGTCCTGGCGCAGATGAGCGTCCAGGTCGCCGGCCACACCCTGCCCACGGAGGGCGGCTTCCGAACCGGTCTGCTGATCGGGTGCGGTGTCGCACTCGTCGCCGCGGCCATCACACTGGCCATTCCGACGCGCCGGGTCGCCCCCTCGGCTCCGAGCCCCAGTCCCGAACCGCTCGCGTCGTCGAAGGCCTAGGACGCCGACTGCCTACTTGTGAAGGGCGTATCCGGCCACGGGATTGCCGTTGATGTAGACGGTGCCCTCATAGGTCCCGTCGGGCCTCGGGGTGATCCGATCGGTCAGGAAGGGAAGCCCGGAGGGGCTGTAGTCGGTGACGAGGGAGCCGCTCGCCTCCGGGGTGGTCATGCCGAAGATGTACGGGAAGAACACACCGAAGTTGTCCATGACCCACCCGGGCCCGAACGTCTTTCCCTTCCAGATCAGGTCGCCACCGAGAACATTGGTGGTACCGAGGTACGTGCCGGCGGGCAGCGGGACCGGCATGGGCACGGGTAGCGGCGGCGGCATGGGCGCCGGCACCGGGTCAGCAGCCGCCGTCCCCGCGGCGAAGAAAGACAGGCCGGCCACCGCGACGGCCCCTACCGCGACCTTGCGCATGATGTCCATGAGATCTCCGTATATCGAGGTGCGTGGCGGAAAGTGTCGCACGTACCGGGCTGTCACAGGGCGAGTGTGAAGAAGATGCTGTTCGGATCGTTGCAGTAGTCCCCGAACGGGGGACATTCGGTGAAACCGTGCTGCCTGTACAGGCGCCGGGCCGGGGCGAAGAAATCCTCGGTGCCGGTCTCGAGGTCGAGGCGGACGTACCCGCGTGTCCGCGCCTCGACGACCAGATGTGTGAGAAACCGGGTGGCCACGCGGGACAGGTCGTCGACTTCGATGTACACCCGCTCGAGTATGCCGAAGGCAGCGCGAGAAATCGCAACGAGCACCCCACTGCCTGGACCGCGGCGCACCATGGGGACATGACCGAGACAGTTCTGCGCCTGAGCACCCGGCGGGGGCGGTGGGTGGTCGCCGCCACCGTCCTCGGCTCGAGCCTCGCGCTACTGGACGGCACGGTGGTGAACATCGCCCTGCCGCACATCGGCGAGGACCTCGGATCGGATGTCGCGGGACTGCAGTGGGTACTGAGCGGCTACACCCTCGCCCTGGCCTCGCTGATCCTGCTGGGCGGGGCGCTCGGGGATCGCTGGGGCAGGCGCCGCGTCTTCGTCTGGGGGACGGTCTGGTTCGCGGTCGCATCACTGCTGTGCGGCATCGCACCCGACATCACGATGCTCGTGATCGCGCGGATCCTGCAGGGCGTCGGGGCGGCGATGCTGACCCCCGGCAGCCTCGCTCTGATCTCGGCGTCGATCCACGAGGACGACCGGGGTGCCGCGATCGGACTGTGGTCGGGGCTCGGCGGGGTGGCCGGGGCGATCGGACCTCTAGTGGGCGGCTGGCTGGTGGAGGTGGCCGGCTGGCGGTCGGTGTTCCTGCTCAATCTTCCGCTCGCCGTAGTCGTCGTATGGGCGTCGATGCGGCACGTCCCCGAGAGCCGCGACCCGCATCCGCCCGATCATCTCGACGTACTCGGGTCGGTGTGCGCAGTGATCGGTCTCGGCGCGCTCACCTACGGTCTGATCGAGATGAACCTGATCGCCGGGGTTGTCGGAGCCGTCGCGCTGATCGCGTTCGTCGTGGTGGAACGGCGCTCACCGAACGCGCTGGTGCCGCCGAGCCTGTTCGCGTCGCACATGTTCGTGGCGGCGAACCTGGTGACGCTCGCGGTGTACGCCGCTCTCGGCGGCGTCTTCTTCCTCCTGGTCCTGCAGCTGCAGTTGGTGGCCGGATACTCGCCGATCGAAGCCGGGGTCGCCACCATCCCGATCACGCTGGCGATGCTGGCGTTCTCCTCCCGCGCCGGCAGCTACGCCCAGACCCACGGCCCCCGACTGCCGATGACGGTCGGACCCGCACTCGCCGCGGTCGGCCTGCTGTTGATGACCCGGATCGGGCCGGATGCACCCTATTGGACGGTCGTACTCCCCGGCGTCCTCGTGTTCGGACTCGGACTGTCCGCCATGGTCGCGCCGCTGACCGCCGCCGTGCTCGGATCGGTACCGGTGGACCAGTCCGGCATCGCCTCCGGAGTGAACAACGCCGTCGCGCGCACCAGCCAACTGCTGGCGGTGGCCGCACTCCCCGGGATCGCCGGGATCGACGCCGAAAGCATGATCGACCCCGACAGCTTCTCGCACGGCTTCCGCATCGCGATGTACATCTGCATCGCACTGCTCCTGGTCGGGGCGACCATCGCCGCAGCCCTGATCCGGGCACCCGCCGCGCCGAAGCCCACCGCGGATTCGGTTGCATGCAAACCACATTGCGACGTCACCGGTCCGGCGGTGCAGCCCACCCTCGCCCGGTCGAGTCCTACTCCGCCGAAGGGATGACGCGCAGCGCTGCCCCGTGTTCGCGCACCTCGTCGTGGAGCGCTTCCATCTTCACGTCGAGATTGCGGGCCACGTCGGCAGCATCCTTCAACTCGTCCAGGAGCGCGTCCGGGACCGACTTGTCGTACTTGTAGAAGATCTTGTGTTCGAGGCTCGCCCAGAAATCCATGGCCACCGTGCGGATCTGGATCTCCACCCGCACCGATTCCACGCGGTCGGACATGAACACAGGAACCTCGACGATCAGGTGCAGGCTCCGGTAGCCGTTGGGTTTGGGTTCGGCGATGTAGTCCTTGACCTCGACGACGGTGATGTCCTGCTGACCGGTCAACATGTCGCTGATGCGGTACGCGTCCTGGATGAAACTGCAAGTGATCCGGATCCCGGCGATGTCGTGGATGTTGTCGCGGATGGAGTCGAGAGTGGGCGGAATCCCCTTGCGGGCGGCCTTGTCCAGGACGCTGTCGGCCGACTTCAGCCTCGACTTCACGTGTTCGATCGGGCTGTATTCGTGGATGTAGGTGAACTCGTCCTTCAATATGTTGATCTTGGTCATCATCTCGTCGATGCCGAATTTGTACGACATCAGGAATCGGGTGAAATCCCGTCCCTCCTCGGAGTTTCGGAGACTCCGCAATCCGGTCACGTCATCGGCCGTTCGCTGCTCCACACGTCACCCCCACCATGGCTTCGTACATCGCCGACGAGGTGGGAGCAGGCGGCAGCGGCGCGGCGCCGTCGGCCGCGAATGCCTGGAGCATGTAACCCACGAGACGACGCCACGCATCAGGGGCCGCGGCGCCCGTCGCTTCGATGACCCCGGCGTTCGCCATCAGGAGCAACACCAGGTCCTGGGAGGAGAAGTCCACGCGCAGCCGACCCGTCTCCTTGGCGCGTTCGATCAGCCGCTCGAACCCGTTGTAGGCCTGCGTCCTCTTCGCCTCGAATGCGCTCGCGGTGGGAAACGTCATGGTCAGCACGTGAGTGAAGCCGCGATCCTCCGCCTGCATGGCACACACCCGCTCGACGTATGCGCAGAATCCGTTCCACGGATCGGGGTCGGCCGCGGCCTCGTCGATCGCGTCGACGTACGCACCCATCTTGTCGGCGAAGACATCGGTGATCAGGTCTTCCCTGGTGGGGAAACGGCGATACAGGGTCGCAATGCCGACGCCGGCCCGCCGGGCGACCTCGGCCATGGACGCCGTCAGCCCTTGCTCGGCGAACACCTCGTGCGCCGCATCGACGACGCGCGAGCGGTTGCGCTCGGCGTCGGTGCGCAACGCCTGCCGGCACGCATCCCCTGCCTCTTTCGGTCCCGGCTTCGCCATGCACTCGATGCTACCTGAAGTGGAAGGCACACTCCGTTTACCCGGGCCGACATCGCCGCGTTCACCGCCGCACAGGTCGGCGACGACCGGTATCTGAAGGCGGCACCCGCGATCAGTAATTGAGTCGCGCGCTTTCGTATCCTGGTCGCGTGGCGATTTCCGGTACCGACCCCGCGAGCGTCCGGGTCGACAGCTGGACCTGGGCGGTCCGGCTGTTCAAGACGCGCTCCGCGGCGGCTGCCGCCTGCAGGTCGGGACACGTGCGGGTCAACGGCACCACCGCCAAGCCGGCGCAGCCGGTCAAGGTCGGCGACGAGGTCCGCATCCGCGCGTCGGGCACCGAACGCATCGTGGAGGTCGTCCGGCCGATCACCAAACGGGTGGGTGCGGTGGTGGCCGTCGAGTGCTTCACCGACAACACACCGCCGCCCCCGCCGCGTGAGGTCCTCGCGTCGATACCGCAGCGCGACCGGGGCGCCGGCAGGCCCACCAAGCGGGAACGCCGCGAGATGGACCGGTTGCGCGGCCTGTGAACCTCAGGCCGGTGTGTGGCTGAGGATGTGCAGCGCAGCCGGCACGGCCTCGATGCTGACCGGCAGCGGGCCGACGCGGTCGCCGTCCGCGTACGCCGTGATGCCCTCACAGTGCAGCCGGACCGTCCGCGAACGGTAGGTCTGCACGTCGGGTAGGTCCACGTGCGTGCCCTTGTAGACCCGGGGGAACAGCCGGACCAGCCTCGACCGGGGGCCGTGGTCGACGACCGTGACGTCGAGCAGGCCGTCCGTCTTGTCGGCATTCGGGCAGATCTGCATCCCGCCGCCGTACGAACGCCCGTTGCCCACGGCGACCAGCGTCGCATCGACCTCGACGGTCTCGTCGTCGAGGTCGATGCGGTAGTGCAGCGGCTTCAGTTGCGTCAGTTCGGCCAGCATCGCGAGGTTGTACCGCATCGGCCCCTTCGGCCACGACATGCGGTTCGCGCGGTCCGTGACGAGCGAATCGAACCCGCTCGCGATGATGGTGCCCGCCCACACGACGGCGCCGTCTTCGAGGGTGATCCTGGCGAGGTCGGACTCCTGCACCTCGCCGTCGGCGATGACGTCGGCCGCCGCGACGGGGTCGCCGACCGGGATGCCGAACTCGCGCGCGTGGTCGTTGCCGGTGCCCGCCGGGATCAGGCCGACGGGTGTCCCGGACAGCGCCGCCGCCTGCAATCCGATGCTGATGGCGCCGTCTCCGCCGACGACGACGAGCGCGTCGGTGCCGTCGTCGATTGCCCGGCGGGCCAGGCTGCGCGCATGATCGGCGTCGGTCCCGATGATCTCGGTGACGGCGACTCCGCGCTCACGCAGGCGCGCGACCCCCTTGCGTCCGGCCACCGGCGCGTGGCCGTGCCCGGCGAGGGGATTGACGAGGACGGTGACCTTCTCGATCACCTTCCGCGTGCTCACGGAATCAGCTTGCCGGGGTTGAGGATTCCGACGGGGTCGACGGCGTCCTTGACCGCCCGCAGGATCGCGACGCCCAGGTCTCCGATCTCGTCCCGCATCCACGGGCGGTGGTCGACTCCGACCGCGTGGTGGTGCGTGATGGTTCCGCCGGCGGCGACGATGGCGTCACCGGCAGCGGTCTTGGCCTTCCGCCACTGTTCGATCGGGTCGTCCGCCTGCGCGGACACGACGGTGAAGTACAGCGAGGCGCCCGTCGGGTAGGTGTGCGAGATGTGGCAGAGGACGAGTGGCGGGGTGCCCTGCGCAGACAGCGACTCCGTTAGCGCGGTGGTCACCGCCGTCCGGAGCGCGGCGAGGTTGCCCCAGTGGGTCGCGGTTTCCAGCGTCTCGCACAGCGCCCCCGCGTCGAGCAGCGAGTCGCGCAGATAGGGGGCGTCGAAACGGCCGTGCTCCCAGCCGTTTCCGGGTTCCTCCCCCAGCGAGGTGCCGCCGTGCGCGAGCAGTACGGCGCGGGCCTCCGCAGTCCGCTCGGCAGTGTGCTCGGCGGTGCCCTCGAACGTGGTGATCGCCAGGCAGCCGCCGGTGACGGTCTCCTCGCCGATCTTGTCGGTGGTGGCCAGGTTCACCGCCGTCTCCGCCTCGTCCGACAGTCGCAGGACGGTGGGGACCGCGCCCTCCTGCCGCAGCGCACGCAGAGCGGCGGCGCCCGTCGCGAAGTCGGGGAAGCTCCACCCCTCGCGGACGGTGGTGTCGGGGATTGCGTGCACCCGAACCCGCACCCGGGTGATGACGCCGAGCGTTCCCTCCGACCCGACGAACAGTTCGCCCAGATCCGGACCGGCCGCGGACGCCGGGGCACGCCCCGTGTCGAGAATGCCGGTGGGGGTCACCACCCGCAGACCCTGCACCATGTCCTCGAACCGCCCGTACCCCGCGGACGCCTGCCCCGACGACCGGGTGGCCGCGAAGCCGCCGATGGTCGCGAACATGAAGCTCTGCGGGAAGTGCCCGAGCGAGAAACCGTGCGCCCCGAGCAGTTCCTCCGCGCGGGGGCCGGTGACGCCCGCGCCCAGGGTGGCGATGCCGGAGTCGGTGTCGAGGTCGATCAGCGAGTCGAACCGGCGCAGGTCCAGCGAGACGACGGCGTCGAATCGATCGCGCACGGGGTCGAGTCCGCCGACGACGCTCGTGCCGCCGCCGAACGGCACCACGGCGATGCCGCTGTCGGCGCAGTAGCGGAGCACCTCGGCGACCTCGGCGTCGGTGCCGGGGGTGACCACCGCGTCGGGGGCGTTCTGCGGTTCGGTGCTGCGGCGGCGCAGCAGGTCGAGTGTGCTCTTGCCGCCGGACCGCAGCAGCCGGTCGGAGTGCGCGGTGCTGCAGAACGGTTCTCCGACGATGCCCGCGAGCGCGGCGAGTTGCTGCTCGGCCAGCGCACTCGGCGCCAGGACGACGTCTTCTGCCGCTCGGTCGGACGGCTCCCTGATCGTGACGCCGAGGGCCTGCTGCAAGAGTCCCTTGATGCCGTCGGAGAGAACCTTGTGCTTCTCCGGCGCACCCCAGGCGTCCCACTGCATCGGGGGTGCCGTCAGGACGGCGTGATCTTCCGAACGCTCATTGCTCATGCGTTATAGTGTTACACATCATGTAAGAGTGTAACTAGCCCTTCGGTCGGTCGCCGCGCTCCCGCCACACCTGCCGGATGGGCCGCAGCACCAATCCCATCTGCTTCCGCGTCTTCCCGCGGGTGACGAGCACACCGGTGATCGCGACGATCCACACCGGGTACTGCACGAGCCATGCCACCCGGAACGCGTCGAACGAGTACCCGCCCATCGCGTCGAGAATGAGCCCCATCGCCTGGATGACCAGCAACGATGCCAGGAATCCACCGATATTGACCATGCCCTGCGCGGTTCCCATGCTGGTGCTCGGGTTGAACATCCGGGCGTAGTCGAACCCGATCATCGATCCGGGGCCACCCACCGAGATCACCATCACCAGGAGCGCCAGCAACCAGATCGGTGCGGGCCCCGGCAGAGCCAGCACAACCGTCCACATGGCCGCATTGCTGATCATGATCGAGAGCACCAGATACGACCGGCGCATCGGGAACCGGCCGCTGAGGATGCCGATGATCGGCCCGGCGACGATCGCCGAGATCACCGACAGTGTCAGGAGGGAACCGGCCTCCGCCGGCGACAACCCCTGCGCCGACCGCAGGTACGGCACACCCCACAGCAGGGCGAACGTCGTCATCGAGAACTGCGTCCCCATGTGGGTGAAGAACCCGAGCCGGGTGCCGTGACGCCCCCACACGGCACGGATCTGCCTGCCCACCTCCCGCAGTCCGGCGGGCGCGGCCACCACCTCCAGACCGGGCGGGGCGTTACGGATGACGGAAACGGCCAGCACGAACGACAGCAGACCGAGCGACGCCGCGCTGCCGTACGCGAAACTCCAGCCCGGCCCGTTCAGCAGCAGCATCAACGGCAGCGCCGACAGGATCTGACCGATCTGACCGAAGATGCCGGTCAGCTGCGACATGAGCGGCACCCGCCGCGGCGCGAACCACTGCGGCACCAGCCGCAGCACGGAGATGAACGTCATCGCGTCGCCGACGCCGACGAGAACACGCGCGGCGACCGCCAGCGGCAGCGATTCGGTGAGCGCGAGGAGCATCTGCGCCGACGCCATGATCAGGGCACCCGCGGAGATCATGATCCGCGATCCGTATCGGTCGAGGAGCACACCGGCCGGGATCTGCATTCCCGCGTACACCACGATCTGGAGTACGACGAAACCCGACAACACACTCGGACTGATCGAAAATCGTTCCGTCGCCGCGAGGCCCGACACACCGAACGAGGTTCGATGCAGGACGGCGAC
>SEEV01000213.1 GCA_004211695.1 Rhodococcus sp. (in: high G+C Gram-positive bacteria)
ATGGTCAACGAGGTCCTGGACGTCATGACCTCGCTCGCCAAGGAAGGCATGACCATGCTCGTGGTGACCCACGAGATGGGCTTCGCCCGCAAGGTCGGCCACCGTGTTCTCTTCATGGCCGACGGCCAGATCGTCGAGGACTCCGAGCCCGCCACTTTCTTCACTGCTCCCAAATCGGAGCGCGCGAAGGATTTTCTCGGCAAGATTCTCAGCCACTGACCCGGAAGAGCCGGTGCTCTGTCGGTCGACCCTGCTCCACAGGCAACATTCATCATTTTCAATTGGAGGAACTCGATGAGGATCAATCGCTCGATTCGCGTGGGAATCGGCGTCATGGCGCTCGCCGTCGTCGCATCCGCTTGCGGCGGAGGTGAAGAGAAGAGCGCGTCCCAGAGTGCGTCGGAGGGCAAGCTGACCGTCGGAATCAAGTACGACCAGCCCGGCCTCGGGTTGCGCAACCCCGACGGATCCTTCAGCGGTTTCGACGTCGAGGTCGCCGAGTACGTGGCAGGCAAGCTGGGTGTCGCCCCGGAGAACATCGAGTTCAAGGAGTCCCCGTCGGCTCAGCGCGAGACGCTGATCGAGAACGGTGAGGTCGACTACATCGTCGCCACCTACTCGATCACCGACGCCCGCAAGGAGAAGGTCGACTTCGCCGGACCGTACTTCATCGCCGGACAGTCGCTGCTGGTGAAGTCCGACAACACCGACATCATCGGCCCCGAGTCGCTCAACGGCGGCAAGAAGCTGTGCTCGGTCACCGGGTCCACCCCCGCGCAGAAGGTCAAGGACACGTACGCGCAGGACGTGCAGTTGCAGGAGTTCGACACGTACTCCGCCTGCGTCGAGGCACTGCGGAACGGTGCGGTCGACGCCGTCACCACCGACGACATCATCCTCGCCGGCTACGCGGCGCAGTACCCGGGCGAGCTGAAGGTGGTCGGCGCGCCGTTCACCCAGGAGCGCTACGGCGTCGGCCTGTCCAAGGGCGACGACGAGACCCGCGCCAAGATCAACGACGCCATCGAGGCGATGATCGCGGACGGCTCGTGGGAGCGCGCGTTCAACGAGACCGTCGGTGCGTCGGGCTACCCGATCCCCGCCCCGCCGACCGTCGATCGGTACTGAGCAACTCACTCATCCGGGTCGGACGGCTCCGCTTCGGCGGAACCGTCCGACCCGGTTCGACACCAACCACCGGTGACCTGGGGAGACGGTAAGTGGACCTACTGAGCAAGTACGACGATCAGCTGATCGACGCATTCTGGACGACGGTGCAGCTCACCGCGTTCTCGGCGGTCGGTGCTCTCATACTCGGCACGATTCTCGCGGCCATGCGGGTGTCGCCGATTCCGGTCGCGCGCGGCGTCGGCACGGCCTACGTGACGATCTTCCGCAACACTCCCCTGACGCTCATCATCATCTTCTGCTCGTTCGGTCTCTTCCAGACGATGGGCGTCAAGCTCGCCCCCGAGCAGTCGCCGACGTTCTTCGAGCAGAACAACTTCCGGCTCGCCGTGCTCGGCCTCAGCATCTACACCGCGGCCTTCGTGTGCGAGTCGCTGCGGTCCGGTATCAACACCGTGCACGTCGGCCAAGCGGAGGCGGGCCGCTCACTGGGCCTCACGTTCTCCCAGAATCTGCGTCTGATCGTGCTGCCGCAGGCTTTCCGGGCGGTCACCGCCCCACTCGGCAGCGTGCTGATCGCCTTGACCAAGAACACGACGATCGCCTCGGTGATCGGCGTCGCGGAGGCGTCGCTCCTGATGAAGGAAATGATCGAGAACGAGGCCGCCATCTTCGTCGTCGGTGGCATCTTCGCACTCGGATTCGTGATCCTGACCCTGCCGATGGGGCTTCTGTTCGGCTACCTGAGCAAGCGATTCGAGGTTGCACGATGAGCAATTCCGCCACCGTCCTCTACGACGCTCCGGGACCGAAGGCGAAGAACATCTATCGCCTGATCTCCGTCGCCGTCGCCCTCGTGCTGCTGGGAATCGGTTACCTCGTCTACGTCGCGCTCGACGACAAAGGTCAGCTGACGGCGGCGAAATGGGATCCGTTCACCGAGTCGACGTCGTGGACCACCTATCTGATCCCCGGCATCCGCGGCACACTCGTGGCCGCCGCCGTGTCGATCCTGTTCGCGTTGATCCTCGGCGCGATACTCGGCATCGGACGCTTGTCGAACCACCGGCCGGTGCGCTGGGTCGCCGGCGGAATCGTCGAGCTGTTCCGCGCCATCCCGGTGCTGATCCTGATGATCTTCTCGTACCAGCTGTTCGCCGAGTACGAGGTCTTCAAATCGAAATACCTCGCGCTCGCCGCGGTCATCGTGGGCCTCACGCTCTACAACGGCTCCGTGATCGCCGAGATCGTCAGGGCCGGCATCAACTCGCTCCCCAAGGGCCAGAGCGAGGCGGCGATGGCGTTGGGGATGCGCAAGGGCCAGGTCATGCGCGCCATCCTGCTTCCGCAGGCCGTCACGGCGATGCTCCCCGCGATCATCTCGCAGATGGTGGTGGCGCTGAAGGACTCCGCGCTCGGTTACCTGATCGGTTACGTAGAAGTGGTGCGGTCCGGCCAGCAACTCGGTGCGTTCTACGGCAACTACCTGCCCGCCCTGATCGTCGTGGCGATCATCATGATCGTCCTCAACTACACGCTCACCGTGGTCGCGACCAAGGTGGAGAAGCGGCTACGGGCCAGCAGGAAGGGCGGAGGCCCCAAGGGAGCCGTTCCCGAACTCCCGGCGGTGTCGGTTCCGGGGATGGACATCACCGACAAACGGTTGTGACGTGACACGGGTTTCGACATGACACTGCGGTCGGACGGGGCCACTGTCCCGTCCGACCGCAGTGTTGTCGGTTCTCAGATCTCGTCGAACAAGTCGTCGGTCTCGGTTCCGGCCCGATCGAGTTGCTCCTTGACCACCTCGAAGGCCATGCCCTGAGGGAACCCGCGACGCGCCAGCATCGACACCAGCCGTCGCACCGCCCGGTCACGATCGTCCGCCGATACGGTACGCAGCTTCTTCGCGACCAGTTCCTCGGCCCGCGCACGCTCGTTTTCGCTGTCGATCTGGGCGAGCGCCTCGGTGGCGTCGTCCTGACCGATTCCCTTGCGGCGCAGTTCCATTGCCAGCGCACGTTTTCCCTTACCGGAGTACGTGTGCCGCGAATGCACCCACTGCTGGGCGAAATCGGCGTCGTTGACGAGGCCGACCTCGGTGAGGCGATCCAGTACACGCTCAGCGATGTCGGCCGAGTAGCCCTTCTTCGCCAGCCGCTCGGACAACTCCGCTCGACTCCGGGCACGGTCCGTCAAGAGACGCAGGCACAAATCCTTGGCCTGCGTCTCCGTTCCACCTTCGCCCGTAGGACGCACGGCGGCGCCCTAGAATTCGACCGGGGCTGCGTCGTCCGTGGCAGCGGTGACGTCGGCGCCGATTCCGAGCTTTTCCTTGATCTTCTTCTCGATCTCGTCGCGGATGTCGGTGTTCTCCAACAGGAACTTGCGGGCGTTCTCCTTGCCCTGCCCCAGCTGGTCGCCTTCGTAGGTGTACCAGGAGCCCGACTTGCGGATGAACCCGTGCTCGACTCCCATGTCGATCAGCGAGCCTTCCTTGCTGATTCCCTGACCGTAGAGAATGTCGAACTCTGCCTGCTTGAACGGCGGCGCGACCTTGTTCTTGACCACCTTGACGCGGGTACGGTTGCCCACCGCGTCGGTGCCGTCCTTCAGGGTCTCGATACGCCGCACGTCGAGGCGCACGGACGAATAGAACTTCAACGCCTTACCACCGGTGGTGGTTTCGGGGGACCCGAACATGACGCCGATCTTCTCGCGCAGCTGGTTGATGAAGATCGCGGTGGTGCCGGAGTTGCTGAGCGCACCGGTCATCTTGCGGAGCGCCTGGCTCATCAGACGCGCCTGCAGACCCACGTGGCTGTCGCCCATCTCACCCTCGATCTCGGCGCGCGGGACCAGGGCGGCCACGGAGTCGACCACGAGGATGTCGAGGGCGCCGGAACGGATCAGCATGTCTGCGATCTCGAGCGCCTGCTCACCGGTGTCGGGCTGCGACACCAGCAACGCGTCGGTGTCGACGCCGAGCTTCTGGGCATAGTCGGGGTCGAGTGCGTGCTCGGCGTCGATGAAGGCCGCGATGCCGCCGGCCGCCTGGGCGTTGGCGACCGCGTGCAGAGCCACGGTGGTCTTACCCGAGGACTCCGGGCCGTAGATCTCGACGACACGGCCGCGGGGCAGCCCGCCGATACCGAGGGCGACGTCCAGCGCGATGGAGCCGGTCGGGATGACGGCGATGGGCTGACGGACACCTTCGCCCAGGCGCATCACCGAGCCCTTGCCGAAGTTCTTGTCGATCTGCGCCAGCGCCAGGTCGAGCGCCTTGTCTCGATCGTGTGCCTGTGGTGCCATCGTCGTCCCCATTCTCGAGTCTCATCAGTGATCTGCGGTCAGGTTAGATCCAGGTACCGACAAGAACCGTGATCACCGAACATCTCCAGCATAGGGGAACGTGTGTTCGATCGGTGCGATCGGCCCGTTCGACACGCCGGATTTCTACCGGCGCTGCGGTGGGACGTCGAACTCGGCGCACAGTTCCCGCCACACCTCGCGGGGTTCCCGGCCGTCCTCGATCGCTTCGGCGGCGGTTTTGCCGCCGAGACTGAGCAGCACGTGGTCGACGAGCAGTGCATCGCCGCGCATCTGCCCGAACTCTTCGCGGACGAGTTGGTGAAATTCGGTCAATCGCACACGACCACGCTAGCCGAACCGCGAGCCGGGTTCTCACCGCAGCGCGTCGCGGCACACCTCCACCGGATCGGCGACCTCCGCGACGCTCCGCGCGGCTCGCTGTGCGGCGTCGGCGTGGGCACCGTTCGAGAGCACCTGCCCGACCGCTGCGCGGAGCGCCTCCGCGCTCGGCGGCCGCACCACGACGGCGCTCCCCTGCCGCGCGGCACGATTCGCGAGTTCCCACTGATCTCCGCCGCCGGGAACCACCACCGCCGGGACACCCGCCAGCAGCGCCTTCGCGAGCATGCCGTGCCCACCGCCGCAGACGACGACCGAGGCTTCGCGCAGCATCGCGTCCTGCCGACCGAGTCCCGCTCGTGCCCAGGACGGAACGGTGTGCGGCGCCCCGTCCAGAATCGACGCGATCACCCGGACGCCGGCCCCGTCGAGCCCGGCGAGTGTGGTCTCGAGCATCCCCTCGGCACCGGTGAACGCGGTCGAGGGTGCGACCATGACCAGCGGATCGGTGCCGTCCGGCACACCCAACACCTCGTTCGTGGGTTCCCACAGCAGCGGCCCCACCACGTGCGCCTCGGCAGGCCAGTCCGGTCTGGGCACCTCGAGCGCGGGGAGCGTCGCGATCAAGCGGCGCACCGGACCCGGGTCCGTCGCCGGTAGTCCGACGCCGACGCGGGCCTCGGAACGTTGCCGCTCACCCTGACGGATCGACCGGCCCGTCGCGGCGCGCATGAGCGTGTCGCGGAGCCTGCCCCGGATACCTTCTCCCGGCGCCAATCCGCTTCCGATGGGCGGCAAACCCCGGGACGGGGCGTACAGCGGGTGCGGCGACAGTTCGATCCACGGGATCCCCAGCCGCTCGGCTGCCATGCCGCCTCCGGCGGTGAGGATGTCGGACACCACGAGGTCCGGCCCCATGGCCCGCAGATCGGGCAGCAACTCGGTGGAGATGTGCGCGGCCCGGGCGTGAATGCGTGCGCCGGCGTCGAGGTCGTCGTCCGTGGGCCGGGGCGCGAGACCTTTCAGCAGCTCGGCCGGAACGCCCGCCGCCCGCGCGGGCTCGACCCACCGTGCGCCGGTGAACAGGACCGGATCGTCCCCGGCCTCGAGGAAGGCGAGGCACAACGCAAGGGCGGGAAAGGCATGTCCGGGATCCGGCCCGGCGACCACGGCGACTCGCACGACCACAGGGTGTCACACGGTCGGCATCACCGTTTCTCGAACATGGCTTCGGCGGCGCCGAGGGACCGCGCGCGGTCGGCGGGCACGAGCCCGATCCGGGTGCGCCGGTCGAGCAGGTCGTCGACGTCGAGTGCGCCCTCGTGCGTCACCGCGAACTCGAGTTCGGCGCGGCTCACGTCCACAC
Source organism: Rhodococcus sp. (in: high G+C Gram-positive bacteria) (assembly GCA_004211695.1). Taxonomy (GTDB): domain Bacteria; phylum Actinomycetota; class Actinomycetes; order Mycobacteriales; family Mycobacteriaceae; genus Rhodococcus_F. The sequence continues at coordinate 6,146 of SEEV01000213.1, forward strand.
CCTCGGCGATCGGTGCCAGCAGTTCGGGGCCGGCGGCGGCGATCAGCGCCGCTTCCGTCCCGAAGCGAGCCAGCAGAGTCGGCGGCGCCGAAACATTCCGCAGCGCTTCGGGTGTCGCGGCACCGACGAGCGGGAGGGCACGTGTCCGGCACGGACCCGCGTCCATCCCCGCCACCTCCACGGCGGCGTCGACGGCGTCCTCCGCCATCTTGCGGTAGGTGGTCAGCTTGCCGCCGACCACACTGACGAGACCCGTGTCCGATCGCAGGATGGCGTGGTTGCGGGACAAGTCGGCGGTCGACCCGTCGCCGGTGTCGAGCAGCGGTCGCAGCCCCGCGAAGGTCCCGAGGACGTCCGAACGGCGCAGCGGAACCTCGAGCGCGGTGTTGACCGTGTCGAGCAGGAAGTCGACCTCCTGCTCCGACGCGACGGGGACGTCCGGAACGGGTCCCGGCGCGGCCTCGTCGGTCAAGCCGAGGTACACGCGGCCGAGCTGCGCGGGCAGCGCGAAGACGAAACGATTGGTCTCACCGGGGATCGGGACCGTCAGCGCTGCGGTCGGGTTGCCGAGCCGCTCGGCGGGGAGCACCAGATGTGTGCCGCGGCTGGGCCGCAACGTGATCCCGGGATCGATCTCGCCCGACCACACACCGGCAGCGTTGACCACGGCGCGTGCCCGGATCGGCAGTTCCGAGCCGGTCAGCTCGTCGCGCAGCGTCGCCGATGTTCCGGTCACGTCGTACGCGCCCGTCCGGGTGAGCACCTTCGCACCGTGGAGCGCGGCGCTGCGGGCGATGGCGACCACGAGCCGGGCGTCGTCGATCAGTTGTCCGTCGAACGCCATCAGTCCGCCCCGCAGGCCCTCCCGCCGCACTGCGGGAGCGAGTTCGACCACCCGGTCGGCCCCGACCGTGCGCGATCGCGGCAGGACCGCCGACGGCGTGCGCGCACCGGCGCGCAACAGGTCGCCGGCCAGGAATCCCGTACGGACCAGGGACTTGGCGAACAGGGTCGTGGAATCGAGAACGGGGACGAGCTGGGGCAGCGCGCGGACGAGATGAGGGGCGGTGCGCGTCATGAGGATTCCGCGTTCGACCGCGCTCTCCCGGGCGATCCCGACGTTGCCCGACGCCAGGTACCGCAGGCCTCCATGGGCGAGCTTGGAACTCCACCGGCTGGTTCCGAAGGCGAGGTCCCGCTTCTCGACGAGCACGACGCTGAGACCGCGCGATGCCGCGTCCAGCGCGACGCCGGCACCGGTCACTCCCCCACCGATCACCAGCACGTCGACGGGTGCGGCGCCGGACAGCTCGTCGAGTTCGCGTGCCCGTCGTGCGGCATTCAGCGCCGACGAGCGTCTCGTCGGCGGCGTGTTCGGGTGATTCACCGGTCTCCTCGGGTTGTCGGGTGGTCGTCGGCGACGTCCGGCGCCAGGTAGGCGCCGACGGCGTACCGGAGTTGCCGCGTCAGGGCGTCGCCGGGGAGTTCCTCGGCCACCATCACGGCCGACTGGACCGCGGACTGCGCGATGAGCAGCACCATGGTGGCGATGTGACGGCTCTCCCCCGCGCGAATGGAGCCCTGTTCCTGACCTGCGGACACCGCGAATGCGACCTGGTCGATGATCGCCCGCTGGCTCGTACCGAGCCGCTCGAGGATGTAAGTGGTGAACAGCTCCTGGTCCGAACGCAGGATCTTCACGAACAGCGGATGGTCGCGCACCTCGGTGGACACGCGCACCACGGCGTCGACCAGTTGGCGGTGGACCGACTCCTCGGCGGAGAATTCGGGCATGACGGCTGCGATCTCGCGGGTCATGAGATCGGCGACCACTGCCCTGGTGTCGGCCCAGCGCCGATACACGGTCGGCCTGCTGACACCGGCGCGCCGGGCGACCTCCGCCAGCGTGGTGCGGCGAAGTCCGAAATCGAGGATGCACGAGCGTGCGGCGTCGAGGATGGAGTCCTCGACGCTCGCGGGGCTGCCGTCGTGCGCTGGAGAATTACGAATAGACATTGTGTGTAACACCGTAACGCATGAATCCCCCACCTGCACCCTGCCGGCACCCGAATCACATCGCCCGGGCCGGACACCGTGCGCACCAATCCCCGGGCGTCGGGGATTCGGGCGGCGTGAGTACGGCCGGCAGGTGAGGCGACAGGACCGTGTGGAGGTCGGCCTGGGAATCGACCCGCGACTCCGGCGAATGATTCGGTTAATTGTGCTGTTCCGTCACGGTCGGATTACAGAACGTGCACACAAGATGCGCGTTCGTGCTCGCCGCCGACGTCAGGCGAAGTAGTAGAGCTCGAAACCCACCGCGCGTTCTGCGTCGAATCCTGGCTGCGGCCGGGTCACCATCTCGACCTGAGCCCTCGCCTGCTGCCCCACCGGCGCGTCGCTCAGCGCTTCGAGGTAGCGGACGTGCTCGGCCAGCGACAGCACCGCCCGATCCACCGTCCGGGTGACGTCCACCGCATGGGTGGGCGTCATCGTGTTGACGGCGACCCAGCGGACGCCCCGCCACGGCGGCAGCCCGGACTCCCCCAGTTCGGGGAAGATCCATTCGTTCGCGGCGTCGGCGGTGGCGTCGAGTACGGAACGCCCGAGAGCGCGATGATCAGCGCTGTTCAGCTGACCCGGCCCCCAGGTGTCGGAGAAGTTCGCGGTCACCACGAGGTCCGGCCGGTGGCGACGAATTGCCGTGGCGAGGTCGCGGCGTAGGGCGAGGCTCTCGACGAGAGTGCCGTCGGGATAGCCGAGGAACTCGACGTCGGTTACGCCCACGACGGCGGCGGAGCGGCGCTCCTCCGCCTCCCGCACCGGGCCCGATTCCGTGGGATGCAACCCTGCGATCCCTGCCTCGCCGCTGGTGGCGAGCACGTAGCGGATGTCCTTGCCCTGCTCGGTCCAGCGCGCCACCGCTGCCGCTGCGCCGTATTCGATGTCGTCGGGGTGAGCGACGACGACGAGCCCACGATGCCAGTCCTCGGGTACCGGTTCCATGGGTAGAGCATGCCTGTCAGTTTCGCGTGATGTCCGATTTCTCGCCGGATCCGGACATCGCCTTGATCAGCAGGTAGACACCGAACACCACCGCACTCACGACGAGAATCCAGAACAGACCCTTGACGAGTGCACCGACCACCGCGAGCGCGATCCAGATCACCGCAACCGCCAGAACAATCTTCCAGAACATGATTTCCTCCACTCACGTCTCCCCGATCGATTTCTGCAGCCCGACATCTGGTCGACCCCACTTATCGGGTACGCACACCAGCCTGACACGGCGGAGGGGGTAAATCACCAGGTCAACGTAAAGATCAGGGAAAGATCAGGGTTCTCCCCCACTCCACGGCCGAGCGGTGACACCGTGGCGGGCAACGAATTCAGCGGTAGCGACGGACGATATCGTCGATCTCGCCGAGGGCGGCCGCGAGGCCGGCGAGTTTCTCGGTGGCCGACACCAGTTCGGCACGTTCGTAGGCCAGTTCGCCGACGGCGCTCGTCGTTCCGGGGACGGTCACTTCGGCGGCCGAGGCCACCAGTTGCTCGAACTGTTCGACGCCGTCGTCGAGTTGCGCGGCGGCCGAGGTTATCGCGCGGTGGAGCGGTTCGGCGGCTGCTCGGCTCCCCCGGGCAGCGACCTCCATGGAGGTGATGTCGAGCGCCACTGCCTGCAGTGCCGCGGCGGCGGAACGGGCCGTGGTGTGGGTGTCCTCGATGTCGTCGCCGCTGATGGTTCCGGAGCGCGACAGCACACCGAGGATGCCGTGCAGTGCCCGCTCGCTGTGCACGAGTCGCTCCATCGATTCCCTGGCGGCGGACGATGGCGGCGGAAGCACCCGGCGCGCAGGAAGGCCCGGCGGCAGGGTGACGGCGTCGAGCTTCCGATAGCGGCTGACGGCCAGCAGCGCCGGAACCGCGAACACGACGGCTCCGCCACCGGCCATCAGCATCGACCATTCCGGCGCGGCCATGAGGGCCAGACCTGCGGCACCGGTGGCCGACGAGCCGGACACGATGCCGTAGCGCTTCGCGCGGCGCCTGGCCCGTCTCTTCTTCCGCAGCAGCCGTTCCCGCGGGTCGCGCCACTTCTGCGCCGCGTCCGCGACGGACTCGCCTGCCTGCTGCAGTGCCCCCTGGATCCCGGCGAGGCCGGACACGACGGTGGCCGACCGGACTGCGCGTCCAGGTCGGCCACGTCGGGTGGAACTCATGCGAATTCTGTTCGGCTACTGCGCAGTGCCGGTCTGGCCGGCTGCCGGCGGCTGCTTGTCGAGGTTCGGGTTGGCGGCGGGGGTCGCCGGTGCGTTCGCGGCACCGCCGGACGGCAGGGCGTCGCCCTTCATCGAGGCCCGGATCTGCTCGAGCCTGCTGTGCCCGGCCATCTGGATGCTCGCCTGCTGGACCTCCATCATCCGGCCCGACACCGAGTTCTGGGCGAGCTCCGCGGAACCGAGGGCATCGGCGTAGCGGCGCTCGATCTTGTCGCGCACGGCATCGAGGCTGGGCGTGTTGCCGGGGACCGACAGGGTGCTGTCCATCGAGCGCAGCGACTCGCTGACCCGTTCCTGCATCTTGGCCTGCTCGAGCTGGCTGAGCAGCTTGGTGCGTTCCGCGACCTTGGCCTGCAGGGCCATCGCGTTCTGCTCGACGGCCTTCTTCGCCTGCGCGGCCGCCTGCAGCGACTGGTCGTGGAGCGCCTTGAGGTCTTCCACACCCTGCTCGGCGGTGACGAGCTGCGCGGCGAACGCCTCGGCGGCGTTGGTGTACTGGATGGCCTTCTCGGTGTCGCCCGCGGCCTGAGCCTGGTCGGCGAGGTTGACGGCCTGACGCGCGTTGGCGTTGAGCTTTTCCACCTCGTCGAGCTGGCGGCTGAGCTTCATCTCAAGCTGGCGCTGGTTGCCGATGACAGATGCAGCCTGCTGCGACAGGGCCTGGTGCTGACGCTGCGCATCCTCGATCGCCTGCTGAATCTGAACCTTGGGGTCAGCCTTCTCATCGATCTTGGAATTGAAGAGCGCCATCAGGTACTTCCATCCCTTGACGAAAGGATTAGCCATGGG
>SEEV01000214.1 GCA_004211695.1 Rhodococcus sp. (in: high G+C Gram-positive bacteria)
ATTTACACGATGAAGAAGGTGCGCAAGGCGCACGGTGACAAGGTCATCCTCGATGACGTCACGATGAGCTTCTACCCCGGCGCCAAGATCGGTGTGGTCGGCCCGAACGGCGCGGGTAAATCCAGCATCCTCAAGATCATGGCGGGGCTGGATCAGCCGGGCAACGGTGAAGCGTTCATCGCTCCCGGTGCCACCGTCGGGATCCTCATGCAGGAACCGCACCTCGACGAGACCAAGACCGTTCGCGAGAACGTCGAAGAGGGCATGGGTGAAACCATGGTCCAGCTCAAGCGATACAACGAGATCGCCGAGCTGATGGCCACCGACTACTCCGACGAGCTGATGGAGGAGATGGGCGAGCTCCAGGAGAAGCTCGACCACGCCGACGCGTGGGAGATCGACTCCCAGCTCGAGCAGGCGATGGACGCGCTGCGCTGCCCGCCGCCGGAGGAGATGGTCACCCACCTGTCCGGTGGTGAGAAGCGCCGCGTCGCCCTCTGCAAGCTCCTGCTCAGCAAGCCCGACCTGCTGCTGCTCGACGAACCGACCAACCACCTCGACGCGGAGAGCGTCCTGTGGCTCGAGCAGCACCTCGCCGCCTACCCGGGTGCCATCCTGGCCGTCACCCACGACCGGTACTTCCTCGACCACGTCGCCCAGTGGATCTGTGAGGTCGACCGCGGTCGCCTGTACCCGTACGAGGGCAACTACTCCACCTACCTGGAGCAGAAGGCCGCGCGGCTCGAGGTCCAGGGCAAGAAGGACCAGAAGCTGCAGAAGCGTCTCAAGGAGGAGCTGGCCTGGGTGCGTTCGGGCGCCAAGGCTCGTCAGGCCAAGAACAAGGCCCGCCTCGACCGCTACGAGGAAATGGCCAACGAGGCCGAGAAGACCCGCAAGCTCGACTTCGACGAGATCCAGATCCCAGCACCGCCGCGCCTCGGCGACGTCGTCGTGGAGGTCTCGAACCTCGACAAGGGCTTCGACGGCCGGGTTCTGATCAAGGACCTGTCGTTCACGCTGCCGCGGAACGGCATCGTCGGTGTGATCGGCCCCAACGGTGTCGGTAAGACCACGCTGTTCAAGACGGTCGTCGGGCTCGAGGAGCCGGACGCGGGCGAGGTGAAGATCGGCCAGACGGTCAAGCTCAGCTACGTCGACCAGAACCGCACCGGCATCGACTCCGACAAGACGGTGTGGGAGGTCGTGTCCGACGGTCTCGATCACATCGTCGTCGGCCAGACGGAGATGCCGTCGCGCGCCTACATCAGCTCGTTCGGGTTCAAGGGCCACGATCAGCAGAAGCCGGCCGGCGTCCTCTCCGGTGGCGAGCGCAACCGCCTGAACCTCGCGATGACGCTCAAGCAGGGCGGAAACCTGATCCTGCTCGACGAACCGACAAACGACCTCGACGTCGAAACCCTCGGTTCGCTGGAGAACGCGCTGGAACAGTTCCCCGGCTGCGCCGTCGTGATCTCCCACGACCGCTGGTTCCTCGACCGGACCTGCACGCACATCCTCGCGTGGGAGGGCGGCTTCGGCGACAATGAGGCTGCCTGGTACTGGTACGAGGGCAACTTCGAGGGCTACGAGGCCAACAAGGTCGAGCGGCTCGGACCGGACGCGGCGCGCCCGCACCGCGTGACGCACCGCAAGCTCACGAGGGACTGACCTGGTGGAGCAGAAGGCCTTCACCTACGAGATCCAGGTCCGGTGGGGTGACTCCGACCGGCTGGGTCACGTCAACAACACCCGCTTCGTCGAATACATGCAGGAAGCGCGGATCCACTTCCTGACCAGCGAGCTGGGCGCGAACGGTGAGCGGCCCGGTGCGATGGTGGTGCGCAAGATGGACGTCGAATTCCTGCGTCCCGTCACCGACGCCTCGGGTCCGTTGCAGATCGACGTGTCGGTTCTGCACGTCGGTACCTCGTCGTACACGATCCGGCACGTCGTCACCAACCGCGACGGGGTCCGCTGCGCGACGGGCGACGCGCTGCTGGTGGCCTTCGACGTGAAGACCGAGAGCTCGCGGCCGCTGTCCGAGGCGGAACGGAACGGGCTCGAGAGGTACCTCGCGCCGGCGACCACCGGCTGAACGATCCGGCACGCGGGGTGCCCGAAGTTCACCCTCTGTTCCCATCGTCGCGGGCTAGTCTCGAGAGAGTTGCCCGCGGCGATCGGAACGAAGAGGAAGTGAGCCCCGATGACGGAATCGGCAGAACTGAAAGATGCGGAGTGGGCGCGGAATCTGCCCGAAGGTCTCCGGTCTCAGGTGCCGACTCTCGCTGCCGTGTACTACCGGCACGTCGATCGCGGTGACAGCGAGAGCGCCGTCAACGGGGCTTCGGACGCCGTGCTCGGCGCGCACCTGACATTGGCCCTGCAACGCCCGCCCGAGCGGGCGGTCACCCGCGTCTACCGGCCGGGCGACGGCCGCGAACTCGGTGCGTCCCTGCAGATCGTGAACGACGACATGCCGCTGCTCGTCGAATCGATCACCGCGCTGCTGAACCGTCTCGGCATCGGGATCAGCGAATTCGTGCACCCGATCATCTCGGTGCGCCGCGACCCGATCGGTGCCCTGCGCGGAATCCTCATGGGAGACAAGGCCAAGGATGCCGAAGCAGACAGCCTCTCCGAGTCGTGGATCCACGTCCAACTCGACCCGCGTACCGACTCGTCGGTTCTCGACATGCTCGAGAAGGAAGTCGGCACCGTCCTCGCCGACGTGCGCCAGGTGGTCCGGGACACCGACATCATGCGCAAGCTCGAGCGGACGCTCGCCGACGAGCTCGAGGCGTCCGCACCCTGTCCCGGTGTGTCGAAGGAAGATCTGGAGGACTGCGCCGATCTGCTGCGGTGGATGTCGCAGGGCAACTACGCGGCGCTCGGATACCGCCGCTTCCAGCTGGGGGAGCCGGACGGTTCCGGCGCCCGGAGCCTGCAGGTGGTGCCGGGCAGCGGACTCGGACTGTTGCGCTCCGACACCGTCCCCGAGGGCCCGCTGAGCCTGCCGCCGGCCGCCGAGATCCCGGACCGGCCCCTGCTCGTGTTGACCCAGGGCTCGTTCCCCGCGACCGTGCACCGTGCGGTCTACCCGTTCTTCGTCGGTGTGAGCATCCTCGACGAGGGCGGCACCATCACTGGTGAGCACCGCTTCCTCGGAGTCTTCACCGTCACGGCGCTGCACGAGAACGTCCTCGACATTCCGGTGATCGCCCGGCGGGTGCGCAAGGTGATCGAACGGGCCGGGTTCCAGTTGAACTCGTATTCGGGCCAGGCGATGCTGGAGGTCATCCAGTCGTTCCCGCGCACCGAACTGTTCTCGAGCGACGCGGACACGCTGTACGACACGGTGACCGCCGTGCACAGCATCGGGCTCAGGCGCCAGGTGCGCCTGTTCGTGCGCGAGGATTTTCTCGGACGCTTCGTCTCCTGCCTGATCTATCTTCCCCGCGACCGGTACACCACTCGGGTCCGGCTCGCCATGCAGGACATCCTGCTGCAGGAATTCGGCGGCGGCACATTGGAATACACCGCACGCGTCACGGAGTCCGACCTGGCGCTGCTGCACGTGACGATCCGTAAGAGCGCCGAACACTTTGGGTCGAAGCTCGACATCTCGGACGCCGATCGCGAACGGGTGCAGGCGATGCTGGCCGAGGCGAGCCGCAGCTGGGACGATCATCTCGGTGACCTCCTGCCGGTCACCACCGGTGTGGATCCCGTTCTGGCGCAGCGTTATGCGACCGTTCTGCCCGAGGGGTACAAGGAAGATTTCGACGCCGCGCGCGCGTTGTCCGACCTCGCGAGGCTGGAGGCGCTCGAGGAGGGTTCGATCGACCTGCTGCTCTACCGCGACCGCGGGTCGGAGGTCGGTCGCTGGCGATTCACCCTCTACGTCGGGGGCGACGGTATTTCGCTCAGCCAGGTGCTTCCGGTGCTGCAGAGTCTGGGTGTCGAGGTTCTCGACGAACGGCCCTACCTGATTCCGCGTCCCGACGGGTTGACCTGCTGGATCTACGATTTCGGGCTGTCGGTCCCCGCGGAGTTGCTCCGCTCCTCGGTGGAGGACGACCTGGACGCGGAACTCGCCGCCGAGGAGGCGTCCGCCGCCGAGCCGAAGCTTCAGGAACGGTTCACGGAAGCGTTCGCGGCGGTCTGGTTCGGGCGGGCGGAGGCCGACCGGTTCAACGAACTGATCCTGCGGGCGGGTATGTCGTGGCGGCAGGCCGTGATTCTGCGGGCGTACACGAAGTACCTGCGCCAGGCGGGATTTCCCTACAGCCAGTTCCACATCGAGGGGGTCGCGCTGGCCAATCCTCGTTCGGCGTGCACCCTGGTCGAGCTGTTCGAGGCGATGTTCGACCCGGAGTCGCCCTCACCCGACCGGGTGTCCGAACTCGATGCCCGCCTGAAGGAGTACATCGACTCCGTGGTCAGCCTCGATGCGGACCGCATTCTGCGGGGCCTGTTCGGGCTGATCAAATCGACGTTGCGGACCAACTATTTCGTCGTCGGCGAGACGGGGGAGCCCCAGACCTACCTGTCGATCAAGCTCGATCCACAATTGATCCAGGAGTTGCCGAAGCCCCGGCCGAAGTACGAGATCTTCGTGTACTCGCCGGACGTCGAGGGTGTGCACCTGCGGTTCGGGTCCGTCGCGCGCGGCGGGCTGCGCTGGTCGGACCGGCGCGAGGACTTCCGCACCGAGATCCTGGGGTTGGCGAAGGCCCAGGCCGTGAAGAACGCGGTGATCGTCCCGGTCGGGGCGAAGGGCGGGTTCGTCGTCAAGAATCCGCCGACCGCGTCGGGTGATGCGGCGGCCGACCGCGCGGCCGCTCTCGAGGCGGGCCAGGACTGCTACCGCACGTTCATCTCCGGGCTCCTGGATCTGACGGACAACGTCGATCAGGCATCGGGGGAGATCGTGCCCCCTGACCGGGTGGTGCGGTTGGACGGCGACGACCGGTACCTCGTCGTCGCGGCGGACAAGGGCACCGCGAAGTTCTCCGATCTCGCCAATTCGGTTGCGGAACAGTACAACTTCTGGCTCGGGGACGCGTTCGCCTCCGGTGGCTCGGCCGGGTACGACCACAAGGAGATGGGCATCACCGCGCGCGGTGCCTGGGAAAGCGTCAAACGGCATTTCCGCGAGATGGGGGTCGACACCCAGGCCCAGGACTTTACCGTCGTCGGTGTCGGGGACATGAGCGGCGACGTCTTCGGAAACGGCATGCTCCTGAGCAGGCACATCCGGCTGGTCGCCGCGTTCGATCATCGTCACGTCTTCCTCGATCCGAACCCCGACGCGGCCCGGTCCTTCGAGGAACGCTCGCGGATGTTCGCCCTGCCGCGGTCGTCGTGGGCCGACTACGACACCGGCATCATCAGCGAGGGCGGGGGAGTGTGGGACCGCACCCGCAAATCGGTCCCGATCAGTGCCGCCGCACGCTCAGCGCTCGGCCTCGACGACGCGATCACCGAGCTCTCGCCCCCGGAACTGGTCCGGGCGATCCTGCGTGCCCCGGTGGATCTGCTGTGGAACGGTGGCATCGGAACCTACGTCAAGGCGTCCACCGAGACCAATGCGATGGTGGGCGACAAGAGCAACGACGCCGTGCGCGTCGACGGCAACGACGTGCGGGCCCGGGTGGTCGGCGAAGGCGGCAACCTCGGGGTCACCGCGCTCGGCCGCATCGAGTACAGCCAGAACGGTGGCCGGATCAACACGGACGCGATCGACAACTCCGCGGGCGTCGACTGCTCCGATCACGAGGTGAACATCAAGATCCTGCTGGACTCGCTGGTGAGCGGCGGCGGGTTGCCGGGGGAGGAGCGTAATCCGTTGCTGGCGTCGATGACCGACGAGGTGGCGCAGCTGGTGCTTGCGAACAACATTGCCCAGAACGATCTGCTCGGCGTCTCGCGGACCAGCGCGGTTCCGATGCTGAGCGTGCATCGCCGGCAGATCGAGCACCTGGCGTCGCGTCGTGGACTCGACCGCAAACTCGAGGCGCTGCCCACCGAGGAGGAGATCGCGCGACGCAGGCAGGCCGGGCAGGGGCTGACGTCGCCGGAACTCGCAACGCTCACCGCCCACGTGAAGCTGGCGCTCAAGGACGATCTCCTCGCGACGGATCTCCCCGACAGCGAGACGTTCGCGCCGCGGTTGCCGCGCTACTTCCCGACGGTGCTGCGCAAGCGGTTCCGCACCGCGATCAAGGCGCATCCCCTGCGCAGGCAGATCGTGGCGACGATGCTCGCGAACGAAACCATCGACAACGGCGGCATCACCTTCGCGTACCGATTGGCGGACGAGGCGGGCGCGAGCAGCACCGACGCGATCCGGGCGTACGCCGCGGTCACCGAGATCTTCGCCCTCCCCGACCTGTGGTCGAGGATCCGGTCGGCGAACATCGCGGCAGACATCGAGGACGAGCTGATCCTCGAGTCCGGCCGCGTTCTCGACCGTGCGTCGCGCTGGTTGCTGACCAACCGCCCACAGCCCCTCGCCGTGGGTGCGGAGATCGCCCGGTACTCGGCCGATTTCCGGGCGCTCTCGCCGAAGGTGCCGCAGCTGGTCAGGGGGCATCAGCTCGCCGATGTGGAGACGCGGGCGCGGCCGCTCGTCACCAGCGGGGCACCCGAGGACCTCACGTTCGAGGTGTTCCGGCTTCTGGACAAGTTCTGCCTGCTCGACATCATCGACGTCGCGGACATAGCCGAGCGCGACATCGACGAGGTGGCCGAGTTGTACTACGAACTCGACGCGCACCTCGGCATCGACTGGCTGCTGAGCGCGGTGTCCACCCTTGCGCGTGGCGACCGCTGGCACTCGCTGGCCCGGCTGGCGTTGCGCGACGACCTCTACAGTTCGCTGCGCCAGCTCACGATGGAAGTGCTGATGGGTGGCGAACCTCACGAGACCCCGCAGGAGAAGATCGACGACTGGGAATCGACGAACGCGTCACGGCTGGCCAGGGCGAGGTCCGCTCTCACCGAAATTTTCGAGTCTGGGACCCTTGACCTCGCGACGCTCTCGGTGGCGGCGCGTCAGGTACGCAGCATGGTGCGAGGTGTGGGCACCCGATCGGAGGTATGACGTTGAGCGAGGGCTTTCACGCGGAGGTCGAAGTTCGTTGGTCGGACATGGACGTCTTCCAGCACATCAACCACGCTCGGATGGTGACGTTGCTGGAAGAGGCGCGGATTCCCTGGCTGTTCGAGGACGATCGGCCCACCGTCACGCTGCGTGACGGCGCGGTCATCGCCGATCTCCATGTGCGCTACCGCGGGCAGCTCCGGCACAGCGATTCACCGCTCGACGTCCTGATGTGGGTGGAGAAGGTCCGGGCCGTCGATTTCACGATCGGCTACGAAGTCCGCCCCAAGGGGGTCGACGTCTCGGTCGCGCCGTCCATCGTCGCCTCGACGCAGATCGCGGCGTTCGACATCGACACCCAGCGACTGCGCAGGATCACCGACGTCGAGCGTGCGTACCTGGAGAGCTGGCAGCGTGCATGAGCGCGTTCTGTCGATCCCGGATGCGACGGAGCGCGGTGATCTCGCAGCGTTCCTCACCCGTGTGGTCCGGTTGGACGAATCCGCGGTGGTCCGCTTCCGGCAACGAGGCGCCGGGCGTCTGACCGTCTGGGCGGCAACCGGTTTCGACGCGCTGGCGGTGCGCACGGTCGCGGGGACGATCACCCCCGACGACACGTCGGCTGCCGGCGACCAACTACTCGCCGCGCTCGCCGCGGCGACGACGGCCGACATCGATCCAGGGTTCTCGATGGATTCGGCGTGGCGAGGCACGCTTCCGCCGACGGAGGGTTTCGTCCACGTCGACGACGTCCCCGCGCGGGTGCTCGTCGACCTCGCTCAGCGCGGTGCGGCACTGGCGCAAGAGCACGGCAGCAGCCACGGCCCGCCCGCGTCGCTCCTCGATCAGGAAGTGCTGCAGGTGCGCGGTGCGGAGCAGTCGGTCGCCATCCCGATGCGGGTGGTGTTCGCGCTCACCGCGATGGGGTTCGTTCCGCACGCGGGCTCGGATCGGCTGACCGCCGACATCGATCTCGAGCGCATCGACACGTCCGAACTGGTCCGGATCCGAGCCACGGCCTCGTGGTTGCGGGTGGACGCGCGATTCGGGTCGATCTACCGGCACCGCGGTGGGGGGATTCCGTTGTCGGTGGCCCGGTAGCTTGTGTCAGCCGGTCCGCAGTGTGCTGGTGGCCAGAACGGCGAGTGACGCGACGACGGCCGCCATCCCCAGCCCCGCGACCACGGTCAGCTGCTCGCCGAGCACCACGGTGCCGAGGAGCGCTGCGACCACCGGCTCGGTGAGCGTCAGGGTCGCGACCGTCGCGGGCGGCAGCCGCCGCAGACCGGCGGCGAACAGTAGATACGCCAGCACCGTCGGGACGATCGCCAGATACACCGCGGCGGCCGCTCCCGCCCCGGTGTCCAGCCCGCCCGGCCAGGTGGCGACGAGGACGGGGATCAGGAACAGCCCGCCGAGACCGAACATCTGTCCCATCGCCGCCTCGGGGCTCGCACCCGCCGTCAGCAGGGACGATCCCGCCACCGTGTAGGCGGCGTACCCGAGACCAGCGATCAACGCGGGCAGCGCACCCGCCAGGACCCCGGACGAGTCGGAGCCGCCGGTGGTGCCCGCCACGATCAGCCCCATCCCGGCGACGGCGATAACGGTCGACACGGCCCACACCGGACCTGGGCGTTGCCGATGCACCGCCCATTGCAGCGCGCCGGTGAACGCGGGGCCCGAGCCCAGCGCGATCATCGTGCCCGCCGCCACCCCGGCGCTCTGCACGCCGGTGAAGAATCCGAGTTGGTAGGCCGCGACACCGATCCCGCCCCACACGGCAGGCGCGTACCCGCGAATCCCGGAGCCGCCGCCGAACCCGAGACCCCCGCGCAGCGCTGCGAACGCGGCGAGAAGCGCACCCGCCGCCACGACCCGCACCGAACCGACGGCCAGCGGGTCGAGATCGTATCCGAGAGATCGGGACGCGAGGGCCTGCGCGGTGCCCGTCGTCGCGAACAGGATCGATGCTGCGACGACCGCCGCAACCGCGGGAGTGCGGGTCAGATGAGCCACGCAGCCGCGTTCGGCGGGAGCTGGCCCTCCACCAGCGGGGCGCTGCTGAGCAGCACCTCACCCGGTGGCAGCGAGATCGGCGCCTCGGTGGCGTTCAGGGCGCAGATCAGGCCGCCGCGCCTGCGGAAGGCGAAGCACCCGTCGGGGCTGCCGTACCAGTCGACGCCGGGACCGGAGAACTCCGGACGGAACGAGCGCAGTTCGAGCGCGGCCCGGTACAGCGACAGCGTCGACGCGACGTCCTCGAGTTGCGCCTCGACGGTGAGCTGCGACCACTCGGGCGGCATCGGCAGCCAGGGCTCGCCCGTGCTGAATCCGAACGGGGGCTCGGTGCCCTCCCACGGCAGGGGGACGCGGCATCCGTCGCGGCCGCGTTCGGTGTGGCCGGACCGTTCCCACACCGGATCCTGCAAGGCCGAATCGGGCAGTTCGACGTTGGGCAGGCCGAGTTCGGCGCCGTTGTACAGGAACGCCGCACCCGGCAGCGCCAGTTCGACGAGCGTCATCGCCCGGGCTCGCGCCGTACCGATCTCGCCGCCGCCGTAGCGGGTGACTTCCCGTTCCACGTCGTGGTTCGACAGGGTCCAGGTGGGGGTGCCACCCACCTGGTCGACGGCCGTGAGGGAATTCTCGATGGCCTCCCGGACGCTCTCCGCCGAGAACTCGGCCTCGGCCAGTCGGAAGTTGAACCCCAGGTGGAGTTCGTCGGGCCGGATGTACTCACCGAAGCGTTCGTTGTCGCGAACCCAGATCTCCCCGACCGCCATAGTGCCCGGGTACTCGTCGAGGACCTTGCGGATGCGGCGGTGGATGTCGTGGACCGCGGGATTGTCGAATCGCGGATCGTCGTCCGAGTTCTGCAGCAGCTCGTTGGCGGACCAGTCGTGGTCCGGCAGACCCTCCGGCTTGGCCATGCCGTGCGCGACGTCGATGCGGAATCCGTCGACACCCCGGTCCAGCCAGAACCGGAGAGTCTTCGTGAGATCCTCGACGACCTCCGGGTCGTCCCAGTTCAGGTCGGGCTGTTCCGTCGCGAAGATGTGCAGGTACCACTGTCCGGGCCGGCCGTCGGCCTCGGTGATCCGCGTCCACGCCGGACCACCGAAGATGCTCGGCCAGTTGTTGGGCGGCTCCGAGCCGTCCTCGCCGCGGCCGTCGCGGAAGATGTACCGGTTCCGCTCCGGGCTGCCCGGGGGCGACGCGAGCGCGGCCCGGAACCACTCGTGCTCGACACTGGTGTGGTTGGGCACCAGATCCATCGTCACCTTGATCTGGCGCGCGTGCGCGGCCTCGATCAGCGCGTCCATGACCTCGAGATCACCGAACAGCGGGTCGATGTCGCGCGGGTCGGACACGTCGTAGCCGTGATCGGCCATCGGCGACCGCATGACCGGGCTCAGCCACAGGGCGTCGACACCGAGGAGTTCGAGGTAGCCCAGTTTGTCTCGCACGCCGTGGAGGTCGCCGACACCGTCACCGTTCGCGTCGGCGAACGAGCGGGGATAAATCTGGTAGAAGATGGCGTCGGACCACCAGGGTGCCGGCGAGGTGTCGTCGGCGGACGTTTCGGCGGGAGTGCTCACAAACGCCCATCGTGCCAAACGATCGTCCGCGCCACGACTCGACCGGCGGAATCGGGGTGGGGCAGTTCAGAACGCCGAGTTCACCATCGACGCCGCGGCCATGTCCATGTACTCGGTGAGGGCCTTGCGGTGGGCGTCGTCGAGGGTGCCGGAGTCGATCGACGCGATGGCCGTGTGCATGCATCGCAGCCAGGCGTCGCGCTCGATCGGACCGATCTTGAACGGCTGGTGACGCAAGCGCAGCCGCGGGTGGCCGCGCTCGTCCGAATAGGTGTGCGGTCCGCCCCAGTACTGCTCGAGGAACATCCGCATCCGGCGCTCGGCCGGACCCAGATCCTCCTCGGGATACAGGGGCCGCACGATGTCGTCCTTCGCGACTTCCTCGTAGAAGCGCGCGGTGAGTTTGCGGAACGTCTCCGCTCCGCCCACCGCCTCGTAGAAGGTCTGCTGCACGTCAGTCATGGCGCCTTCCATTGTGCACGTGCGGGCGCG
>SEEV01000664.1 GCA_004211695.1 Rhodococcus sp. (in: high G+C Gram-positive bacteria)
CGGGAAACCATTCCCGAAACTCCTGATACGTACGCGGGTAGTCCACGCCACCCACCGGGCCCTCAGCTGCGAAATCCACTTGACCAGCATAGGTCCACTTAAGCAGATAAGCAGTACACGCATTCGATTGCAGAGGTGGAACGCGGGCCGAGGGAATTCCCGACATGTTCCTGCGTGACCGGTAACCACGGCGGATCGTGAGCGGCAGGCGTCGGTCACTGCCGTTCGCGACCTCTCGTGCGGCGCGAGCGCGCGGCAACTTGCGGTCAGGATGCGGGACTTGATTTCGGGGGTGGTGGTGCAGACCGCGCTTCATGAGGAAGGTGACGGTCTTGTGTGCTTGGGTGTCGTATGCGGTGACCCCGAGGTTGACGAGGCCCCATCCGGTCACGAACGGTGCCCGCGCGGTGATGGTGTAGCCGTCGTCTGTTTCGGTGGTGACGACGAGGGGGTTGTCGGGGTTTGCGTAGCCGCTGCCGGAGACCCCGGCGGTGACGGCGCCGCTGCGCAGGTCGGCGAGATAGCGTGTTTTGAGGGTGTTGTTTCTCGACATCATCATTCGGAGCAAGGGTGCCGTGGTGTTGTGCCCAGACGAAGGCGGTCGCGAGGCATCCGCTGACGAGGATTTCGCCGACGTCGGCGAGGGTGTTGACGGGGTCTGTGGTGGCGAAGGCGAGGCCGTAGAAGCCACCGTCGCGTAATGTGTCGAAGTGCGACGGCGGGATCTTCCCCGAGCTGTCCACCTCCGTCGCGGCGGGTCGCAGCACCTCGGCGGTGAGGCCCTGCGCTTCCTGCACCCAGTCGGTCAGCTGACACCGTATCGACACGCCGCACCCAGCCGACGCATTCCAACGGTGGGCGGATGCCGTGAGACTTGCCCGGCTTCCGAGATCTCGCCCAAATGCAGTAGGGGTCCGCTGCCGCAACTGCGATCGCGATGTTCCCCAAATCGCCTCCGGTGTTGTTCCACAGCAGTAACACTCGGTCGGTCACCCGGGGGTGCGGCGGCTCGATGACAGTGGAGGACCGTCTGGGATGTTGGTGAACGTCCCGCTGGGATGGGTCATCGGAGATCAACTCGGCGATGTGCGGTGTGACGCAGGGCTTGGCGGATCTGTGCGAGGGCGGCTTCCCGCTGCTCCGGGGTTGCTTGTATGGCGTCGCGGTGCTGGATGGCGGTGCGGTGGGCGTGTTGTTCGCGTCGGCGCCGGGCGTCGGCCGCGGTGCGGTGCTGGCTGGGGGAGGGGTCGGTCCAGTCGATGTGGGTGAGTCGCCAGTGGAGGAGGGCGACCGGTGAGCTGATCTGGTCTGCTGTGGGCCATGTCCAGCCGCGTCGGGTGGTGTCGCGGTCGAGGGTGTGTGCGATGTCGTAGCCGGTCCAGTGGGTGGTGTCGATGCCGGCGGCCTGGATGGTGTCGCAGATGTGGCCGATGTGTCCGTGGGTGAGTCCGGGGGAGCGGGAGGCGAGGGTGGCGGCGGCTCGTTGGAGGTGGATCGGTCGGGGTTGTGGGGTGGGTGTGTGCCGCGCGTGTGCGCGTTGGTGAGTACTTCGTAACGAAAGATTATGTGAAGGAACGGAAGTGCTGGGGGATGGGGTGTCAGCGCCGGTGGCCTGGGGATGGTTTGAATTGGTGGGTTGTTGGGATCGGGTGCGGTGGCGTGCGAGGCGTCGGGTGGCGCGGGTGCGGTGCGGACGCTGCGGCCTGCGTAGAGGTGGGGGAGTGCCGTCGACGACGTTTTTCGGGGAGCTGAGTGCCCAGACGGAGGCGGCGTGGTGTTGGTGGCCGCCGTGGTGGAGTTCTGCGGCCAGGTATTCATGGGTGCGGAGGGTTCGGCCGCGTTCGAGTTCGACACCCATCTGGAGGGTTTTGAGGACGCGGCGGGCGCGGTTGACGACGGAGAGTGAGACGCCGGCGTGGTGGGCGATGAGTTGCCGGGATGCGGTGACACCGCGGCCGGTGGTGGAATCCGCGAATCGGGCGTGGGCGGTGGCGACGGCGATGAGGCGTTCGATGCTGATGCTGTGTGTGGTGAGTGCGGCTTGGCCGGTGGTGGTGTGGGTGATGTGGTGGCGGAGTTGGCGTAGCCATTGGGTGCGTCCGGGGGCCTTACCCCCGGCTTGTGGACACGGGTGGTGGATTACGCGGCGGATGCCAGCGTAGCGGGGTAGAGGGTCTCGTAGGTGTTCGGGGACCGGTGTCCGCACCAGGAGTGCCTCCTTCTGGTGTTGTAGCGGGTGACCCAGCGGAACACCTGGCGCCGACATGTGGCCTCGTCGGACCAGGTGTTCGCGTTCTGGAGGACTTCTGACCGGAAAATGAATTGGTGAGTGGGCAGGCGTCAGCATCCGGCGGGAGCGGAGCGGAGCCGGATTGGCTTGTAGGGGTGCGGGTGTGGTTAGGCTGCGGGTTCGAGGGTGACGCGGTAGCCGAGCGCGGCGAGTTGGCTGATGTGGCTGCGGACCTTTCGTTCGGTGT
>SEEV01000665.1 GCA_004211695.1 Rhodococcus sp. (in: high G+C Gram-positive bacteria)
CGAGCGGACGATCCTGCACACGTCGAGCGGCGACATCAGCGCGCGGTGGGTGATCAACGCCGCCGGGTTGGGAGCCGACTACATCGACAAGGAATTCGGCTACGACCGATTCCACGTCATCCCGAGGCGCGGCGAACTGCTCGTCTACGACAAGCTCGCGCGGCCGTTGATCGACAAGATCGTGCTCCCCGTCCCGACATCGCGCGGCAAGGGTGTTCTGGTCAGCCCGACGATCTACGGCAACGTGATGCTCGGGCCCACTGCGGAAGATCTCACCGACCGTTCCGCGACGGCGACGTCGGAAGCCGGCTTCGAGTTCCTGCTCGGCAAGGGCAGCAAGCTGATGCCGCGTCTACTCGAAGAGGAGGTGACCGCCACGTACGCCGGGCTCCGTGCCGCCACCGACCACGGTGACTACCTCGTCGAGGTCGATCACGATCAGCGTTACGTCCTGGTCGGCGGAATCCGCTCGACCGGACTGACCTCCGGCATGGCGGTGGCCGAGTACGTCGGCGAACTGCTGACCAAGGCCGGCGTTCTCGAGAGTGCACGGACCGAACTGCCGTCGCCGCCCCGGATGCCGAACATCGGCGAAGCCTTCACCCGCCCGTATCAGGACGCCGAACTCATCGCGCGTGACAGCGAATACGGCAGGGTCGTCTGCTTCTGCGAGCGTGTCACGGCGGGTGAGATCCGCGACGCGTACCAGTCGCCGATCCCCCCGGCCGGACTCGAAGGGCTCCGTCGCCGCACCCGGGCGATGAACGGCCGGTGCCAGGGCTTCTTCTGCGGCGCCGAAGTCGGTTCGCTCGTCGATGCACACCGATTCCCCGCCGGTTCCCCCGAAGCGACCGAGACCCGGAAGGAAGCCGTCCGATGAGCGCTCCCGACACCTCACGCACCGTGATATCCGCCGACGTCGCGATCGTCGGCGCAGGACCGGCGGGGTTGGCTGCGGCCACGCAGCTCGGCAGGGTCCACGGGCGCCAGGCTCTCGTCCTGGACCGCGAAAGCCGTGCGGGTGGGATCCCGCGGCATTGTGATCACCCCGGCTACGGCATCCGCGACATGCACACGTTCCTCGGGGGCCCGGCCTACGCCGAGCGCCTGGTGCGGGAGGCGAAGTCCGCGGGCGCCGACATCATGCCGAATGCGATGGTGACGGCGGTGCATCCCGACGGCGCGCTCGACGTCACCTCACCCGCGGGGCTCCTCCGCATCGAGTCCAGGGCGCTCGTCCTGGCCACCGGTGCCCGCGAGCGGGCCCGTCCGGCCCGGATGATTCCCGGCGACCGGCCCTCCGGGGTCTACACCACCGGACAGTTGCAGAACATCGTGCACCTGCACCACGGCCGCGTCGGGAAACGCGCGGTGGTCGTCGGGGGTGAACTGGTGAGCTGGTCCGCGGTCATGACGCTGAAGCACGCCGGGTGCACGACCGTGCTCATGACGACGCAGTACCCGTCGCCGGAGTCCTACGCGGCCTTCAACATTCCCGGCAAGGCACTGTTCCGGCTCCCGATCGCGACCCGCACCCGCGTCGTCCGGGTCATCGGCCGCGGACACCTGGAAGCGGTCGAGATCGAGAACCTCGACACCGGCGCACGCGAGATCGTCGAATGCGACACCGTCGTCTTCACCGGCGACTGGATCCCGGACCACGAACTCGCGCGCACGGCGGGCATCACCGTCGACCCCGGAACGAAGGGCCCGTTGGTCGATACCGCCCTGCGTACCAGCCGGCCCGGTGTCTTCGCCGCGGGCAACGTCCTGCACCCGGTCGACACCGCCGACATCGCAGCACTCGACGGCGCTTTCGTCGCGGACCGGGTAGCCGCGTTCCTCGACGCCGGCGAGGCGATCGATCCGAACGCGACCACGATGCGCATCCTCGCGGCCCCGCCGTTCCGCTGGGTGTCACCAGGAATCCTGCGGGCGGGCGACCCGGCCCCGCCGCGGAAGCGGTTGCTGCTGTGGACCGATCACCTGGTTCGGTTCCCCAAGGTGACTGTCGCGCAACGGGGTCGCGTCGTCGCGACCAAAATCCTGCCCTGGGCCGCCTCGCCGGGACGAGTCTTCCGGGTGCCGTGGTCGATCATGGACTCCGTCGACCCGTCGTCGGGGCCCGTGACCGTCGGGCTGGCGAACGCACCTCACGCGGGAACCACGTCCAACGCGGTCGGGGAATTCATCCCTACTCGCTGTAGCTGAGCGCTTCGAGGACCCAATTTCCTTCCAGGACACCATCATTTCGCAGAAATCTTGTCGACAATAGACCTCGACTGATCGGAAGACACATGACGGAACTACAGGGCGGATTGCACGGCACCGAGATGCGGCGGGCCATCACCGCCGCCGCGATCGGAAACTTCATCACCTGGTTCGACTTCGCGGCATACGGATTTCTCGCCGTCCTGCTCGGCCAGATCTTCTTTCCCTCCGAGAACCCGGCAACGAGCCTGCTGGCGAC
>SEEV01000666.1 GCA_004211695.1 Rhodococcus sp. (in: high G+C Gram-positive bacteria)
CACGGCATCGAGACCGGCATCATCAAGCGGATGCCGAACGGTCAGTACATCGAGATCCACCAGCCGCTCGGCCCGGTCGACGACCACGGTCACCCGATCCCGCTCGAGTACCAGGGTGCAACGGTCCCGAAGAAGATGAACAAGCTCGGCTCCGCCGGCAAGCCCGGCTCCGGCAGCCTCGTCACGGCCGACCCGGTCGAGGAGAGCCTGGCCCTCGAGCACGCCCTGCACCACGGCGAGCACGAGCAGCTCACGATGCTGCGGGAGTACCAGGACCGTGCGCACGGCAACGGTTCCTCGACCTCCGGCAACGGATCGTCCGGCAACGGCGAGGCGCACTAGCCCCAGCTGCGCAACCGATCAGAGCCCCGAACCCTTTCCGGTTCGGGGCTCTGTTCGTCTGTGGGCACCGTTCCCGCTCCCCTCCCCCGCGGTGGGGTGCGGAACACGAGCGCCACCGCCCCCAGCCCCAGGAGTAGGCCCAGCTCGGTGAGGGGCCCGAACGGTTCGCCGAACACCGCGGCCCCCCAGCTCGCCGTCACCGGCGCCATCAGGAACATCAGTGCATTGACCCGGGTGACGCCGCTCCGGCGCAGCACGAGCCAGTACAGGCCGTAGCCGCCCAAGGTGGACAGGACGATCAACCAGACCACCGACCACCAGAACGACGCCGCCGGCGGCGGGGACACCTCTCCGGCGCATGCGGCGAGCCCGGTGAAGAGCACGGCGCTGGTCGCGCAGTGCACGGTCATGGACACGACGGGATCCGTGTCGGTCGGTGCGCGACTCTCCAGGAACGTCGCCGCCACCAGCGACAGCATCCCGGCGAACGGCACGAGGTAGGCCCACCAGGACACTCCCGTTGCGGCGACGGCGTCGCCGGCGGTGACGACTACGACGCCCGCCAGTCCGAGCAGCAGCCCCCACCACTGCCGGGGCGCGACGTACTGGCCCAGCAGCGGTCCGGCCAGTACGGCCACCACCAACGGTTGGGTTCCGTCGATCAGCGCGGTGGTGCCGGTCGAGACCCCGAGCCCGATCGCCTGGTAGACGGTCAGCAGATACCCGGTCTGCGACAGCGCGCCGACGACGGCCTGGCGGCGGAGGGCACGATATCCGGCTCCTCGCCACCGTGCACGGCCGAACAGCGCCGCACCGACGACAAGGACGACCGCGAGGGGCAGGAACCGCCAGGTCAGGACGGTGAGAGGGTCGGCGTCCCCGGCACCGAGTTTGGCCCCGATGAAGCCGGAACTCCAGCACAGGACGAACAGCACGGCGAGAACGGCATTCACGACTGACCACCACCCAAGTAAACAGATCGGTATACCTCTCTAACCTATACCGATCTGTATACTCCTGTCATGGACTCCCTGTCGCCACCGCGACGCGTCGCACTCACACCGGGCGCGCGAAAGGCACTGGCCGCCGCCGGCCGCCTGTTCTACGAGCGGGGCATTCACGCGGTCGGGGTGGATCTCATCGCCGCCGAGGCCGGCGTCACGAAGAAGACGCTGTACGACCGTTTCGGCTCTAAGGAACAGATCGTGGTCGAGTACCTCGCCGACCGGGACGAACGGTGGCGGGCGTTTCTCGCCGATCACCTCGATGCCGTCGGCGACTCCCCCGAACAGCGCCTCCACGCGATCTTCGACGCGTCCCAGCAGTGGACGGCGGAGAACAGCGCGAAGGGGTGCAGCATGGTCAACGCCCACGCGGAGATCAGTGACCCGTCACATCCGGCGTACGCCGTGATCATCGGGCAGAAACAGTGGATGCTCGAACTGTTCACGGGCGTGTGCCGGGACGCGTCGGTGCACGAACCGGAAGCGCTCGCGCGCACGGTGATGCTGCTCCACGAAGGCGCTTTGGTGGCGCACGGATTGCAGGTGTTCCCGGATGCGCTGGCGCTGGCATCCGAGCAGGCCGGGGCACTCCTGCACGCCGCAGCCGATACAGGACGCTGAAACTGGCCCCACGACAAAGCGGAGGCGCCGAACCCGAGGGGATTCGGCGCCTCCGCCATGTGACTGTGTGGAACTAGTGCTTCTCGGGCCCGACGTAGTACTCGAAGACCAGACCTGCCGCGGCAGCGAGCACGGCAACCGTGGCGACCGCGATCATCCACGGCTGGAAGAACGCCAACGAGACCGCCACGAACGCAGCGGCTGCGGCGAGCAGGATCGGCCAGTAGCTGCCGGGGCTGAAGAAGCCCAGGTCGCCTGCGCCGTCGGCGATCTCCGCGTCCTCGTAGTCCTCGGGGCGGGTGTCGAGACGACGGGCGACGAACCGGAAGTACGTTCCGATGATCAGCGTCAGCCCCGCCGACAGGCAGATGCCGGTCAGACCTGCCCACTCGATACCGGTTCGTGAAACGGCGGTGAAGACGCCGTAGACGATCGCGACGAGAATGAAGAATACCGTCAGGATCTCGAAGAGCTTGGCTTCGATCTTCATATCAGCACTTGT
>SEEV01000667.1 GCA_004211695.1 Rhodococcus sp. (in: high G+C Gram-positive bacteria)
GCCGGTGCCGGGGTCGCCGATCACGTCGTCGCCGTCGATGCTCAGCGTCACTGCGAGGGCGTCGGCGTGCCCGTGTGCAGCGAGCGAGAGGTAACCGAGCGGCCCGACGTCGACAGTCAACCGGCGCGCGCCCGCGCGCAGCACGACAACGCCGCCGTGCGGGGCGTAGAAGCTACGAGGACCAGGTTCAGGGAAGGACTCCACCCCGGAAATGGGTTCTGTGCGAGCGTAGTTCATCCAGGCCGCCGACAGCGTCGTGCGGCCCACCCGTCGCGCCGCCGTGTTGCGGGTCACCGCACCCACCGTGCCGAGGTGATCTCGGGCTGTGCGCACCGGCTCGGCGCCTAGCCGGAGCGCGAAGCCCTCGTCATCGTCGCCGTAGCGCGGCTCCGGGTCACGATCACCGACGAGTGCCGCGATGAAGTCCGCGCTCCGATCGACTGCCGCCATCAACTCCGGGGGTGGTCGGCCGTCGCGAAGCGTCAGCAACGCCGCCACGGTGAGAAGAAGCTCCGACGTGAAGATCTGGTATCCCATTGCCTGCTCGGCGCCTGCGCCGTCGGGCAGGATCTGCCGCCCCGCCTCGGCGGACAACACACGGATCGCGTCCTGCTCCCACGACTCGGCACGGGCCAGGTCCGGCAGAAGAATTGCCACTGTGGCCAGGCCGGCCATTTCCCCGACCAGGTGGTTGTTCGCCGAGCTGAACCGTGAACGCTCGTCCCAGCAGCGACGGGCAGACTCGGCGAGCACACGGACGACGGCCCGAAACCGCGCAGTCGTCAACGCCGGCGAATCCCGCAGACCCTGGAGTGCCACCGCGATCGAGATCGAGCGGACCCCCGCCTCGAAGGCACCGCGCCATCCGATTCCGATGCCCGGTGGATTCTGCTCGATCCACGAGTCGAGTTGACGAAACGCCGCGTCACCGAATCGCTCCTCACCTGTGAACAGCCACGCTTCGGCGAGCCAGGTCAGATGCTGGAGTCTATTGAGCTCCCAGATCCACTTCGGATCACCATCCGCGGTGCGGTGGTCGATTCTGGATGCGGGCACGACAGGCCAGCGGACTCTCGAATGCGGGTCGTAGTGCCAGTCGATCGGCTCCGGCACCGTCACCTCCGGGTAACCGAAGTAGGCAAATCGTCCGCCGGCCACGCGCTCGGCGGCCGCGATCACCTGCCCGGCCCCTGCCGGATGTGCCCGTGCGATGACGGCTGCCCGGTCGCGGTCCAGGAGTGCGGGCCGGTCGGCGCATTCCCGGAATCTCGCCAATGCGGCGTCCCAGTCCGCCTCCGGCGTCCCGAACAGGTCTGCGTCACTCGTCGCACCGCGCGCGCTGAGCGGAAGCAGATTTCGACCGGCTCGACTCGCACGCCACGCCACCTCGCGCGGACTCATCGACTGTAATCGGCGTGCACGCCAAAGAAGTTGACTCACGGCGCCCTCCCTGCGGGTACGAAAGCCTCGTGCGGCAGGTGACAAGGTGCCGTCGAGCGTGTCAAGCTGACTCGGTGTCCGGCACTCTCGACTCGCGGCGTTTCGGCCGTCTCCGGTTCGCCCTGACGACGGTCATTACGGCCGTTGGGCTGATCGCCGCGTGCGCTACGCCCATGGACGAGCGTCCCGCGCCCGCTACCGTCGATCCCCACTCCCTGACGTTCCCCAGGACTGCAACCTATTTCCTGAATCAGCAGGATCTTCCGTCCGTCGAGGAGCTCGCTCGATATGACGTGGTGGTCATCGACAACGAATGGGCGAACCGGAAGCCGCGTGAATACTTCGACGATCTCCGTCACGCCAATCCACGCCTCCGGTTGCTCGCCTACGTGAACATGGTCGACCATCCTGATCAACTCGGCACGGAGGCGTACTGGGCCAACCGATACGCGCTGTGGCAGTTCGACCAGAACGGCGAAAGTGCGTTCCCGGAACCATGGCTTGCGCACACAATGGATGGCACGCCGGTCAGCGAGTGGCCGGCGTCGACGATGACCAACCTCACGGACCAGGCGCCACGAATCAACGGCCAGATCTTTGCCGAGTACGCCGCGAACTGGGTGGTGGACGACGTCTGGGCTGCGGGGGTGTGGGACGGCATCTTCCTCGACGTCTGGGGCGACCGGATCTACAGTGCGGACCGAGATCACTGGGACATCGATTCCGACGGAACGGACGAGCCGGACGACTCGATCTACGGGTTCGGAAACCCCTGGGAGCGCGGCGTGAACCTGGCCGAACAGATCATCCGGCAACGAATTCCGGATGCCCTCCTGATCGCGAACGGCGACCGGACACTGCTGAAGCAACAACTGGACGGCCGGGCATGGGAGAAATTCGCAGACCCACGCGCCGACCGGAATCCCATGTTCGACATCGAGCAGTATGTCAGCCTGACCGCCGAAGGCGACCACCGCCGGCCCGGCCTCGCGATGACGATCGACAAGCTGGGTGCCGCACCGCATTC
>SEEV01000215.1 GCA_004211695.1 Rhodococcus sp. (in: high G+C Gram-positive bacteria)
GCATTCGCCGACGAGGTCGTGACCAACGCGTACACCAAGATCGTCGCCGTACCCGGCATCGAGGGCCCGGTCGCGCTGATCACCCTCGACAACGGTTTCGACCACACCAAGCCGTCGTCCTTCGGCCCGGGCGGCCTGAAGGCCCTCGACGCCGCCCTCGACGAGGCGTTCGCCGCCCATCCCGTCGCGATCGCGATCACCGGCAAGCCCTTCATCTTCGCCGCCGGCGCGGACCTCAAGGGTGTTCCGAGCATCACGAACCGCGACCAGGCCCTCGAACTCGGCCGGCTCGGGCACAAGGTGTTCCGGCGGCTGCGCGAATCGTCCGTCCCGACATTCGCGTTCGTCAACGGCGTCGCCCTCGGCGGCGGGCTCGAGGTCGCGCTGCACAGCCACTACCGCACCGCCTCCGAGAGCGCGGGCGCACTGGGTCTGCCCGAGACGTTCCTCGGTCTTGTTCCGGGCTGGGGCGGAACGCAGTTGCTACCCAACCTCATCGGTCCCTCGAACGCCGTCACCGTCGTCCTCGAGAACGCGATGAACCAGAACAAGACGCTCAACCCGAAGAAGGCACTCGAACTCGGCGTCGTCGACGCGGTGTTCGGTTCCGCCGACTTCCTGGAGCAGTCGTTCGCCTGGGCCGCACAGGTCCTGGCCGGGAAGATCACCCCGGTGCGCCCCGAGATCGACCGCGGACAGGGCTGGGACGACGCGATCGCCCGCGCCAAGGCGATCGTCGAGGGCAAGACCAAGAACAACGCGCCCGGACCGGTCAAGGCCGTCGAACTCCTCGAGCTGGCCCGGACCACCGACCTCACCGATCCCGCGTCGCTCGACAATGGCTTCGCCGCCGAGGACGAGGCGCTCGCCGACCTTCTGCTCGCCGACGAGCTCCGCGCGGGCCTGTACGCGTTCGACCTGGTGAACAAGCGCGCCAAGCGTCCCGCCGGCGCGCCGGACAAGTCCCTCGCCCGCAAGGTCACCGGCGTCGGCATCGTCGGTGCCGGTCTGATGGCCAGCCAGCTCGCGATGCTGTTCGTCCGCCAGCTCAAGGTGCCGGTCATCCTCACCGACATCGACCAGGAACGCATCGACAAGGGTGTCGGCTACGTCCACGGCGAGATCGACAAGCTACAGGGCAAGGGCAGGCTGTCGCCCGACGCGGCGAACCGCCTCAAGGGTCTCGTGTCCGGATCGCTGGACAAGGCCGCGTTCGCGAACACCGATTTCGTGATCGAGGCTGTGTTCGAGAACCTCGATCTGAAGAAGAAGATCTTCGCGGAACTCGAGGAGCACATCGCCCCCGAGACCATCCTGGCGACCAACACGTCGTCCCTGTCCATCACCAAGATGGCCGCGGATCTGAAGCACCCCGAGCGCGTGGTCGGATTCCACTTCTTCAACCCGGTCGCCGTGCTGCCCCTGCTCGAGGTCATCAAGGGCGAGAAGACCGACGACGTCACTCTGGCAACGGCATTCGCCACAGCCAAGGCGCTCAAGAAGTCGGCTGTCGGTTCCGCCGACCTGCCCGGCTTCATATTCAACCGGCTCCTGATCCGCACCCTCGGTGAGGTCATGAACGCGGTCGACGAGGGCACGCCGTTCGAGGTGGCCGACAACGCCATTGCGGAACTCGGCATGCCGATGACGCCGTTCACGCTGCTCGCGCTCGTCGGGCCGGCGGTCGCGCTGCACACCGGCGAGACCCTCGCCGAGGCCTACCCCGAGCGGTTCCACAACTCCCCCGGACTCGAGGCGCTGGTCGAGGCCAAGAAGCCGGCGGTGTGGAGCTACGGCGCCGACGGCAAGCAGGTCGTCGACCCCGAGGTCGCGGAACTGTGGAAGCAGGGCGACAAGGCGTCCACGTCCGAGGAGGTTCTGGAGCGCACGCGTCGCGCGTTCGCCGAAGAGATCCAGATCATGCTGGACGAGGGTGTCGTCGCGGCGGCCGAGGACATCGACCTCTGCCTGATCCTGGGCGGCGGGTTCGGCTTCTGGAACGGCGGCATCACGCCGTACCTCGACCGCACCGCCACGTCCGAGGCCGTCAACGGCAAGCGGTTCCTGGCACCGGGCGTCGCGAGCGTCTGACCCGGAGGTGAGTGGCGAAGTGTGCCCCGGCACACTTTGCCACTCACCTGCTCAGGGGACGGGGACGTGGTCGGCGGCCGCGAGTGCCTGCCGCGCGTAGGCCCGCACGTCGGCGTCCGTGTCGCTCAGCGCCACGGTGAGCGCGTCTACGGCCGCGCGGTCGCCGGTCCACCGGCCGAGCGCGAGAACCGCCGCCTTGCGCACATCGAGGTGTGCGTCCGTCAGGGCCTGCGTAAGCGCGGGTACCGCGACGTCGGGTTCCGCTCCGGCCAGTCCCCGCGCGGCGCCCTGCCGGATCTGCCACGCCGACTCCCGCAGGCCCGCCACCGCGAGGGCGACGTCGTCGCCGCGGCAGCCCAGTCCCGCGAACGCGGTGAGCGCGGCGGCGCGTACCAGCGGATCGCGATCACCCGCCAGCGATCGGACGGCGTCGACGCCGCCGAGCCCGATGGTGGCCAATCCGTGTGCGACGGTGATCCGCACCTCCCGGTTCTCGTCCTGGACCCCCGCCGCCACCGACTCCCACCGGTCCAGCGACACCAGCGCCCGCACCGCTTCGATCCGGACGTGATGGTCGCCGTCGGAGAGCGCGGTGAGGAACTGCTCCGCCGAACCGGCGTGCAGTGCCCGCAGTACGTCGACCACGGCGGCCCGGACCACGGCGTCCCCCGATCCCAGGTGGCCGGCCAATCCGTCGGCGGACGGCAGCACCTCGACGAGTTCGCGCAGTCCGTCTGCCGCGGCGCGGCGAACCGCGACGTCGTGGTCGCCGAGCGCCGCGATCAACGCTTCCCCGAAACCGTCCGGCGTGCCTTCTGTCAGCACGGACAGCGCCGTCACGCGGACCTGTGGGTCGTCGTCGGCCAGGTACGGCGCGAGTTCGCCGACGCTCGGCGCGTCGAGTCCGAGGACCGCGACGATGGCCGGTGACGACGGTTCGTGCCGGACCGGCGCCGCGATGCGTGAGCGTTCCTCCACCGGCGCGCGCCCCCCGACCAGCGGGGGCTGGGCGACGGGGACGACCGTCCGGTCCAGCGGCGGAAGGTTGTCGAGTCCGGGGACCGGCACGAAGTACGGTTCCACCGGCCGCTTGAGGAATTCCATGTCGCCGTTCTCGCCGCGGCGCAGATTCAGGTGGTACCCCCATTCGTCGTCCCGCTGCTCCGGGAGGTCCGCACGTTCGTGATAGAGCCCCCAGCGGCTTTCGGTCCGGGTGAGCGAGCTGCGGGACGCCATCTCGGCGCAGTCGCGGATGAACGTGACCTCCGCGCAGCGCATCAGCTCGTGCGGGGTGACGGCACCCATCTCCGCGATCTCCCCCGCCATCCGTTCGAACGTCTCCACGGCGATCGACAGCTTGGCCGCCGTCTTCGGTGGTGCGACATAGTCGTTGACGAAGCGGCGCAGCTTGTATTCGACCTGCGGCTGGGGCGGGCCGTCCGGGTTGCGCAGCGGTCGGTAGATCAGTTCGTGCGCGGCGGCCAGTTGCTCCGCCGGCAGGTCGGTCGGCGCCTCGACGTTCGGCAGCGTGCCGGTGGCGTGCGACCCGGCGAGGTCGCCGTAGACGAACGCGCCGATCATGTAGTTGTGCGGGACGCAGGCGAGATCGCCGGCGGCGTACAGCCCCGGGACGGTGGTCGCGCCGTGCTCGTCCACCCACACCCCGGACGCGGAATGTCCGCTGCACAGACCGATCTCGGAGATGTGCATCTCGATGTCGTGGCTGCGGTAGTCGTGGCCGCGGTTGGCGTGGAACGTGCCGCGGGTGGGCCGTTCGGTGGTGTGCAGGATCGATTCAAGGGTGCCCAGGGTTTCCTCCGGGAGGTGGCTGACCTTGAGATAGATGGGGCCGCGGGCGGATTCGATCTCGCTCTTGACCTCGCTCATCATCTGCCCCGACCAGTAGTCGGAGTCGACGAACCGCTCCCCCTCGGCGTTCACCTGGTAGCCGCCGAACGGGTTCGCGACGTACGCGCAGGCCGGGCCGTTGTAATCCTTGATCAGCGGGTTGATCTGGAAGCATTCGATGCCGCTCAGTTCGGCTCCGGCGTGGTATGCCATCGAGTATCCGTCGCCGGCGTTGGTCGGGTTCTCGTACGTGCCGTACAGGTACCCCGACGCCGGGAGCCCGAGCCGCCCGCACGGGCCGGTCGCGAGGATCACCGCTTTCGCACCGACCGCGACGAACTCGCCGGTCCGGGTGTTCAGCGCCGCAGCGCCGACGGCCCGGCCGTTCTCCGTCAGGACGCGGACGGGCATCAGGCGGTTCTCGATCCGGATCTTCTCCCGCATCTTCCGCTGCCGCAGCACCCGGTACAGCGCCTTCTTGACGTCCTTGCCCTCGGGCATCGGCAGCACGTACGAACCGGACCGGTGGACGCGCCGGACCGCGTATTCGCCGTACTCGTCCTTCTCGAACTTCACGCCGTATTTCTCGAGCCGCTGCACCATCGCGAAACCGCGGGTCGCCGTCTGGTACACGGTGCGCTGGTTGACGATTCCGTCGTTGGCTCGGGTGATCTCGGCGACGTAGTCCTCGGGTTCGGCCTTGCCGGGGATGACGGCGTTGTTGACCCCGTCCATTCCCATGGCGAGCGCCCCCGAATGGCGCACGTGCGCCTTCTCGAGCAGGAGCACGTTCGCGCCGTTCTCGGCGGCGGTCAGTGCCGCCATCGTGCCGGCTGTGCCGCCGCCGATGACGAGGACGTCGCAGTCGAGACGGACGGTGTCGGCGAGGTCGGGGATGTCCATCAGTTCTCCGGAGTGTGGTTCAGCGCGGCGAGGACGTCGGCGCGCGCGGCACGGGTGTCGGGGTGGTCGAGGTGGTCGCGGTCCCGGGGATGTGGGATGTCGACCAGCGCGCGCAGTGGCTCACCGGCCCGGCCGAGCACGGCGACGCGGTCACCGAGCAGCACCGCCTCGTCGACGTCGTGGGTCACGAACACCACGGTCGTCGGGTGGGTGCTCCACGTGTCGACGAGCAGTCGCTGCATGACGCCCCGGGTCTGGGTGTCGAGTGCGCCGAACGGCTCGTCCATCATCACGGCCCGCGGCGCCCCGGCGAGGCCGCGCGCCAACTGCACTCGCTGCCGCATGCCGCCGGACAGGTTCTTGGGGAGGAAGTCTCCGAATCCGGTGAGTCCCACCTCCGCGATCCAGCGATCGGCGGTGTCGCGCCTCCCCTTGCGGGGTTCGCCGCGCAGTGCGAGGGCCAACTCGATGTTCGAGCGAACGGTGCGCCACGGGAGAAGTGCGTTGTCCTGGAAGACGACGGCCCGGTCCCGGGACGTCGATGTCACTACCGCACCGTCGGCGACGACGCTGCCCGAATCGGGGGGCAGCAGACCGGCCAGAGCGCGCAGCACGGTGGACTTCCCGCACCCGGAAGGTCCGGTGAGAACCAGGATCTCGCCCGGAACCACGGTCAGCGACAGCGAACGGATGACCGGGTTCCCGGTGTAGGACAGGGTGACGTCGTCGAGAACCAGCGACATGCCGGCGGTCACGGACGGGACTGCGGTGGCGGTCATGCGCGCTCCCCTCGCGGCAGCCAGCGGGTGACGCGCCGGCCGAGCAGTTCGACCGCGCCGGACGTGACGAACCCGAGGATGCCGATGGTGATCATCCCGACGAAGACGCCGGGATAGTCGACGATCGTGTACGCCTGCCAGGTGCGGTACCCGACACCGAGCCTGCCGGAGATCATCTTGGCTGAGATCACGCAGATCCACGCCACACCGATTCCGACCGACAATCCACCGAACACACCGGGCAGGATGCCGGGGAGCACCACCCGGGAGAGCACGTCCCAGCGCCCGCCGCCCAGCGTGCGCACCGAGTCCTCCCACAGCGTCGGGAGGGCCCGCACCGCGTGCCGGGTGCTCACCATGATCGGGAAGAACGCCGCCACGAACGTAATGAAGACGATGCCCGCCTCGTCGCTGGGAAACAGCAGGATCGCGACGGGCACCACCGCGATGGCCGGGATGGGCCGTGCGAGTTCCGTCAGCGGTCCGAGGACGTCGGCGAACAGCTCCGATCTGCCGAGGGCGATTCCGGTGGCCACACCGACCACGGTCGCGAGTCCGAATCCGCTGAGGATCCGGATCAGCGACTGCCCGAGGTCGAGGTAGAACAGAGCGGTCTGCAGCTGGGTGCCGAACGCGGACACGACGTCGGTGACGGTGGGGAGCGTGTCGAACCGCAACCACACCCGCACGTCGTGGGCGGTCAGCAGCTGCCACGCGGTGATCGCGGCCGCGACCGATGCGATCCGGAGGGCCCGGGACCGCCACGGCGACGATCGCCGGCGGATCGTTGCCGGATCATGTTCTTCCACAGCGGCTTCGGTGTCGGTCATGACGGCCGACTGTTCCAGTGTGGTCACTGCCGGACCTCCTCGACCGCGCGGTCGTACGTGATCACGCCGCCCGTGGGGTGGGCGCGCAGGTACCGGTCGGCCGCGGCGCCGGTGGTGAAGGGCAGGAAGGTGTCGCCGTCGCGCACCCACACCGCCTTGTCCGCGAACCATCGGGTGCCCAGTTCGGCGTCGGGGACGTACGCGGAGCGAACCGTGCGACCCTCGGCCCGGGCCTGCTTCACGGCCCGCAGCAGGCACGCCGGGTTCGCGGCCGGCTGGGTCTCGGCGGCGCCGTCGATCCAGACCTCCCCGGCCAGGGCCGGATCGTCCGCGGGCGCGGCGCACACCGGGTCGGTGCCGGTGACTGCGGTCGGGTTGGCCGTCGACGCCAGCGCGGTGTCGTAGTTCTGCCCGTCGGCCTCGAACGCGGACCGGAGCGGCACGTCGTTCACGAAGCCCCCGACGTCGAGGTCGGCGAAGTCGCCGATCGACTTCAGGTATGGCACATCGTTCTTCAGCGCATCGATCAGCCCGGGCTTGAGGGTGGTGTCGAACGACGTGCCGCCCGGACCGTTGTACAGGTACACCACCTCCTGAGGCAGGCCGCTCGCGTCGGCCACGATCCGCGACGCCTCGAGCGGTTCCGTCCGGATGAAGCGCGTGGCGTCGAGTTGCGCCCGCAGGAACGCGTCGAGCACCTCGGGGTGTTCGTCCGCGTACGCGTCCCGGACCACCACGCCGTGCAGGGTCGGTGTGTGGAGTTCGGCTCCGTCGTACAGCAGCTTGGCCTTGTCCTGGAAGACGAGAAGTCCGGGCCAAGCGACGAATTGCGACAGCGCCGCCACCTGTCCGGATTCCAGGGCCGAGGATCCGACCTGCGGCTGCTGGTTGAGCACTTCGACGCCGGTGCCCGGGTCGATTCCGGCGCGGTCGAGGGCCTGGACGAGGGTGCCGTGGCCCGCGGAGCCGACACTCGCGGACACCTTCTTGCCGGCCAGGTCGGCGAGCGTGTTCGCGGGTGAGTTCGGCGGCACCACCACCATGTTCAGGGCGCCCTCGGGGTTGTAGCCGGTGACGGAGACGATCTGGGTCTTCGACCGCGGATTTGCCTGGGTTCGTGATCCGTTGATCAGCATCGGGTAGTCGCCCATCGATCCGATGTCGATCTTCTCGGCCACCATCTGCGCGGTGATCGGCGCACCGGTGTCGTAGTCCTGCCACTCGACGGAGTACTTGGTCCCGGTCTGCTCGGTCACGTCCTGCAGGCGCTGTTCGAGGTACCCCTGCGCGCGGAGCAGGGTGCCGGCGGTGACGGTGTTGATCGTCTTGGACTGATACCCGATCACCACCGTGACCGCGTCGGCGTTGCCGGTCGACGGTTCGAGGGAGCAACTCGTCGCCACGAGTGTCAGTGCCGCGGCGGCGATCGCGAAGGTGGGGAAGCGTCGCTTCATCTGTGTGTCTTTCGCTCAGCGGAGGAGGTACGGCATGTTCACGGTGACTGCGCCGGTGGGACAACGCGCCGCGCAGGGGCCGCAGTACCAGCACTCGTCGACGTGCATGAAGGCCTTGCCGTTCTCGGGGTTGATGGCCAGCGAATCGAGGGGGCAGATCTCGACGCAGAGGGTGCACCCCTCGATGCACAGCGACTCGTCGATGGTGACGGGCACGTCTGCTCGTTGGTTGACCAGAGTCATGAGGTGAGCTCCCAGTTCGTGATGTCGGGTCGGCGGACGAGGCTGCTGCGCATGGTGATTCGGTCGCCGCGCATGCGGATGTACTCGAGGTCGACGGGACGTCCGTCGACCAGCCGGGTGAGGCGTTCGAGCAGCAGGAGCGCCGCGCCCTCGGGTGTCTGGAGATTTGCGGCCGAATGCGCGTCGGCGTTGACGGATTCGATCGCCAGGTCGGCCGAGCCGAGCGGCTGACCGCAGACCTCCTCGATCAGCGCGAACACGTCGTTGGACTCGAGGTCGCGGCCGAGGATCTCGGCCCCGATGTCGGGGACGAGGTAGGTCAGGTCCAGGCTGAGTGGCAGGTCGCCGAGGTAGCGCACCCGCTCGATGTAGACGGCGGGTTCGCCCGGCTCCAGCTGCAGACGACGGGTGACCGCGGGCGGCGGGGCGATCTCCACGGCCGAGCGGACGTCGTTGCGCACCTCGCCGTGCCCCTTGAGCGTCTCCTTCAGCCCGAGCAGGGCGTCGAGACCGTGGTCGTACTTGCGTTGCGCCACGTGGGTTCCCACCCGGGGGGCGCGGTCGATCAGCCCTTCCTGTTTGAGCAGTGCCAGACCGTCGCGTACCGCGTTGCGCGACACGCCGAACTCGGCGGCCAACTCCGACTCCGACGGCAATCCGCGCTCGGTGAAGGCGTCCGCGTGGATCTGCTGACGGAGCAGGTCGGCGAATCTGCGCGCATGGTCGGCACGGGAACTGCGCGACGCCGCCTGGAGGGGAGTCGGATTCACCACCACGGTCTCCTTCGTCGATTGTGCGTGTGAGCTGGACGAAGACACACGCTAACGGCAGTCCGCCGGGCCGGGAGTCGCGGCGAACAGGCACTCGGACCGCTTCGGGTAATCGGCCGGGTCCTCGGTTGGAGTGGGACGCCTCACCAGCGAGAACACGGCGGCGACCGGGTAATGCGCCGGGTCGCGCCGAACCCGGGATTTTCAATCACGGTGATTCGAAGTGGCGACGTCCGCCGGCCGGGCAAGAATGCCTAGGTTAGGCTTACCTTCTGTCCTCGTCCCGAAGGAGCCGTTGCCGTGTTCGCACCCACCGCCAGACGTCAGATCGCCGTCGCACTCGCCGTGGCCAGTTCGTCCCTCTTCCTCGCCGCGTGCTCGTCCGGCGACAGCGGGGGCACCACGGAAGCGGCCGGTGAGGGATTTCCGGTCACCATCGAGAACACGTTCGGATCGACCACCCTCGACGCGGCACCTGAACGCATCGTCACGCTCGGATGGAACGCCCAGGACGTCGTCTACGCCCTCGGCGAGACACCGGTCGGCATGCCGAAGTACACATACGGCGCCGAGGCGAACGGTGTGATGCCCTGGCTGCAGGACCGATTCGATCCGTCCCAGACCACCCTGCTCGACGCGGAAACGTCCACCCCCATCGAGGCGGTGGCGTCCCTGGCGCCGGACGTCGTCCTCGCCCCCTACGAGGGGTTCGACCAGGCGACGTACGAGAAGCTGTCGGGAATCGCGCCGACCGTGGCGTACCCGGACAAGGCGTGGCAGACCTCCTGGCAGGACCAGACGACGCTGGTCGGGCAGGCACTGGGCAAGAGCGCCGAGGCGCAGCGGCTCGTGGCCGGTCTCGACGACACCCTCGCCCAGACCGCCGCCGCGCATCCCGAATTCGCCGGCAAGACGATCTCGGTGATCAACACCGACACCGACGCCGCGACCGTCAACGTCTACATGCCGTCCGATCCCCGCGTCCAGGTACTCACGCAGCTCGGATTCACCGTGTCACCCGGCGTGCAGAAGCTGGCCGCGACGAACGATCCGGACAAGTTCTTCGCCGACATCTCCGTCGAGAACATCTCCGATGTCGACGCCGACGTCGTGGTCGCGTTCGTCCCGGAGAACACCTCCATCGCCGCGAACCCGGCCTACGCGAATCTCGGTGCCATCGGACGCGGCACCGCCGTACCGCTGTCGGACACGAAGATCATCTCGGGACTCAGCCAGACCAGCGTCCTCGCGACACCGTGGGTTCTGGACAAGCTGACGCCTCAGCTCAGCGAGGCCGCGAAGAAAGCGGGTGCCTGAACTCCCGCCTGACAGGCGGTACCGGGCGTAGCGTATTCCGGGACACGCATTTCGGTTGTGCCCGCATCAGGAACGCTCGTCGAAAGCAGGTATGCGATGACGCAGATGTCCGAAAGACACACCGCGAAGGTCATCGGCGTCACCGTCGCCGCCGCGGTGGGTGGATTTCTCTTCGGTTTCGACAGCTCGGTCATCAACGGCGCCGTCGACTCCATCCAGGGCCATTTCGAGCTGGGGTCGTTCTTCACGGGTTTCGCCGTGGCGATCGCCCTGCTCGGATGTGCTGTGGGCGCGTGGTTTGCGGGTCGCCTCGCGGACCGCTGGGGCCGCAAGAAAGTGATGCTGCTCGGCTCGGTGCTGTTCGTCGTGTCCTCGCTCGGGTCCGGTCTCGCGTTCAGCGTCCCCGACCTGATGCTGTGGCGCGTCCTCGGCGGTCTCGGCATCGGTATCGCGTCGGTGATTGCGCCCACGTACATCTCGGAGATCGCGCCGGCCCGCTACCGCGGCGCGCTGGCGTCGCTGCAGCAACTGGCCATCACCCTCGGCATCTTCGCCGCGCTGTTGTCGGACGCGGTGCTGCAGAACGCCGCGGGCGGCGCCTCGAACGAGTTGTGGCTGAACCTCGAGGCCTGGCGCTGGATGTTCATCGTCGGCGTTGTTCCCGCGGTCGTGTACGGCATTCTCGCCCTGCTCATTCCCGAGTCTCCGCGGTACCTCGTGGGCAAGCACCTCGATCAGGAAGCGGCCGACATCCTCGCGAACATCACCGGCGAGGTCAACCCGCAGGAGCGCGTCTCCGAGATCCGACTCACCCTCCGCCACGAGTCGACGGCGTCGTTCGACGATATTCGCGGCCCGAAGTTCGGGCTGCAGCCGATCGTCTGGGTCGGCATCTTCATGGCCATCTTCCAGCAGTTCGTGGGTATCAA
>SEEV01000216.1 GCA_004211695.1 Rhodococcus sp. (in: high G+C Gram-positive bacteria)
TGAAGGTTGAGTCCAACCTCTCGAGCGGACGACGGGATTCGAACCCGCGACCCCAACCTTGGCAAGGTTGTGCGCTACCAGCTGCGCCACGTCCGCATGCACCGTGTAACTCGCGGAGATTGTTCTCCGTGGTGCGGTTGAGAACATTAGCCGACCATCCGCGATAGTTACAAATCTGCAGGTCAAGGGATCAGGCGGTGAGCTACGCATGAACGACGCCGGGTCTCGGGCACGGTCCGGGTGGGGGTGGGCGCGAATCCCATCGACGTGATTTTCGTTCGGCGGCTAGGTCGTGTTAATGTTCCAACTCGTTCGAGCGCGAGTGTTTTGGCGCGCTTCGGTCCCGTGGCTCAGTGGAAGAGCGTCCCGTTCACACCGGGGAGGTCGCTGGTTCGATCCCAGCCGGGACCACAGTAAAGAACGAGGGCGTTTCCGTAATCGGAAACGCCCTCTTCTTTTTCGTGTGTGCACCCGAATAATTCGGTTGTTGCGGCTCCGCGGCGCGGCGGACAATGGACTCAGCCGGCCGAAACTCCCCGGGTGATCCGCTATCGAAGGACCGAGTCGAATGTTCCCCGTGAGGCTGGAGGGCACCACCGCGCCGACATTGATGTGGGCGGAGGAGTGGACCATCGAGCAGGCTGCGTTGCAGCAGCTGCGGAACATGGCCGACCTGCCGTGGGTCCACGGTGTGCGCGTCATGCCCGACGTCCACGTGGGCAAGGGTGCAACGGTCGGTTCCGTCATCGCGATGCGCGCGGCAGTCGCCCCGGCCGCGGTCGGCGTCGACATCGGGTGCGGAATGACGGCCGTCCGGACGGATGTCACCGCCAGCGACCTGCCCGACAGCCTGCGGTCGATGAGGTCGCACATCGAGCGTGCGGTGCCGGTGGGTTTCGCCATGCACGAGCGGTCGGTGAACGTCGGCGCACTGAGCGTCACGGACGCGGCAGGGGTGAAGAAGGGGTGGGACCGCTTCTGGCAGGAGTTCGGTGACCTCCATTCCGGTGTCCAGTCCCGGGAATCGAAGGCGATGAAGCAGATCGGGACACTCGGCGGCGGCAACCACTTCATCGAGGTGTGCCTGTCGG
The DNA here is from genome assembly GCA_004211695.1 of Rhodococcus sp. (in: high G+C Gram-positive bacteria). Taxonomy (GTDB): domain Bacteria; phylum Actinomycetota; class Actinomycetes; order Mycobacteriales; family Mycobacteriaceae; genus Rhodococcus_F. The sequence continues at coordinate 1,092 of SEEV01000216.1, forward strand.
ATGCGGACGAGGTCTGGCTGATGCTCCACTCCGGTTCCCGCAACATCGGAAAGGAACTGGCGGAACGGCACATCGCGGTGGCGCGGGCGTTGCCGCACAATCAGCGCCTGGTCGATCGCGATCTCGCGGTCTTTCTCGCCGGGAGCAAGGAGATGGAGGCGTACCGCCACGACCTGACGTGGGCGCAGGAGTACGCGGCCCGCAACCGTGCCGTCATGCTCACGTTGGTGATGCGGGCCTTCCGGCAGTCCCTGCCGGGCAGGACCGTGCGGTTCGACGAACCGATCTCCTGTCACCACAACTACGTGTCGGAGGAGATCGTCGACGGCGAGCCGATGCTCGTCACCCGCAAGGGCGCGATCCGGGCAGGCCGGGGTGATCTCGGCCTCATCCCCGGCTCCATGGGCACCGGTTCCTACGTGGTGCGGGGCCTGGGCTCCGAGCTGTCGTTCAATTCGGCGTCGCACGGGGCCGGACGGACGATGAGCCGGACCAAGGCGAAGAAGCTCTTCACGGTCGACGACCTCGTGCGGCAGACGTCCGGAGTCGAATCGCGCAAGGATGCGGGCGTGATCGACGAGATCCCCGGCGCCTACAAGGACATCGAGCAGGTGATCGAGGCGCAGGCCGATCTCGTCGAGGTCGTGGCCCATCTGCGGCAGGTCGTGTGCGTGAAGGGCTGACCCGCGAGCGGCTGCGGCGGTGCGACGACGCGCCGCCGCAGGTCGCGGTCGGTAGGGTGGACTGGTGACTAGCGGAGAAGCTCGGCCGGGACCCGCTCCCGAGAACGTGGACGTCGACGATTCGGATCTGTCCCCGTTCCAGGAAGCGGAGAGTCGCTGGCGCCGGTGGCGAGCGCACATCGCCGCGCGGCCGAGCCTGAACCTGACGTACCGCATCGCGGTGGGTGTGATCGGCGCCCTCGTCCTCGCCGCCGGGATCGTCGCGATTCCCTATCCGGGCCCGGGCTGGCTGATCGTGTTCGCCGGACTCGGGATCCTCGCATCCGAATTCGCGTGGGCGCACCGGCTGCTGCACTACGCGCGGAAACGCTACGACAACTTCATGGACTGGTTCTCGCGACAGTCGCTGGTCGTCAAGGGTGCGGGCGCACTGTTGACGGGTGTCGTCGTCCTCGCGACGCTGTGGCTGCTCGGGACGTTCGGTCTCGTCGGAACGTGGATCGGCCTCGACTACTCGTGGCTGGAGAGCCCGCTCTAGCCGGACGCGTGGTTGGGTGTGACTGCTGGGCCGATAACATGGGCTGGCACATTCACCATGTCTGCACCGCACACCTCACCTAGGAGAACATCGCCGTGAGCACCCCCGCACCCGCCGCCCCAGCCGCCCTCGTCCGGGTGCCCGCGGGGACTACGGCCGGCACCGCGGTTCGGGAGGCCGGCTACCCGAGCAAGGGTCCGGACGTCGTCGTCGTGGTCCGTGACCTGGAGGGCCAGCTCAAGGACCTGTCCTGGGTGCCCGATGCCGACGTCGAGGTCGAGCCGGTCGCGGCGAACACCGACGACGGTCGCAGCGTCATCCGCCACTCGGCCGCACACGTGCTCGCGCAGGCCGTCCAGCAGGAATTCCCCGAGGCCAAGCTCGGCATCGGCCCGCCGATCAAGGACGGCTTCTACTACGACTTCGCCGTCGACCGCCCGTTCACGCCCGAGGATCTCGCGAACCTCGAGAAGCGGATGAAGAAGATCGTCAAGGGGTCGCAGCGGTTCTCGCGCCGCGTCGTCGAGTCGCTCGAGGACGCACGCGCCGAGCTGGCGAAGGAGCCCTTCAAGCTCGAATTGATCAACGACAAGTCGGGGATCGACGATCCGGAGATCATGGAGGTGGGCGGCAACGAGCTCACCATCTACGACAACCTGGACCCGCGGACCGGTGAGAAGGTCTGGGGAGATCTCTGCCGCGGCCCGCACATCCCCACCACCAAGCACATTCCGGCGTTCAAGCTCACCCGCAGCTCGGCGGCGTACTGGCGCGGCAACCAGGACAACGCCGATCTCCAGCGCATCTACGGGACCGCGTGGGAGTCGGCGGAGGCGCAGGAGCAGCATCTGGAGCTGCTCGCGGAGGCCGAGCGCCGCGACCACCGCAAGCTGGGGTCGGAACTCGACCTGTTCAGTTTCCCCGACGAGCTCGGCTCGGGTCTGCCCGTGTTCCATCCCAAGGGCGGCATCATCCGCACCGAGATGGAGGACTACTCCCGGAAGCGCCACGTGGAGGAGGGGTACGAGTTCGTCAACACCCCGCACATCACCAAGGGGCACCTGTACGAGGTGTCGGGTCACCTGGACTGGTACCGCGACGGCATGTTCCCGGCGATGCACATCGACGAGGAGCTGAACGAGGACGGCACCGTGCGCAAGCCGGGCCAGGACTACTACCTCAAGCCGATGAACTGCCCCACGCTGGCCGAGGTCGCCGAGGCGTCGGGCCTGAACCTGGTGCCGGATCCGGGCGGCGCCGCGTTCTACGGGCCGAAGATCTCGGTCCAGGTGCAGGACGCGCTGGGCCGGACCTGGCAGATGTCCACCATTCAGCTCGACTTCAACCTGCCCGAGCGCTTCGACCTCGAATACACCGCCACCGACGGCACCAAGCAGCGTCCGGTCATGATCCACCGCGCGCTGTTCGGCTCCATCGAACGGTTCTTCGGGGTGCTCACGGAGCACTACGCGGGTGCGTTCCCGGCGTGGCTGGCGCCGGTCCAGGTGGTGGGCATCCCGGTGGCCGAGGCGTTCGCCGACCACCTCTTCGACGTGGTGAAGCAGTTGAAGGCGGCCGGTGTCCGCGCCGAGGTCGACGCGAGCGACGACCGCATGCAGAAGAAGATCTTCAACAACACCGCCCAGAAGGTGCCGTTCATGCTGCTGGCCGGTGCGCGGGACGTCGAGGCGGGCGCCGTCAGCTTCCGTTTCCGTGATGGCACCCAGGTCAACGGCGTGGCCGTGGACGACGCCGTGCGCATCGTCACCGAGTGGATCGGCCGCCGCGAGAACGTTTCGCCGACGGCGGAGCTGCTGCAACCCGGTAAGGAAGGGTGACGTACATGACCGGAGGTGAGGACGTGACAGCCGACGAGATGCTCGCCGGCCCCGGCCGCCTCGTCGACCGCGGCCCCGGAGAACCCGATCACCTTCAGCGGATCTGGTCGCCGCACCGCATGTCGTACATCGCCGAGACGCCGAAGTCGCGGGACACCCCGAACGAACCGTTCATCGACATCCCCAAGATGGACGACGAGGACGGGCTCATCGTGGCCCGCGGGGAGCACGTGTACGCGGTGCTGAACCTGTACCCGTACAACCCGGGGCACCTGATGGTGGTTCCCTACCGCAAGGTCGCGGCGCTGGAAGACCTGACGGAAGAGGAAAGCGCCGAGTTGATGTCGTTCACGCAGCAGGCTCTGCGCGTGATCAAGCGGGTGTCGCGGCCGGACGGTTTCAACGTCGGTCTCAATCTCGGGGCGGCGGCCGGCGGGTCCCTCGCCGAACACCTGCATCAGCACATCGTTCCGCGCTGGGGCGGAGACGCGAACTTCATCACGGTCCTCGCCGGGGTCAAGGTCATGCCGCAGTTGCTGCGGGAGACCCGGGGGCTGCTGGCGAAGGCCTGGAATGAATGACTCGATAGATGAATGACGCGCGAGTCGCAGACTCACGCGTTCGGGGTTCCTGGCGGGAAGTGAAGAACGGGGTGGAGAGGTGCTGAGCTTCTTCGGACGGGCATCCGTGTCCAAGGTGACGGCGCCATTGGGGAAGGCCCTGGTCAAGACGGGGCTCACCCCGGATTCCGTCACCGTCATCGGCACCGTGGCGACCGTCGCCGGCGCGGTCACACTGTTTCCCAGCGGACATCTGTTCTGGGGAGCGATGTTCATCTGGCTGTTCGTCATGTTCGACATGCTGGACGGCGCGATGGCCCGTGCCCGCGGCGGCGGAACGCGGTACGGCGCGGTCCTCGACGCCACCTGCGACCGGGTGGCCGACGGTGCGATCTTCGCCGGTCTCGCCTGGTGGGCGGTCTATCACGAGAACAGCAAGCCGTTGCTGATCGCGACGCTGCTGTGTCTCGTCACCTCGCAGGTGATCTCGTACGCCAAGGCGCGCGCCGAGGCCAGTGGACTGTCCGCCGACGGTGGACTCATCGAGCGACCCGACCGGCTGATCATCGTCCTGGTCGGGGCCGGTGTGACCGGGCTCGGCGTCCCCTGGGCCGTTCACGTCGCGATGTGGTTGCTGTCGGTGGGCAGCGTGATCACCGTGTTCCAGCGGGTTCTGGCGGTCCGCAGGTCGCCGGGCGCGCGGGACGTGCTGCCCCTGCCGCCGTCGGACACGACGTCGGAAGACGGACAGGCGACCGCGCAGTGAGCGGCCTGTCGGAACGGATCAGCGACCTGGGGTACGCGACCGGCTGGCGGCTGGTCCGCGCGCTGCCCGAGAAGGTCGCGGTCTCCCTGTTCGACACGGGAGCCGACTTCGCCGTACGGAACGGTGGCCCGGAACAGTTGCGCCGCAATCTCGCCCGCGTGCTGGGCGTGCCCCCGGCCGAGGTGCCGGACACGCTGATGAAGGCGTCGATGCGGTCCTACGCGCGGTACTGGCGGGAAGCCTTCCGGCTGCCGTCGATGGACCTCGTGCAGACCGGCGCCGCGCTCGACGATCTGATCGAAGGCCAGAAGCACCTGGACACCGCGAAGGAAGCCGGTCGCGGTGCGATTCTGGCGCTGCCGCACAGCGGCAACTGGGACATGGCCGGGGTGTGGTGCGCCCAGCACTGGGGTGGACTGTCCACGGTCGCGGAGAGGCTGAAGCCGGAGTCGCTGTACCGGCGTTTCGTCGACTACCGGGAAGGGCTCGGGTTCGAGATCTTCCCGCTCAGCGGGGGAGAGCAGCCACCGTTCGTGGAACTGTCGGCGCGACTGCGCGGCAACGGGATCGTGTGCCTTCTCGGTGAACGCGATCTGGCGAAGAAGGGCGTCCCGGTCACGTTCTTCGGCGAACCGACCCGCATGCCCGCCGGACCGGCGAAGCTGGCGATCGACACCGGCGCTCCGCTGCTTCCGGTGCACTGCTGGTTCACGGACGGGGGCTGGGGCTTCCGTATCGACCCCCCGATCGACACGAGCGTCGGGGTTGCCGGTGCGACGCAGGCTCTCGCGGAGCGGTTCGAGGCCAACATTTCGGCGCACCCCGAGGACTGGCACATGCTTCAGCCGCTGTGGCTCTCCGACCTGTCGCAGGCGAGGCTCGCTCGCATGGAGAACTCGTGAAGATCGGAATGGTCTGCCCGTACTCGTTCGACGTGCCGGGCGGAGTGCAGGCCCACGTCGTCGACCTCGCGGAGGTCCTGATCGAGCGTGGGCACAAGGTGAGTGTCCTGGCCCCGGCCTCCGACGACGTCGATCTGCCCGACTTCGTCGTCTCCGCGGGCCGCGCCCTCGCCATTCCGTACAACGGGTCGGTGGCACGGTTGAGTTTCGGCCCCGCCGCGAGTGCCCGCGTCCGGCGGTGGATCTCGGACAACAACTTCGACGTCCTGCATATCCACGAGCCCAATGCGCCCAGCTTGTCGATGCTCGCCATGCGTGTGGCCGAGGGCCCGATCGTGGCGACCTTCCACACGTCGACCACGAAGTCGTTGGTGCTGAGCACGTTTCAGGGGGTGCTCCAGCCCTACCTGGAGAAGATCAGCGGACGCATCGCGGTGTCGGAACTCGCGCGTCGGTGGCAGGTGGAATCACTCGGCTCCGACGCAGTCGAAATCCCCAACGGGGTCGACGTGCCCGCATTCGCCGACGCCGAGCCGATGCCCGGGTACCCGCGTCCCGGAAGGACCATCCTCTTCCTCGGGCGCTACGACGAGCCCCGCAAGGGCATGGCCGTGCTGCTGAAGGCGTTGCCGGCGCTGGTGGAGAAATATCCCGACCTCGAGGTGCTGGTGGTCGGTCGCGGCGACGAGGACAAGCTGCGCCGCGAGGCGGGTCCCGTGTTCGGGCATCTGCGTCTGCTGGGTCAGGTCGACGACGCGGACAAGGCGTCGGCACTGCGCAGCGTCGACGTGTACTGCGCCCCCAACCTCGGCGGCGAGAGCTTCGGCATCGTGCTGGTGGAGGCGATGGCCGCCGGAGCCGCCGTTGTGGCCAGCGAACTGGACGCGTTCCGCCGGGTCCTGCGGGACGGGCAGGCTGGGGTCCTGGTGCCGGTGGGGGATGCCGCTGCGCTTGCCGCCGGCATCGACTCGGTACTCGGAGACCCCGAGCGCAGTGCCGCGCTCACCGACGTCGGCCGGACCGTGGTCGCGGAGTACGACTGGCCGGTGGTGGCCGAACAGATCCTGCGGGTCTACGAGACGGTCACCGTCGGCCGTGACGGCGTCCGGGAGGTCGGCTCGTGACGTTCTCCGCCCTCACGATCCTGGTTCTCGCCCTGGTCGCCGCCGTGGTCCTGGCGATCGGGCTGTGGGCGTACGGAACGGCCAACCGTCTCGACCGCCTGCACGTGCGCTCCGACCTGTCCTGGCAGGCCCTCGATGCTGCCCTCGCCCGCCGGGCGGTGGTCGTGCGGGCGGCGGCCGCCGCGATGGACCCACCCGAGGGCAGATCGCTCGCGACCATGGCCGCCCGGGCCGAACGGTCGGACCGGGCGGAACGCGAGATCGCCGAAAACGCGCTGTCGAGTGCGCTGTCGTCCCTCGACCCGGTCACCTTGCGACCCCAGTTGGTGGCGGAACTGGCGGATGCCGAGGCGCGGGTGCTGATTGCCCGCCGCTTCCACAACGACGCCGTCCGCGACACCCTCGCGCTCCGCACCCGGCGGCCGGTCCGGTGGCTGCATCTCGGGGGCACCGCCCCGCTGCCGACGTATTTCGAGATCACCGAACGATCGTCCGCCGCGGCAGTCACCGAGGGCCTGTCCCTCGACTCCGTCCGCACGTCCGCCCGGGTGGTGCTGCTCGACGGTCAGGGCCGGGTCCTGCTGCTCCGTGGGCACGACCCCACCGTCCCCGACGTGTACTACTGGTTCACGATCGGCGGCGCCGTCGAGAAGGGCGAGAACCTGCGGGCCGCCGCGGTCCGGGAGATCGCGGAGGAGACCGGGCACACCGCATCGGCCGACTCACTGCGCGGGCCGATGTGGCGGCGGGTCGCTATCTTCTCCTGGAACGGCCAGCTCATCCGCTCGGAGGAGCTGTTCTTCGCCCTGCGCACCGACGGGTTCGAGCCGCATCACGGCGGCTTCACCGAACTCGAGAGCCGCACCATCACCGGTCACCGGTGGTGCACCGCGGACACGGTTCGTGAACTGGCGGCGGCCGGTGAGGCGGTGTATCCGCACGACCTCGCGGACCTGCTCGACGAGGCCGGCGCCGTCGCGTCGGCGGCGGACGATCCCGAGGTGCGGGCGATCACCTGAGCCCGCTCGCTTCCCGACAAAGCCAGCAATCGCCGACTGGCTACGGAAGTGGACTGCCGCTCGTCCTAGAATCGGGTACTGCAGCGTGAACGTCGTCGCTCACGCATGCCGCTATTCGAAGTCAATCCACGCCACACCCCAGGAGTTCGTTGTGAGCACCCCCGACACCACCCCCACCACCGGTACGGCGCGCGTCAAGCGCGGCATGGCCGAGATGTTGAAGGGCGGGGTCATCATGGACGTCGTCACACCCGATCAGGCGAAGATCGCCGAGGACGCCGGTGCGGTCGCGGTCATGGCGCTCGAGCGGGTTCCCGCGGACATCCGCGCGCAGGGCGGCGTGTCCCGGATGAGCGACCCGGACATGATCGACGGCATCATCTCCGCCGTCTCCATCCCGGTGATGGCGAAGGCCCGCATCGGGCACTTCGTCGAGGCGCAGATCCTGCAGTCCCTCGGCGTCGACTACATCGACGAGTCCGAGGTCCTCACCCCCGCCGACTACGCCAACCACATCGACAAGTGGAAGTTCACCATCCCCTTCGTGTGTGGTGCCACCAACCTCGGTGAGGCCCTGCGCCGCATCACCGAGGGTGCGGCGATGATCCGGTCCAAGGGTGAGGCCGGCACCGGCGACGTGTCCAACGCCACCACCCACATGCGGACCATCGGCGGCGAGATCCGCCGGCTGACCTCGCTGAGCGAGGATGAACTGTACGTCGCGGCGAAGGAACTGCAGGCCCCCTACGATCTCGTCGTCGAGGTCGCGAAGGCCGGAAAGCTGCCGGTCACCATGTTCACCGCCGGTGGCATCGCAACCCCGGCCGATGCGGCGATGATGATGCAGCTCGGCGCGGAGGGTGTGTTCGTCGGTTCCGGCATCTTCAAGTCCGGCAACCCGGCGGAGCGGGCCGCGGCGATCGTCAAGGCCACCACGTTCTTCGACGACCCGGACGTCCTGGCGAAGGTGTCCCGCGGGCTCGGCGAGGCCATGGTCGGCATCAACGTCGACGACATCCCCGTCCCGCACCGGCTCGCCGAACGCGGCTGGTGATTCCCGCGCTCGATCGGTGATCGATCGCGGCACTCACGGCACTGCTTCACCGGCACCGCACCAGGTCACCCGGCCTCGTGCGGTGCCGGTGTGTCGGCGCGGCGGATCCGTGTGAGAGTGTCAGCGGACGAGCATCGGAAGGGGCCGTGGATGGCGACGATCGAAGAGATCCTGGAAGTGGAACGCCTCGAGGAGAACATCTTCCGGGGCATAGCGACCGAGACCATGCTTCCCCGCACGTTCGGTGGGCAGGTGGCCGGTCAGGCGCTGGTGGCGGCGGTCCGCACGGTCGAACCCCGGTTCATGTGCCACTCGCTGCACGGCTACTTCATTCGTCCCGGACACCCCGCGAAGCCGATCGTGTATCTCGTGGACCGGATCCGGGACGGTCGCTCGTTCGTCACCAGACGGGTCAGCGCCGTACAGGACGGTCAGGCGATCTTCACGATGTCGGCGTCCTTCCAGGTCGAGGACGAGGGCATCGAGCACCAGGACGAGATGCCCGTGGTCCCGCCGCCCGACATGCTGCCGTTCGCCAGTGACTCCGAAGACCCGGAAATCGCGTGGCTCGCCCAGGAGTGGTCCGACTGGGACATCCGGATGGTCGGACACGGCGAGGTCGACCGCCGGCGCGGTGCGGCCGCGCAGCAGCAGGCGTGGTTCCGATCCCGCAAGACGCTGCCCGACGACCCCGTCTTCCACATCTGCGCCCTCGCCTACATGAGCGACATGACGCTCATCGGCTCCGCCATGACACCGCACCCCGGTGTCGAGATCAACAGCGCCTCACTCGATCACGCCCTGTGGTTCCTGCGACCCTTCCGGGCCGACGAATGGCTGCTGTACGACCAGACGTCACCGTCCGCCGGTTTCGGGCGAGGATTGGCGCAGGGCCGGATCTTCGACCGGAAGGGGAACCTGGTCGCGGCCGTGGTGCAGGAAGGACTGACCCGGTTCCTGCGCGCGACGTGAGCGGATCAGCGGCCCGCTCGGACCGCGGGCTTGGGCGGATGGTCGTACCGCACCAGCAGGTCGGGTTCGTCCGAACTGCCGGCAGCGTGCCGCAGCAGGGCCGGGACGGTCCAACGCTGATCGACCGGGGTGCGGCGGTGCAGCGCCCCCTCACCGAGGTGGAGTTGCACGGTGACATCGAAATCGAGGCCGCGGCCGAGCAGCATCGGGCCGGCCACGAGAACCACCTGCCTGTCGGCGGCGGGAACACGGGCGCACCGGGCCGAGCGATCCCCGCGCTCGTCCCACAGCCTCGGCAACCACCGGCGGTCGGTGCGCACCGACCGCACCACCTCCCGGTTCAATGCGTCGTAGTCGAACCAGAGGGTGCGGTAGCTCAGTTCGTCGTCGCGTCCGTGCTCGAGGCGCAGCGAGGCGGGCCGGACGTAGTCGTGGAGAGACACGACGTCGCAGGGCCGGCCCTGCTCCCGCAGCGACGCGCAGATCGAGTCCGCGAGGGGTATCGGGTGCGCGCCGTCGGGGGCGTCGATCGCGACGACAGCGGTGCCGACCACTGCGAGGCAGCGTTCGGCGACGAGTGCGACGAGACCGTCCGGACTCGTCGGTGTGAACATCGTCATGGCACCCATGGTGCCTCGAGCCCGAACTGGGCCGATAACCTTGACCAGGCACAGAAGGAGGGCTGATGGCGAGCATCGAGGACGTTCTCGAACTCGAGGCGCTGGAGAAGGACATCTTCCGCGGCGCGGTGCATCCGTCTGTTCTGAAGAGGACGTTCGGCGGGCAGGTCGCGGGTCAGTCGCTGGTCTCCGCCGTCCGTACCGTCGACGAGAGATACAAGGTCCACTCCCTCCACGGGTACTTCCTCCGCCCCGGCAATCCGCTGAAACCCACCGTGTACCTGGTCGACCGGATCCGGGACGGCCGATCCTTCTGCACCAGGCGTGTCACCGGCATCCAGGACGGCAAGGCCATCTTCACCATGTCGGCGTCGTTTCACAGCGAGGACGAGGGCATCGAGCATCAGGACACGATGCCGTCGGTTCCCGCACCCGAAGAACTCGTCGACGCACAGACGGTCGAGGAGCTGGCCGCTACCGACCTCTACCGGGAGTGGAAGGAATGGGACGTCCGTATCGTTCCGGCCGACTCCACCCGGAAGACTCCCGGAATCGCCGCGCAGCAACGTGTGTGGATGCGCTACCGCGACAAGCTGCCGGACGATCAGGTCTTCCACATCTGCACCCTTGCCTACCTCAGCGACATGACGCTGCTGGGCGCGTCGAAGGTCCCGCATCCGGGGGTGGTGACGCAGACCGCGTCGCTCGATCACGCGATGTGGTTCCTGCGCCCGTTCCGCGCCGACGAGTGGTTGCTGTACGACCAGACCTCACCCTCCGCCGGCTTCGGCCGCGCCCTCACCCAGGGCCGCATGTTCGACCGGAACGGCACCATGGTGGCCGCCGTCGTGCAGGAGGGGTTGACCCGTATCCAGCGCGATCAGGATCAGCGCGACATCGAGACAGGAAACATGGCATGACCCGCCCCCTCGTCGGAGTACTCGCCCTCCAGGGCGATGTCCGTGAACACCTTGCCGCACTGAATGATTCGGGCGCGGACGCGGTCGGCATCCGCCGCCCCGAGGAGCTCGAGAAGATCGACGGCCTCGTCATCCCCGGTGGCGAATCGACGACGATGAGCAAACTGCTGCAGATCTTCGAACTGCTCGAACCGCTGAAGGCGCGGCTGCGCGACGGGTTGCCCGCCTACGGTTCCTGCGCCGGGATGATCCTCCTCGCGAGCGAGATCCTCGACACCAGACCCGATGCGCAGCACCTCGGCGCGATCGACATGACGGTGCGCCGCAACGCCTTCGGTCGTCAGGTCGATTCCTTCGAATCTGACCTGGATTTCGAGGGCATCGTCGGCGACCCGATGCGGGCCGTGTTCATCCGGGCCCCGTGGGTGGAGCGGGTCGGCGACGACGTGCAGGTCCTCGCCCGCGTGCCCGAGTCGGGTGGCGCGGCCGCCGGCCGCATCGTGGCCGTCCGGCAGGGTTCCGTGGTGGCGACGTCGTTCCACCCGGAGGTCACGGGGGACCGGCGGGTGCACGAGTTGTTCGTCGACATCGTCCGCAAGGTCTAACCCGCCGGACGGGGTGCGGCGAGCGAGTTGAGGAGCGCCGCACCCTGCGCGGCGCCGTCGACGGTGACTGCGAACGTACGGCCGTCCCTGCGGGTCACCACGATGCCCTCGCCGCCGCGGATCACGACCGCGGACCCTCGCGGCGTGAAGCGGTAGCCCCAGCCGCCCCACTCCATGGGGCGGACCTCGGTCACCCGGGCCTCGTCGACGGAGTCGAGGGGGATCTTCCGCCAGCGCACGTTCCACGACGAGAGGGTCAGTCCCGCCCAGTCGATCTGCACGGTGACCGACGCGAACGCGCCACCGAGAATCGCCAGGACGAGGAACAGGACGGCGAGCCACAACGCTCCCACCAGCGCGGACACAACGGTCGCCAGGGCCATTGCGAGAGCGAGCACGCCCGCCCAGCGTCCGCGTGCGTATCCGGTCCAGGCGGCGCGTTCGCCGGGTGCCAGAGGTACGGGCAGGGTCGGTGCGGGGCCGTGCGGCGCGGATCGCGGCGTCCGGGGGAGCAGCGCGAACGTGGCGATCGCCCACACGATTCCCAGCAGCGGAATCACGATCCACCACCCCAGCGTCGCCGCTTCGGGGGAGCCGGCGTCGATCGTGGCAGCCACGCTGACGATCCACGCAGTGGCCACCGTCCACCCGGCGAGAACGGTCACGGGGAGCCACAACGCGGCGTCGGTGCGTACCCGGGCCGCCACGACACCGGCGATCACGGTGGCCGCTGTGCAGACGGTGAATGCGATCCAGAAATAGGTGTCGGTGTCGCTGAACCCGTCGGGCTCGGTGCCGGACCAGTGGCTGGCCACCACCGGCGGCAGTTCGCCGCTCCAGGCGAGCCTCGCGATCACGAGCGCGAGGAGGGGTACGGCCGAGGTCGCGGCGAGGAGGCGCGTTCGGGAGGTCGTCATTGTCCGGTGGTCTCCTTGATCATGTCGAGCATCTGGTCGGTGTCCAGTCCGAGGCGCCGTGCCTCGGCCACGAAAGTGCGTGCAGCTTCGGTCAATCCGGTGTGAATCGGGTCCGTGTCTGCGCGGACGACCGCGCCCCGGCCGCGGCGGAGGTCGATCAGCCCCTCGTCCCGCAATGCGGCGTAGGCGCGCAGCACGGTGTGCAGGTTGACGTCGATGGATTCGGCCAGTGCCCGGGCGGAGGGAAGCCGGTCGCCCGGACCGATCTCGCCGCGCAGGAACGCGCCGCGCACATTGGCGGCGATCTGTTCACCCAGTGGGGTGGTGGAGCTGTGGTCGACCCGCATCAACATGTTTGCATTCTATGCAAACAATGGCGACTTATGCGAGTTGTTACCCCGGGAACGCGCAGCGGCGACCGGGCGGCGGGTAACATCGTCAAAGCTGAAACCGCGCATTCGGCGTGCCAAAGGCAGCAAGAAAGGGGCTTGAATCGCATGAGCGGCCACTCCAAATGGGCCACCACCAAGCACAAGAAGGCTGTGATCGATGCCAAGCGTGGCAAAGCCTTCGCGAAGCTGATCAAGAACATCGAGGTGGCGGCCCGTACCGGCGGTGGCGATCCTGCGGGAAATCCCACCCTGTACGACGCCATCCAGAAGGCCAAGAAGACGT
>SEEV01000217.1 GCA_004211695.1 Rhodococcus sp. (in: high G+C Gram-positive bacteria)
CGGAGGGTCGGTTGCGGTTTTCGGCGTACCGGTGCGGGACACCGGATATTTGATCGCGCGGATTCGGACGTCTACCTGGGCAGGCCCGCGTCGGGTTCGGTGGGCGGTGGCGCCGGCCCAGGTGGAGGCGCAGTGTTACCGGGTTCCTGTCTCCACCGAGCAAGAGGCATCGTTGGAGAACCGGGAGAAGATGCTGCGGGATAGTGCCGGTGGTGTGGTGCACCCGGTCTCCGAGGACCGCGACTAAGGGGCAGCGGGTGGGGCGCGGCCGGATGCTCGTAGGACGCAGCCGAGGGCCGATGCACGGCGGTGCGGGTCGTGCGGCGAGACCGGTTGGCTGGGTTTGTCGGTGGCGTGGACCGAGCGTTACTTGTCATAGGTGGGGGTTACTGTCCGGGTTGGGCGCGATCGGGGCGATGAGTCGCTGGTAGAGGAGCTGGTGGATGACTACATGGGTGTTGTTGGTGTCGCTTCCCGGCGGTGCCGCCGGCTGCGCTCGCAGCGGAATCGGCGCAGGCGGCGGGGCGATGCCTCAGCACGGTGGGGGGCGGGGTAACCGGTGAGTACCAGCGGGGATCGTCGGTCTGCGGTTGCGGCGCGGCAGTTTTCGGTGACTACACGCGCCCATGTGGCGGTCGACGACGCGACCGGCGAGCAGATCGGCCTCGACGACGTCGATGTCCGGGTGGGGTGGCTGCTCGACCTGATCACCGCCGCGGGTGACGAGTTGGTGTCGCGGCTGTGGCAGCCGGCGACGTTCGATGTGCTCGACGCCGGCCGTGACCGCCAGGACCGCAGGCTGCCCGCACAGGGGCATGTCGCGGCGGCCCGTCTCGGCTGGAACCCCATCTATCCGGACGGAATCTACGTGCCCTCGCGGGTGACGCGGGTGGTGACGGCGCAGGTGATGGCCACCCTGCGTACCCTGGCATACCGGGACACCGCGATCGCGGCGCTATCGGCCCGATTCGACTCGGCCACCGGTCGTCTAACCGCACCCACCGGGTCGGGCGACACTGTGCCGTCCGGCTTCGCTCGGGGAGTGCAACGCCAGCTCATCGCCTACTCTCGGCGCACCGACGGGGCACCGGCCGGCCGGTTGCGGATCACCGAAATACAGGGACCGCCGCAGACGAGCGCGATGGCCCGACTGTCGGCCGCCGATCGGCAGCTCGCGCAGCTTGCCGTCACCGGTGACGAGCTGGTGTTGACGGTGAAGCTGCCCACCTGCCCCGCCCCAGGGCGGGCGCAGTGGCGTAGTGTCCGGCTGACCGCCGCCATCCCCGAGCACCTGCACGACCGGACGATCACCGCCTGGCATCTGCCGACCCTGGTCCTCGACCGGAAGGGCCTGCTCTGGCGGTGCGCCGCGACCGAACTCGTCCCGGCAGACGACCTGAAATCGGCCGCGGTCGCGGTGGGGGTCGACTGGTCCCCGACCACGCTCGGTGCCGCCGCCATCGTGGCAGAGGCCATAGTCGGGTTGTCCTCGGATTACCGGGGTTGGACCTACGACGACCGCGGCCTCGGGATCAAACTGGCCCGCCTGCAAGCCGAAGGACAGCTACTGCACGCCAAGGCGGCCAGGTTGACACGGCTGGCCGCCACCGCTCTACCGGAGGTTCGCGCGGGACTGGAGGAGAAGATCGCCGTCCTCGGCGCCCACCGCACCGCGGTAGGCGTCAAGAGGGGGAAGATCAACCGGGAACTGGCCTTCGACTTCGCCCGGCAGGTCACCGACTACGCCGCCGCAGCCGGCGCGCAGGTGATCGCGGTCGAGGATCTCACCACCCTCGAGACCCGCGGACACGGACGGGTCAACAACAATCGGGCCGCGCAGTCCGCCCGCCGCCAAGCCGTCGCAGCACTCGCCCACACCGCCGCCGGTGCCGGCATCACGGTGGTCTCGGTGCCCGCCCGAGGCTCCTCCGCGTTGTGTCCGGGCTGCGACGAACCGCTCTCCCGCCCCGGCGGCTATCACGACGCGTGGTGTCCCCGCTGTCGGGTGGGCGGCAACCGTGACCACGTCGCGGGGGTGAACCTGGCCAAACGCGCGCTGCTCGGCAGAAACAAGGTCACCCGGCGGCGTGGGCAGTTGCCCGCGGTCCGGGTGGCCGAACATGCGCCGGTGCGCCGGTGCCGGGACAAGAACGGTCCGACACCGAGTAGACCGCGGCATTGCCGGGTCCGCCGCAGCCTCCCTGCCGTGACACAGCGGTTGGGGGTGAATCCGAAACAGCATGTTCCTGCACCACAAGCGTCGGTGTGGGACACGGTCAAACCCACACCACCGCACGGTGATGCGGGTAGCCGTGACACACGTACACCTCTACAGTCTGCTACGCGAGTGGCAGATAGTATGAGATCTATGTAGACGCTGAAGAAGAATCCGATCGACATCGCCGCGTTCTGGAACGTCGTCATCATGCCCGCGCCCACGCCACGCGCGTTGGCGGGCAAGCTGTTCATCACCTCCGCGCGGTTGGGTGCGGAGAACATGCCCATGCCGATGCCGTTGATCAGCAGCGTCACGGCGAATGCCCAGTAGTGGAAGTTCACCGGGAGCGCGATCAGCAGTCCGAACGTGCCCGCGGTGATGAACATGCCGGTGCTCGTGAACCACTTGGTGCCTAACCTGTCGGAGATCACCCCGGACACCGGTGCGGACAGCAGGAATCCGACGGTCATCGGGAGCATGTAGATGCCCGCCCACAGCGGGGTGCGGCTGTAGTCGTAGCCGTGCTGCGGCAGCCAGATGCCCTGGAGCCAGATGATGAGGATGAACTGCAGACCGCCGCGGCCCAGCGACGCGACCAGGTTGCGATGTTGCCCCAGGTGAACGACTTGATCTGGAACAGGTGCAGATTGAACAGCGGATTCGCGACCTTGGTCTCGATCGCGCAGAAGACCGCGAGAACGGCGAGACCGCCGATGAGGCACGTCAGCACCATCGGGCTGCCCCATCCCATCGACGAAGACCCGTAGGGCTGGATGCCGTAGGTGATGCCGACCAGGACGGCGATCAGTCCGACGGCGAACGTGATGTTGCCCCACCAGTCGATGTCGGCGTGCTGGCGGACGCCGGTGTCGTGGAGTTTCAGGTAGGCCCAGATGGTGCCGACCACGCCGAACGGAACCGAGACGAGGAAGATCAGATTCCAGTGGATCGGCGCGAGGATGCCGCCGATGAGCAGGCCGAGGAAGGATCCGGCGATTGCGGCGACGCCGTTGATGCCGAGCGCGAGCCCGCGCTGGTCGGCGGGGAAGGCGTCGGTGAGGATCGCCGACGAGTTCGCCATCAGGAAGGCCCCGCCCACACCCTGCACGACGCGCCACCCGATCAGCCACAATGCCGCCTCGGAGCCGTCGAACCACGTCACCGCCAGGAAGATCGACGCGATCGTGAACACCGCGAAGCCCATGTTGTACATCCGGGCTCGGCCGTACATGTCGCCGAGCCGTCCGAAGCTCACCACCAGGACCGCGGTGACGACGAGGAAGCCCATCATCATCCACAACAGGTAGCTGGTGTTGCCGGGCTCGAGTGGGTTGAGGTGGATGCCCTTGAAGATGTCGGGGAGTGCGATCAGCACGATGGACGAGTTGATCGTCGCGACCAGCATGCCGAGCGTGGTGTTCGACAACGCAATCCACTTGTAGTGGGGGCCGAGTTCGTCGAGTGTCCGGGTGCCGTCACCGTTCGAAACGGCGGGTTCCTGCGTGTGCGAGACCAAGGAATTTCACCTCTCAAGTTTTCATAGTTTCCAAAAGTAATTAATCGGAAAGCAAAGTGTTCTGTTGTCGCGTGTTCTGCGTGGTGGGGCATTCGGCCGACCGCGGCGTCCCTCGATGGGATATGCCCGGTTTGCCCGTTATGTCGCTGTCGCTCAATCAGTTCCGTCGAGCGTGGTCGATCGATTTGTGATACGGCGTCTCGATCAGTGCCGCAGCGCTGCGTCGCCGGGGCCGATCGGGGGACATCCGCTTCATCCCACTTCGGGCCCGATCGGGGGACAGGTGCCGCGCCCGACTCGCGACAGGATGGTGTACATCGGGTTGGACCACGAACAGGAAAAGGGCGATGTCGACAATTGCAAGTACCGGACTGGCGGAGTTGGCATCCGAGTGGTGTACCGAGGCGGAGATTCAGGTGCAGCCAACCGCGGTCGCCGGCGGACGGAAGGTGACGCGGAGTGTGTTGTTCATCGGCAACCCGTCCACCGTCACCGAGGTGACGCACTGGGCCGCCGTCAGGCACTGGACGGTGGAGCAGGGGCTGAAACCGGTCCGCGACTTCGGCGGCGACGTGCTGTGCGCGATCGTCACCGAAGCCGTAGTTCACGGCACCTGTTCCGGTTCGGACGCAGCTGTCGTGGACCGCGTGCACGCCTGCGGACTGGAGTGCATCCCCGTCTACGACATCGAGCCGTGGGGAACGGCCGGGCTGTCCGGGGTGCTGGGGCCTACGTCGGCTCCGTGAGTGCGCGTTGGGCCGCGGGCCAGAACTCGAACCCCGCGGTCATCAGTCCGCCGAGTCCGATGATGATCACTGCGGCGTCGACGCTCGTGCGCCCCTCCCTCGCCCAGTAGAGGTCTTCGAGGTCGAGCAGCAACGCCAGTTCGTCGACGATGAGCGCGGTGCCGACGCCGTAGGAGACGGGCACAGTCGGATGGTGGCGTTGTTTCTCCGAGCCGCGCACCGCGACGGCTCCGACCCCTGCAAGTGCGGCGATCCCCAGGTTGTAATGGTGGAAATGGCGGCCGTGGAGACTCAACCCGCCGCCGGCAGGTCCGTGCCCACGCCTGATCCAGTGCGTCAACGCCCGAACCCCCGCGAACGTCAGCGTGAATGCCGCCCATGACACCACTGCCGACTGCTCACTCGGATCGAGCTTCCTCCGCCACGCCACACGCAGCCGGCACCAGCGACTGCGGTGGGGAGCATTGTCGAGCGGGCGACTGGTCACGGTTCGATCGTGCCACTGACGCGCGTGGTCTATCTGGAATTCGGTCACATAGTGACGGATAGGCCGCGATGAGTAATCGGAATTGAGACACCGGTCCCAGGCAAGCGTTTCTCACTCTGTCCGCCCCCCGTGTCGGAGGGCGGACATTTCTCGCTACGTATTCACGCTGCCGAAATTCAGCGCGTGCACCAGTTCTGAGCCGAAAGAGAAAAGCATTCCCCATGGCGTATTCCAAATGCTGTCTCTGTCCACGTGACACTCTCCCTCTTTATGTGATGGTTCGGCGCCGATCGTAGAACGGCCCATCAGGCGCCTACGCGGTGGCGCCTCGGGACCATTCACGTGAATGACAGTCCCCGCCAGTGATGGTGGGGAAGGTGTCCGTCGCGACCGTGGCGTTGGCGGACGCATGTAGTCGGATGAGGAGCTGTCCGGTCTGCGCTGAGACGCCATGTTGACCTGACCCTCGAGTAGAGTTCGCGCAAAATACCGGAACTTTTTCAGGACGCCAGGACCTTCGACCCTATCTGCGGTGCCCGGTGTGGTGTAGATCGTGTCATTCATTCGATCTACAGCCCCATGACCTGCGCAGGAACCTGTTCTCGCCGTTTGGATCTCACGGTTGTGATGCTCGCCACTCCGGTTGTAACGAAGTTGGTTGAAGGTGCGATCATCATTCCGGCAGCAATACAGGGGGGCGGTCGTCAGTCACCGCCAACAGTCGCAAGACAGCAGCGCTTGCCGGCTTATTGGTTCTCAGGTGGAAGGCAACGAATGTGACCGCATTCGATGTTCCGCTGGTGGCGTGGCTGGTGACGTTGGTGATCTTCCGGACTCGCACCATCCGGGTCATCGGCAGTGGTCCCGACGAGTACCGCCGGATCTTCGTATCGACGGTGCGCCTCTTCGGATTCATTGCAATTCTCGCTCTACTGTTTCGGCTCGACCTGGCACGTCTCTACTTGGCTATCGCGTTCCCCGTGGGCCTGGCCGCCCTGATGGTGAACCGCTGGGTGTGGCGCCAGGTGATCGCACGCAAGCGTTCGCGCGGCGAGTTTCAGACATCTGTTCTGGTGGTCGGAGGAGAACGTTCCGTGCGGAATCTTGCCGAATCGTTTGCTCGCGGAACCGCAGACGGTTACCGCGTAGTCGGCGTCTGCATCCCAGGGCATACCGGTACGCACGGCGACAAGATCACCGTGAACGGGCGCGAGATCCCCGTACTCGGGGATGAGCAGGAAGTGGTGGAGTCGCTGGAGTTCTGCCAGGCCGACACAGTGGCGGTTACGGCAACCGAGCACCTCGGTCACGACGGAATGCGGGACCTGGCGTGGGCGCTCGAGCCTCACCATGTCGACCTTGTCGTCGCACCCGGGATGATGGACGTGTCGGGCCCTCGGCTCTCGATGCGCCCTGTCGCGGGCCTTCCGCTGATCCATGTGGAGAAGCCGCAGTACCACGGTGCGCAGAGGTTCTCGAAGCTGTCGTTCGACTTCGTATTCGCGACACTGGCGTTGATCTTGATCAGCCCGGTTCTATTGGCGGTCGCAATTGCGATCAAGGTGACCAGCAAGGGCCCGGTCTTCTACAAGTCGGAGCGGATGGGCCTGGACGGCAAGCCGTTCCCAATGCTCAAGTTCCGCAGCATGGTAGTGGACGCTGACAAACAGGTGGCTTCACTCATGAAGGCCAACGACGGCGCTGGTGTGCTGTTCAAGATGCGTGAAGACCCGCGTGTAACAAAGGTCGGCCGCTTCATGCGCAAATTCAGCATCGACGAGCTGCCCCAGTTCATCAATGTCCTCCGACGCGAGATGAGTGTGGTCGGGCCTCGACCGCCGCTGCGCCGCGAAGTCGAAGCCTACGACGGCACGGTTCGGCGCCGGCTGCTTGTGAAGCCCGGCGTCACCGGACTGTGGCAGGTGAGCGGACGATCGGACCTGTCGTGGGAAGAGACTGTGCGGCTGGACCTCTCGTATGTGGAGAACTGGTCGATGATGGGGGATTTGCTCATTATCGGCAAGACGATTAGGGCGGTGGTGGCGAGTGATGGTGCGTACTGAAGCGTTCACCATAGGATCAGTCACGAGGTACGTGTTCCGAAAGATGGCGCTGCGCAGCAATGTCAACGTGCTTGCGGCGGCGGCTCTGGCGATAAAGCTCACCAAGGGGCCGGTGTTCTACAAGTCGGAGCGCATGGGACTGAATAGCCGGCTATTCCCGATGTATACGTTTCGCAGTATGGTCGTGGATGCCGACCAACGGGTCTATATTTCGCAATCACATTCAGGGTGGATCGAAAAGATAATTCGCCTTGAATGCAACAAAGTTCAGGTCGAGAAACGAATGTATTGTCCCCGCAATTTAGCATTATCAAATGCATAGAAGCAGATAGCTCCCAAGTATCGTTATGATCCGCACAATAGATCAGGAACGCGAAACCAGTAGGCGTGGCTCTATGCGCTTGAAATCAATGGCGGTTGGCAGGATGGAGTAACGTAATGAAACGTGCATTAATCGTCGGTATCACGGGCCAGGATGGTTCGTACCTTGCGGAATTGCTGTTGCGTAAGGGGTATGAGGTGCACGGCCTGATTCGTCGGTCGTCCACGTTCAACACTTCCCGCATCGATCACCTGTACCAAGACCCGCATGACAAGGACGCTAAGATCTTTTTGCACTATGGCGATCTCAGCGATGGAGCTAGGCTGGTCACCTTGCTCACCGAAGTTCAGCCGGACGAGGTATACAACCTCGGTGCACAGTCGCATGTCAGGGTGAGCTTCGACGAGCCCGAGCACACCGGTAACACCACCGGCGTCGGCGCGATTCGCCTCCTTGAAGCAGTACGGCTGGCTGGCCTGCAGTGTCGCTACTACCAGGCGTCCAGCTCCGAGATGTTCGGTGCAACTCCGCCCCCGCAGAACGAGAAGACCCCGTTCTACCCGCGCTCGCCATACGGCGCAGCCAAGGTGTATGCGTACTGGGTCACCAAGAATTACCGCGAAGCCTACGGCATTTTCGCCGTCAATGGCATCCTGTTCAATCACGAATCGCCCAGGCGTGGAGAAACATTCGTAACACGAAAGATAACCCGTGCTGTTGCGCGCATCAAAGCCGGGATCGAGCAGAACGTCTACATGGGAAACCTCGACGCGATCCGTGACTGGGGCTACGCACCCGAGTACGTGGAGGGCATGTGGCGGATGCTGCAGGCCGACGAGCCGGATGATTTCGTCCTCGCCACCGGCGGCAACTTCTCGGTGAAGGATTTCCTCGTTGTCGCCTTCGAGCGTGCGGGGCTCGACTGGGAAAAGCACGTGAAGTTCGATGAGCGGTACCTCCGTCCTACGGAGGTAGACGCACTGATCGGCGATGCGAGCAAGGCCGAAGAGAAACTTGGGTGGAAGGCAACTGTCCACACCCCCGAACTTGCAAGGATCATGGTCGATGCGGACATCGCGGCACTTGAGCATGAGGGACGGCCGTGGATCGACAGGCCGGCGCTGCCGGACTGGGAGTACACGCTGTGACAACTAATTACGTACCAGCTCCGCTCGGTCGCGATGCTCCGTTCTACGTGGCTGGACATCGCGGCCTCGTCGGGTCGGCGATTTGGCGCAAGTTGGAAGGTCTCGGATTCAGCAAGCTGATCGGTCGGTCGTCCTCGGAGCTCGATCTCAGGGACCGCGATGCAGTCTTCGCCTTCTTTGAGGAGAGTAAGCCCGCGACTGTAGTGCTGGCTGCAGCCAAGGTTGGAGGCATCCTAGCGAACAGTACCTATCCGGTCGATTTTCTCTCCGACAACTTGCGCATTCAGGTCAATGTTCTCGACGCCGCGTTGGCACAGGGTGTGGGGCGAGTGCTCTTCCTTGGTTCGTCCTGCATCTATCCCAAGCTGGCTCCGCAGCCGATCAAGGAGGAGTTCCTCCTAACCGGACATCTTGAGCCGACAAACGACGCGTATGCGATCGCGAAGATTGCCGGCATTCTGCACATCCAGTCGGTGCGTAAGCAGTACGGCTTGCCGTGGATCTCCGCAATGCCCACCAACTTGTACGGGCCGGGCGACAACTTCTCACCCGAGGGATCGCACGTGCTGCCTGCGCTCATTCGCAGGTACGACGAGGCTCGTCGTGACGGAGTTGACAAGGTGACCAACTGGGGTACCGGCTCTCTGAGGCGAGAGTTCCTTCATGTCGATGATATGGCGGCCGCGTGCATTCATCTCCTCGAGCACTACGATGGAGCCGGTCAGGTCAACGTAGGTACCGGCGAGGACACGACCATCAAGGAGATCGCCAGAATTGTCTCCGAAGCTGTCGGCTTCGAAGGTGAGACCGATTGGGATACAACGAAACCTGACGGCACGCCGCAGAAGTTGCTCGATGTGAGCAAACTGCGTGCAGCGGGTTGGCATCCCAAGATCGAGTTGGAGATGGGTATCGCTTCCACGATCGCGTGGTATCGAGAACGCGTGCAGACGTTGAGAAAATAAAATGGGGGGATAGGTCGACTCTCAAGGGAGATCAGCTTGCGTCCGTCCCTTTGGGTCTAATCCCAAGAACGATCAAGTCTGAAATCACGCAGGAGAAAGTCTCGCTCATGACCATGCGTAAACGTCTGAAAACAGCATCAACGCAATGCAAAAGTTCATCCGGTCTATGTGGTCCCACAGAGGCAAAGGCGCCGGGAGAGTTTGTAGATATGAGGCATGACACCAGTGGCTGAGCAAACCATAATTGGACTCTTAGATCCAAGCATCGATTCCGATAATATGGGCGATCACATCATTCAAGACGCTGTCAGGCGCGAACTGTCTGAGATATTCCCTGCCTATGATGTCGTAAGCCTACCGACACAACGCCTAATGACCCGCGCCGAGCGCCGGCGAGCCAAATCCTGCCGACATTTCTTCGTCGGCGGGACCAATATTCTGAATGGCAATATACCCTTCTATATGCAGTGGAAGATGGACCCTGAGATAGTAGCGCTGCTAATGGGTCGAACATCCACAATCGGGGTGGGCTGGTGGAAGTATCAGGACCGAACAAATCTTCTGTCTGCAAAGATTTGGAAAACGCTGTTTAGGGGAAGCCCCATCAGCGTTAGAGATTTCTATACCAAACAAAAACTCGACGAAATAGGAATCGAAGCGACAAACACTAGCTGTCCTACGCTCTGGACACTGCCGGAGAGTGTCAACGTGGCTACTGAAGTCTCAGACTCCGTGGTTGTGACCCTTACCGATTACAAACGGGACGTAACCGCAGATCTTGCGTTGTTCGAATCCCTAAGGTCAATCTACGAAACAGTCTACATCTGGCCGCAGGGCGAGAAAGATGCAACGTATATTGAGAAGATGCGACTAGATGTACGGATCGGGTCACGAGAGGTGAGCTGGTTTGATGAAATCGTAAAGAGTGGCGCAGACTATGTAGGCACACGCCTACATGCCGGTATTAGAGCACATCAGCTTGGAGCACATTCGATCATTGTTGCAATCGATAACCGAGCAATCGAGATTCATAGTGACACTGGCCTGCCCATTATCGAGCGTGAATGTGTCTCCGATTACGGCGATGCCTTTACGAGGAGAAGGCCGGTCGAGCTGACATTGCCCGCGAGCGATATTTTGTGCTGGAAGCAGCAGATTGCAGAGTTGCTTGATGCGGACTAGCGCACTTAGCACGAAATCAATAGCATCATATTCGGCCGTCTGGACGGCCACAGCGATAGTTGTCTTCGTTGCGTCCGTAAGTAGCATGATGTTAGTTACGCTAATATTCGTTGCGGTAACCGTCGGACTGGGATGCGCGATGTTATGGTGCACATCGCGCGATGGGATGCTGACCGCCAACCCTGCAGTACCTTACCGCACACTGACGGTGGCTCTACTATTTTCATCCACCGACTTCTTTGGGTGGGCAAGCCAAGGGCCCGCCTGGCGATACGGATTGATCATTCCAGCGATGTGCATAGCGGGAGCGGCTGATGGAAGGGCCCGGCGCCGCTTCGAGGCCGAAGACAGTCGGGGTGAATTTCCTGCAGGCGAGCCCCTATCGTCCAAGCGCTACATTGCGACGAACGTACTATTACTTCTCCTCTTCTCCAGCATTTGCTTGGCGTATCTTATTATAGGTACATTAGTTGGAAACTTTAATAAAGACAATTATACCGTGGCTATGCCCCCGGCAATATTGGCTGCGTACGGAGTCTCCTACCTGCTAACCAAAACGGATTCACACGTAGTGCCTGGAGAGATAAACTATCGCGAGGTCTTGAGAGCTGACGCCCAAAAGTGGGGGGCAGCATTTAGTGTGATCGCTCTCTTCTACTCACTACTGGCCCTGTATAATGCAGCTGCAGCACCTTTCGGCTCGCCCCCTACATTCGCCAATCATGAAACTCTATTCATACTTGTTGCAATCTGTCTTCTGGCGGTAAGACTAAAGTCTGCGATAGTCCTGGTTTCCGTCGCAGCCGCAATTGCAAGCACCGTAAAGTACCCGACCGCGACGCTATTACTAATTTGTATCACCGGCGCTCTATTGGCGGTGCTATGCCGCTTAGTTGCGGGGCAATTCTTAAAAATTGCTGTCATGGTAGCTGGACCCGCGGTCGCTCTCTTCTATCTGTATGCCGGTCAGCGAATTGTGGAACTATTTTATGCTAAGTCGAGTAGAACCAGCAATAGCAGTACGCGAGAACTGCTTTGGTCCCAGGGGATTAGCACGATTTCAAAGAACATTGTTCTGGGAGGTCATGGGGTGCAGACAATAACAGCCTCCGCAATTATTAACGGGAAGCCAATGAAAGTGCCGTTACACAACTCCATCTTAACGCTTGGAGTGTATGGCGGAATGCTTGCTATAAGTGCATTCATACTCTTAATCGCGTATGGCGCTTGGTGCTGCGTACGAAATATTGCTCAGAACGGACTCGGCAGCTTAGGGCCATTGATCGCTCTCGTTGCGCTGACTATTTCTCTGCTGTTTAACCCTGCGTTGGACAAGCTTGCGGTGGCAATATGCCTATACGCGACAATGCTTTGGGTGCTGACACAGGCTCCCACCAGATCGGACGGAGAAAGTTGTAGACCACAGCGAACTGACGATGGAAGTCACATGGGGGGTCGCCCGACAAACACGCATCTGGATGTGGGCCGGTGACTACGATATTCTTTGAGGCGAACCCATTTGGTTCAAGGCTGCAAGTTTTGAGGCCATTAGTTAGAGCAGTCGAAGACCACGATGAGTGCGTGATAATCGCGCCCGAAAGGATTGCTGGCGCAGATCTGTCTAAGTTTGTTTCGGACCTACCATCCTCCATTGCGTTCGTCAACGCACGAGTAGGCGAGCCGCGGAGTCGCCCTGGTGACATCTCTATACGGATAATTATGAGCTGCCTGGCAGTACTCGTCGGCCGGTTAAGGAGGGACCGAACCGGTACGCTTGTTTTTACCGCGATTGACGACTACACCAAGTGGCTTTGGCTAGTCCTGCCAATCGCACGTATATTCGCGCCACGTTGGAAAATATTGCTCGTACGCTACCGGATAGATGATGTTATAGACGACCACAAATTGTTTGGCGCTAGAGCCAAAGGCTGGCTGGTGGCGCTGGTGCGGTATTTGACATCTGCCACAGTCTGCTGCTTCGATGAGCGCGTCAATAAGAAGCACTATCACTTACTGCCTGATCCTTGGTCGGGACCATTTGGGCAGTTTGAGGCTCGAGTCGCTCGACGCGAGTACGGCTGGAATGAGCACGACTTTGTCATCGGTCTGATTGGCACCCAAGATGCCCGGAAAGGCTTTGATGTGGCAGTAAAGGCTATGCTGCTATTAGCCGACAAATCGGTCAACGTGTGCATCGTGGGTCGTATCGAGGGGAGTCAGGAGGGTTGCGCGGATAGGCTTCGCGAAGCATACGGCGAACGCCTCACTCACTTTGACTATTATGTCAGCGACGATGTTCTCGCGAAGGTAATGGCCGCGAGTTCAGTTATTTTACTTCCTTACCACTCGGCATTTTCCGCAACTAGCGGTGTTCTCTCGAGAGCTGCTGCGTCTGGCACTCGTGTTATTGCGTCTGAACACGGACTAGTCGGATGGCGCGTTCGCAGGTGGGAATTGGGAGCTGTGTTTCGCTATCCGGATGCAGAGGAACTTGCCGACAAAATTCGGGCAATTCGTAGGGAAACCTCCTATTCCAACGCGAAAGAGTTCGCGTCGAGATCGACAGATCAAGCCTTGGTTAGCAGTTTTGGTTCCATTTGGATTGCCTTAAGAGATGGGTAGGCATCGATTCGAAACTCCCTCGACCAACAGGTCGATTGGAGTTTGGAATATTATGAGTCAGCTCTCCCAGTCTGGTGTGTCATTCCTGGTAATCTTAGCCTTTTCGCACACCTTCTCTGCGCGAGATTTCGGCCTAATTAGCGCAGCCGCGATTATACTCGCGATACTTATGTCGATGAATAGATCAGTGCTCGGAGAGCAGCTGTTAGCAGCGAAACACTCCCGTGACGTAGTAGATGGATACTGGAAGTTTCAAAAGTATTCCCTTTTCGCACTTACTATCGCAGTTATCAGCGTCTCATACCTACTCGTTGGCTTGCTTGGTTCTCTCGCGTCGTATTTCTTTGTCATGTACGCGATATCGGACGGCATACGCTACGCGCTATTTGTGGGAGTGGGTGAAGTGAGTGCCAAAAATATCGCACTAGTCGACATTCTGCGCTTCTTAACTGCGCTATGCGGATTGGCGGTAGCACTGACGGCGGAACTGGGCCCAGTGGTCGTTGTCCTGGCGTTGCTGTCGAGTACTCCTTGGATATTTTATGCGACGTTTACGTACCGAGGTAATTCAACTTCGACAGGAACGTATCTCGCAAGCTTGGGGAGATACGAATTAATGATTACGTTGCAGTATGTGTTCGCAACTGCGGCGACACAGTGTCTACCGATAGTGTCGCTAAGTTTTGCAGGACCAGACACGCTTGGCGCGATACGCCTCACTCAGTCGCTACTGAATCCAGTCGCGGTCTTGGCGCTTTCCTGCCAACCGACGCTGATAAAATGGATGGCTCATCAACCTAAACCTCAAGTCTTGAGGGCGGTCCGTCGACTCGTCATCGCCGCAACGGCCGGCTCCACATTGATTGTTACGATAGCTATTTATGCCAAATCGGCAGTGCTGACAATTTTGGTCCCAGCGGACATGGCCTCAGTCGTATCCGCCGTGTGGATTCCGGTCGTTTTATCGGTCATAGCAGTTGTCGTTGGCCAACCTGGAGGTGCACTGATCCGAGTGTTGAAGTTGGGAGGCGCTAGTCTAACTGGTCAAGTGTGCGGAACGGCCACGGCCTATACCGCACTTGTTGTCGTTATGTGCTGGGGACAGCCGGCTCAAATTAGTATCGCAATCGCAGCAGGTGGAATAGGGTCGGTAGTAGTAACGTACCTACTTCTCTACCTCTCCATTCGTCGATCGAATGAGTCGGGCCGGGTTGCCAGCCCAAATTGATCGGTCGGGGGTATCTTTGATTGCCACCGCGCTTGCCCCGATAGTTGTTTGATTGCCGATTGAAATTGGTCCAAGTATCGTTGCATTCGCTCCGACGGTAACACAGGCTCCTAATTTAGGATAACCGTTGAAATCGTCGTAACCAAGAGTCTTTCTCCCGATCGTTACACCCCCCATAAGAGTGCAGTAAGACCCAATATGCACCCCGCCGCCAATGACTACTCCACCCGGGTGCTGGAAGAGAACTCCGTCATCTATCGTTGCTCGTGGATCGATGTCAATTCCATTGATAGCCAAATTTACCCGCGCAATTAACTGGGCGATAATACGGTTTCGGGCGAAGACGACGCTAGAGAGTCGATACAGCAAGGCCGCGGAAAATGGCGCGGAGATGAATGTTGCTTTCAACGCGGAAAACGTGGACGTGGTCTGGTATATTCTGCTGAGGTCGGCTGACACAGCTTGTCTAAAACTCATGAAAAGATGGTACCCGATGTGAGCCGTGATGTGGTTGCGTGCATCGCCTTCGCTGCCGATCCAAAACTAGGGTCTGAGGCAGGCGCTGGTGCGTCGCTTTTGGAAGCCGCCGCGTTTTATGCGGATATGCACGAGATGGACCTAGTCGTGTTCACTAGGTCCAAACACGTATCTGCCTTGGTCGGTCTACTTCCCAGCTCCAATCGATGTAACGTGTCTGTTCAGGGCGTTGATGGTTGGACTGTGAAGCAACTAGGTCAGTCGATGGGTTTTCGTCTCGAATCAATAGTTTGGCAAGCGCGCGTTTGGCGACGTCTGGCGCATTTGATGCGGGAATTTGATGTGAAAGTCGTCCATCACATCACTTTAGCCTCTGACGCTATTCCGGGTGCGGTCCACTTTTTAAGAAGCGACGGGGCCACCACGGTTTGGGGGCCGGTTGGTAGCTCTAGCGTGAATTTGAATACCAAGGGTTCTGTGCTGTGGCGCTCATTGCGGATACTTAAGTCCGTGTGGTTCTCCATTCTCGCATCAAGAGTGT
Organism: Rhodococcus sp. (in: high G+C Gram-positive bacteria); assembly: GCA_004211695.1. Classification (GTDB taxonomy): domain Bacteria; phylum Actinomycetota; class Actinomycetes; order Mycobacteriales; family Mycobacteriaceae; genus Rhodococcus_F. Next base: position 15,516 of record SEEV01000217.1, read on the forward strand.
CTGTGGTCGTGTGCCAGACTGATTGGACAAAGAAGCAGTATTTGTTTCGTTCCAAGGCGCTGGAGGTCGAACAAAACTGTTCAGTTGATGAGAATATTCTATCCAGTTCAAGAGCTGATGACCTCGATTTGGATCGAGGGGATAGAGTCGTCTTAGTAATTGGTGAGCTTATTGATCGAAAGAGGCCTTGGCTTGGATGCGAGGCGGCACGTTTCCTTCCTTCTAAAATGAAAATAGTATTTGTAGGTGATGGCCCGCTTCGAATGGGTTTAGAGGCGCGGTATGCCGACCTAATTGAAAGCGGAAAGGTTTCTTTCGTTGGCCGAAAGAGCCGTTCCGAGGTTATGGATATGTTGAACAAGAGCGCAGGTCTCCTTCACACCGCGTCACGCGAGGGTGCTGGGTGGGTGGTTGCTGAGGCTCTCGCTTGTGAGAAATGGGTGGTGACGGTAGAAGGGTCAGGCGCAGATACCCTTGTCGCGCGGGTGAGCCGTGGTGGTCGAGTCATCAGTGACAGAACTGCGACCGATGCGAATGCGCTTGCTCGTGTCTTAATTTCAATGATCGAGAAGGGAGTGATGCCGGCGTATGAGGGGCAGTGGTCGCCCGTTCGGTTTCGAGATTCTGTGAGCAAGTGGTATTCGAGTGGGCCCGCACGATAGGGCCCCAAGTGGCCGTTGACTCCCCGAGCGGGCCACTCGATAAATCTACCTGGCCTTAAATTGGTTGAAGCTAACGGGGCTCTTCAATCTTGAGCGGGCAACCTGGGATTTGAGGGTGTTCGGCGCGTCGATCTGCTGAGGGCCCTTGGTCTCCTGAAGTCTGGATGTTGCGAAGCATCAGGCAACGGAAGGACCAAGGGCGTGGTCGAGAGTACGACAGTGTTGTTTGGGCTGCCAGGAGTACGGGTGATCAGCGTGTCCCGGGACCAGGACTCCTGACATGGTGCAGGAATTGATGTTCGGTCACCGGTGGGGTTTGGTGCTGTAGCGCAGGGCGAGGGCGGTGCCGGGGTAGACGGTGTTCGTGTCGTTGAGCAGCTGGCA